>NZ_CP136422.1:685000-1037500 GCF_034355335.1 Blautia coccoides
CCCCGTAAGGCTAAATACTCCTTAGTGACCGATAGTGCATAGTACTGTGAAGGAAAGGTGAAAAGGACCCCGGGAGGGGAGTGAAAGAGAACCTGAAACCCTGTGTTTACAAGCTGTGGAACCTCTTTATATGAGGGACCGCGTACTTTTTGTAGAACGGTCCGGCGAGTTGTGCATACTGGCAAGGTTAAGCGTCTAAGACGCGGAGCCGTAGGGAAACCAAGTCTGAATAGGGCCAGAGTCAGTATGTGCAGACCCGAAACCGGGTGATCTATCCATGTCCAGGTTGAAGCTGCCGTAAGAGGTAGTGGAGGACCGAACGCACATCCGTTGAAAAGGGTGGCGATGAGGTGTGGATAGGGGAGAAATTCCAATCGAACCCGGAGATAGCTGGTTCTCCTCGAAATAGCTTTAGGGCTAGCCTCGGCACAGATTCATGGAGGTAGAGCACTGAATTTCCTAGGGGGCGTCAAAGCCTACCGAAGAATATCAAACTCCGAATGCCATAGAATTGATTGCCGGGAGTCAGACTATACGAGATAAGTTGGATAGTCAAAAGGGAAAGAGCCCAGACCTCCAGCTAAGGTCCCAAAGTGCGTGTTAAGTGGAAAAGGATGTGGGATTTCAAAGACAACCAGGATGTTGGCTCAGAAGCAGCCACACATTCAAAGAGTGCGTAATAGCTCACTGGTCGAGAGGTCCTGCGCCGAAAATGTCCGGGGCTAAAACACGACACCGAAGCTGAGGAATGACATAGTCATTGGTAGAGGAGCATTGCATGTGGGAAGAAGCAGTACCGTAAGGAGCTGTGGACTGCATGGAAGAGAGAATGCCGGAATGAGTAGCGAGAACAAGGTGAGAATCCTTGTGGCCGAATATCTAAGGTTTCCAGGGTAAAGCTGATCTGCCCTGGGTAAGTCGGGGCCTAAGGCGAGGGCGAGAGCCGTAGCCGATGGACAACAGGTTGAGATTCCTGTACTGCGATATGACAGAACTGTGGGGACACGTGTGGAGAGCACAACCCGGGAATGGTATCCCGGGGCAAGCGAAGGAGGGGTCTGATAGGAAAAACCGTCAGACAACCCAAAAGCGTGATGCGGACCGAACTAAAGTAGGGAAGTGTGTGAGCCATGCGTCAAGAAAAGCCGCTATTGTTCATATCGTACCCGTACCGTAAACCGACACAGGTGGATGAGGAGAGAATCCTAAGGCCGACGGAAGAAGCATTGCCAAGGAACTCGGCAAAATGACCCCGTAACTTCGGGAGAAGGGGTGCCAGGGAGACCTGGCCGCAGAGAATAGGCTCAAGCAACTGTTTAGCAAAAACACAGGTCTATGCGAAACCGAAAGGTGAGGTATATGGGCTGACGCCTGCCCGGTGCTGGAAGGTTAAGAGGAGATGTCAGGAGACGAAGCATTGAATTTAAGCCCCAGTAAACGGCGGCCGTAACTATAACGGTCCTAAGGTAGCGAAATTCCTTGTCGGGTAAGTTCCGACCCGCACGAAAGGCGTAATGATTTGAGCGCTGTCTCGGCAATGCATCCGGTGAAATTGAAGTACCAGTGAAGATGCTGGTTACCTGCGCCAGGACGGAAAGACCCCATGGAGCTTTACTCCAGTTTGGTACTGGGGTCCGGTATTGCATGTACAGGATAGGTGGGAGGCTAAGAAGTGGTGACGCCAGTTGCCATGGAGCCACTGTTGGGATACCACCCTTGCAGTATTGGGCTTCTAACCAGCCGCCGTTAACCGGCGGTGGGACAATGCCAGGCGGGGAGTTTGACTGGGGCGGTCGCCTCCGAAAGAGTATCGGAGGCGCCCAAAGGTTCCCTCAGAATGGTTGGAAACCATTCGCAGAGTGCAAAGGCAGAAGGGAGCTTGACTGCGACACCGACGGGTGGAGCAGGTACGAAAGTAGGGCTTAGTGATCCGGTGGTATTAAGTGGGAATGCCATCGCTCAACGGATAAAAGCTACCCTGGGGATAACAGGCTTATCACTCCCAAGAGTTCACATCGACGGAGTGGTTTGGCACCTCGATGTCGGCTCATCGCATCCTGGGGCTGTAGTAGGTCCCAAGGGTTGGGCTGTTCGCCCATTAAAGCGGTACGCGAGCTGGGTTCAGAACGTCGTGAGACAGTTCGGTCCCTATCCGGCGTGGGCGTAGGATATTTGAAAGGAGCTGTCCTTAGTACGAGAGGACCGGGATGGACGGGCCGCTGGTGTACCTGTTGCAGTGCCAACTGCATGGCAGGGTAGCCAAGCCTGGAAGGGATAAACGCTGAAGGCATCTAAGCGTGAAGCCCCCCTCAAGATGAGATATCCCATTCATAAAGAAGTAAGACCCCTTGAAGACGACGAGGTGGATAGGGCAGAGGTGGAAGTGCAGCAATGTATGGAGCTGACTGCTACTAATCGGTCGAGGGCTTGACCTGAGCACGAAAGTGCAAACGGCGGGTTTGAAAAGAAGGTTTTTGTGTTTTGTATATGCGGTTTTGAAGGTACGGTGTATCGTTGTATCTATTCCTCCTTAGCTCAGTCGGTAGAGCATGCGGCTGTTAACCGCAGTGTCGTTGGTTCGAGTCCAACAGGGGGAGTTTTTTGGCTCCATGGTCAAGCGGTTAAGACACCGCCCTTTCACGGCGGTAACAGGGGTTCAAATCCCCTTGGAGTCACTCAAGAACATAAGTAAGGAAGCTTCAGCATATTTGGTGAAGGATAGAGTGAAACAATAGGTTAAACAGGTACGCCGATGTGGCTCAATTGGCAGAGCAGCTGATTTGTAATCAGCAGGTTATCGGTTCGAGTCCGATCATCGGCTCTTTGGACCTTTAGCTCAGTTGGTTAGAGCAACCGGCTCATAACCGGTCGGTCCTGGGTTCGAGTCCCCGAAGGTCCATTTATTAGTTAAAGGTTATAGTTTCATAAAGTTTTGGCCCAGTGGCTCAGTTGGTTAGAGCGCCGCCCTGTCACGGCGGAGGTCGAGAGTTCGAGTCTCTTCTGGGTCGTTTTGCCGCAGTGGCGGAACTGGCAGACGCCCGGGACTTAAAATCCAGTAGGTTTTCAAGTCTCTTTCGGCAAAAAACCCAGTGTTTATGCGGGGTTAAAACTTAATATTTGGTAAGTGTATTTGCATCCCTTCAAAATATCCCTTGAGTTTTGGGAACATAAAAATGATGGATGTACATTTGCCGGTGTGGCGGAATAGGCAGACGCAAGGGACTTAAAATCCCTCGGGAGCAATCCCGTACCGGTTCAAGTCCGGTCACCGGCATTTTTTAGAAGACTTAAACATTATGTTTGAGTCTTTTTTTAATAATATGCATTTGCCGATACCAATGGGTAATTTCCCAGGATTGCGTTAGCAGTGTCTATCTTTTTTGTATAATCAAAATGTGTATAGATATTTGCTGTAGTTCCAATCGTACTATGCCCTAACCATTCTTGGATTGACTTTAAGTCTACCCCGTTCTCGTACAATAGGGTAGCGCAGCTGTGGCGAAGGTCATGGAAACGTATTTTACGCAGTCCATTTTTCTTTAGGATTAATGAGAAATGGTCCGATATATATCCTGGCTTCAATCTCTCACCCATATCGTTTTTGTTGATATAATCAAGGTATTCCAGGCTGTAGTCCTCGCCACATAGTTCTCGTTGGATCTGCTGCTTTTTATAAAGCTCCACCAGAGCAGTCTCAAATTGCGGGACAAGCGGAAGTTTACGGGTACTGGATTTTGATTTTGTTTTATCTTTGGAAATGTGCTGGCATTTTCCGTCTAAATAAATATCTGTAACTACATGTCTCACAGATATAGTTTTATTCACAAAATCTATACTGGACCATTTTACACCCAAGGCTTCGCTTCGCCTCATACCATAGAAGGAAGCCAGTATTACGCATATTTCTATAGGATCTCCACGAAAGACTTTAAACATTTCTGCTAACTCAATAGAATTGTAGTATTGAGCAGAAAAATCATTCTCTTCAGGTCGCTCTACACGGTCAGCTGGATTACCTTTCAGCAGATTTATATGGACAGCATATTCCAGGCATTTATGGATATTCGCATGCCGCCGTATAACTGTGTTGGGTTTAACCTTGTTTTTCTCAAGCTCATATGTGTAATAGTCTTGTATATACTTAGGATTTTCATACAGATCATTTAGTGTGTAACCCTTTTCGCGGAAATAAGGCTCAATACGTTTTTTTACATTGGACTCATATCCGGCATAAGTTGTAATCTGTACTTTGTACTTTATTATGGCCAACCATTCTAAAATGAAATCGGCAAAAAGAATCTCTGCCTGACCCGTGTTAGGGTCAATATCATCCGCCACATTATGTGCAATCCATTTTGACTGAACTGCATAATCCAATGCACTTAATATAATGCGATGGGTGGTTTTCAGCAGGTACTTCATACTTCCTGCCTTTTTACGCCTTTTTATGAGTTCATTAAAAAACGCTTCTAAATCTTTTGCAGATAAGCCACCAATAGAAATAGTGTGATTCGTAAAATACGGTGTAATATAGTTTTCAATGTACTCTTTATACTCTGCATACACTTCAGTCTCAAGAGAGGCATATTTTACCCAATGTTTGATTAAATCAATTAAAAGTGCATGTTTGTCCCAAATGGGTGGTATAAATTCTTTCTTGGCTTTTGCCAGCAGCATCTCAGCTTTCTTTTTATTTCCCTTTACCGGTAACTCCGTGCTGATTGATTTGGTGCGCCATTTATTTGAACTATCTTTATAGCTTAGCACCATTTGGTATATTCCATTTTTTTCTCGTAGATGTCCTGCTACCATGACATTTTACCTCCTTTTTTGAGGTAACAGTTATTTTACACCCACTACTGATATAATTATTATATCATGTAGGCATAAATTTGGCACTGTCTTGTCAAATTTTATTTTGGAGGTTCAAGAAGGTTTAAATAGGTAAGTATATGATACTTAGGTACTTTATAAATCCGCCCGATCATAAAATGTTGAATGACATTGTTTTTTAGCAATCGATATGCTGTTTTTGTACTAATACCCAACATTTCAGCCATTTGCTCTACGGTTACTACATCCGGATAGTCTTTGAATACGGATGCATATGTTTCAGATTTTTTTATCAAATGTATCACCTCTATATATTTTTTCACCCGCCACAACCAGTTCCTGTGCCCTTTGAGACCACGTAGAAGGTGTTACTATGTAGACATCAAGCTGCAGGCGTGCAAGGATGCACACTATCTGCAGCGCCTATATCCATTGCAGGGATGTGTATGGAGTTTTCAAGGTGCTTTTAAGGGATAATAACGAAAAGAAATAAAAAATTTGGAAAAATTATCAAAAATTTATGAATTTTGTAATGCAAAATAGTCAATAGAAACGATAATTATACCAGATATGCCATTGAATTGATTGACAACAACAATATATTGTGCTACTATACGCCTATAGTTAATTTTATGCACACCCTTTGAGGTGAAATTCGGGATATGATGAATCCTGAATCATGAGAGCAGAGCAAAGAGCATCTGCTTGGCATAAGTTGTTTAGGTTTGTATTAAGTGTCATTTTGCGCAGTAAATGGGCAGATGGCGCTTTTTTTATGTGTTCTTGGATGATTTAGGAAATGTAAGTGTTTCTTAAATCATCCATTTTTTATATACGGGAATAAAAAGATATTATCTGTACTTTTGGGAAATTAGTCTGCCAGATACAGCTTCAGCTGTTTATGGATATAAAAAATTTAAGAAAGGTGGAAAACAAATGAAAGAAGCAAGAGTGTATGCAGATGGGTTTCAGACCACATTTGCCAACGTGGAGGAGCTGATGCATTTTCTAAAGGAGCGTGCCGGGAGTGCATCCTGGATACGGAAACCAACAAAGGATCTGCGATTAGTTCCCTTGAAAAAAATGGACATGGAAGAGGAAATTGAAGAAAGAGAGCAGGAGATTCTGAATGATACTAAAAATCATACGAAATTGATGTTGAAAATGCGCGGACAGACCTATCCGGTACGTGACTGTGCAATTCAAACTATACTGAAACGGGCTGGCATATCCGGCCCAGGTCTTCGGAAGCTGGATAAGGCATATTATTCCAAGGTGGTCAATTACTGTCTACAGGTGGCAAAGGGAGAGGCTTTGATAAAGATTGCGGATGGAAAAGTGTCGGCGGTCCATGGTGGTGATTATTGTGATTACAGCATCCTGGAAATGCAGGATGTATTTGAGACAGTAGTAGAGTATTTGAATAAAAAATATCCAGGCAGCACTTATGTGGAAGGTTCAGGCAGTTATGACCATTCCGTTGTTACTGCTATGTGGGAACTGGAAGATGAGGAAGTGTTGGAAGTTTATAAAAAGGCGCTTGATGCGCATGGTATTTCCATGAAAGTTATCAAGCTGGCACTGCGTCTGACGACTTCTGATGTGGCTGCAAGCGGTGCTAATCTTTATCCCATGCTTTTATGTGGGAGTGGAAACCAGACAATCAGTTTAGGAAATCCCATCCGGTTGACACATAAAGGAGCGAGTATTAAAAAGTTTGAGGAAAACCTGGAACTTCTTTTTTCCAGATATAAAGAAACCTTGATGGATTTTGCAAAGCTTATGGATATTGAAATTCACCATCCAGCGAATTGCCTTATGGGAATCTTGAACAAACTGGATATGAAAAAGAAAATTAAAAATGAAGTAGTAGAGCTTTTTAAAGCCCAAAACGGAGATGTACCCTGCAGTGCACATGACCTTTACTATGCGCTCAATGAAGCTGTTTTTTTCGCAGCCTGTGAGGGTATGAAAAGCCAGGAGATTATCCGGCTGGAGGAAGATATCGCTAAAGTCCTTTCGTATGACTGGGCGGAGTATGATCTTTGCATACCTGTTAAGTGGTAAGAATGGGGGGTGGACAGTTTGGAAAAGAATAGTGTAATACAATATGAGGCACAAGTGGTTGTGGATATAGATAAGCTTACGAGGGAAGAGTGGCTGAAATACCGAAGAAAAGGAATAGGAGGCAGTGATGTGGCGGCTATTATGGGAATCTCCCCGTTTGCCACTGCATTTGACTTATACAATGACAAAATCGGTGTAAAGCCAGTAATCGAAGAAGGAAGCAATAACTGGGTTGCATTGGAAGTAGGGCACCGGCTGGAGGATTTAGTTGCAAAGATTTTTTCAGCAAAAACAGGACTGGAAGTATTTCCAGTCCATAAGATGTTTCGACATCCAAAATATCCTTTTATGCTTGCCGACGTGGATTATTTCATTCGCTTTCCGGATGGCACATTTGGTATCTTAGAGTGTAAGACCTGTAACTATAACAGCCAGGATAAGTGGGCAGATGGTCGGATACCAGCTCACTATGTTTATCAGGTACGCCATTACCTCGCTGTCATGAATCTTAACCAGGCTTATATTGCGTGTCTATATGGTAATAATGCAAATGAATTTTTTATCCGAAAAATTGACCGGGACATGGAGGAAGAGCAGGAGATCATTGAGCAGGAAGAGTTCTTCTGGAACGAGTATGTAGAGAAAAGGGTAGAGCCGCAGCTATATGGAAAGCCGGATTTGATTTTAAACAGCATCCGAAGGTTTGTGGGATATGGAGATAAGTCGCTTCCTGAGCAAAAACTGACGATTGGAAGTGCTAAAAAGCTGGAGCGATATCTGGAACTATCTGAAGAGAAGTCAATACTTGAAAAAAGAAAACGTGAAATCGAGTCTGAACAGCGGCAGCTTTCTATCCCATTTGTGGAGGAGCTGGGACAAGGCTGCAAAGCTATAGTAGAGGGAACAGATTGCCGTTACCGGATTACTTATAATCCGATGCTCCGGACACAGATTGCAAAGGATGACATGGAAAAACTGAAAATTCAGCATCCCGATATCTTTGAGGAATATGCAAAGACAAGTGAAAGCCGGATTTTTCGGGTAAAGAAGGAGGCGGCGTAACAAGAAGCGGAGGACATAAATAATGAGATGTCGGTTTAAGCATAAAATTTATCAAAATGAAGAGAACGGATATACAGTGGCGGTATTTATGACTACTGATACGTCTGTTCCGATGTCTGCCAGGGACAGCTACCACACAAAGGGAGCGAACATTGGCTTTAGCGCCGTAGGTTATTCACTTCCGTTATCCGATAAAATCGAGGTGGAGATGATTGGCACATGGGAGAATAAAAACCATGGGATGCAGTTCCAAGTGGAAAGCTTTTTGGAAGTGGTCCCCCGTACCAGGGAGGGTATCATCGGGTACCTTGCATCTGGCGCTTTGAAGGGAATCCGCCAAAAGACGGCTGAAATGATATATGACTCCTTTGGGCTGGATACCCTGGAGATCATGGAGCATGATCCGGATCAGCTGCTTAAAATCAAAGGAATCAGTGAACGCAAATTAGAGGAGATCAAAGTTGGTTTTGGGAAAAACAAACTGTTTCGTGAGCTGATGACGGCATTGGCACCGTTTAAAATCACGCCGAAGAAAGTACAGCGGATTTTGCAGCACTATCATGAACAGTCCCTGGATATTGTCCGTCATAGACCTTATATGCTGGTTGCAGTTGAGGGATTTGGTTTCCTGACTGTAGATGAGATTGCAAAGAAATGTGGATGCACCATGAATGACCCTATGCGGATTTCCGGGTGTATCAGCTACATTCTCCATGAGGTGATCACAGATGGACATTTGTTTCAGGTACGCGAGAAGTTAGTGGCAGACTGTATAGAAGCACTAAACTACGGTTTTGATTATCCGGTTGTCACAAAACGGGAGATAGAGACCGTGCTTTACCGCCTGGTTATGCAAAAAGATATTGTAGTGGATGAAGAACGGGTATATATTACCCGGCAATTTGATACGGAGAACCTGACTGCATCTATGATAGCCAAAATGCTTCTGGAAAAAAATATGCCGGTTGATATTGGACCGCTTCTTAACAAGGCACAAAAGGAGCTGGGGATAGAGTTATCCGAACAACAAAAAGCAGCCGTACAGATGGTGTTTTCCAACCGCTTATCCATTATCACAGGAGGACCGGGAACAGGGAAAACTACCGTGCTTCAGGTCATCCTGTTTATCTATAAGGAATTATCACAAGAGGATATCCAGCTAATGGCTCCCACAGGAAGGGCTGCCAGACGTATGTCGGAGGCAACGGGAAATCAAGATGCCACGACCATGCATATGGCAATGGGTCTTCTGGGAGATATGGGAAATTGTGACTTTGAGTATTTCCAGGCAGGATTTATCAGCATAGACGAAACGTCTATGGTAGATATGCAACTGGCTTTTGACTTCTTTTTGCGCTTGAAGCCGGGGACAAGGGTTTTGTTTATTGGGGATGTCAATCAGCTGCCTTCAGTTGGTGCTGGTGATGTGTTCCGACAGCTAATAGGCTGCGGTCTGATTGCAGTTACGGTATTGGATTTAGTATACCGGCAGGGAGCTGAAAGCACTATCCCTGTCAATGCTGAACTTATGCAGGAGAATAAGACGCAGCTTTACTTAAACGATGATTTTCAATTTATTGCATGTAAGGGTGCAGAAGCTGCAGCGGAAAAGGTTACAGAAATTTTTGCGAAAGAAGTGGCAGAACATGGGCTGGATCAGGTACAGATATTGACACCTTACCGACGACGGAGCATGGCAGGCGTCAATCAGCTCAATAAGGTACTGCAGGAAATGGTGAACCCTGGAGTCAGCGGTAAAAAGGAATTGGCTGTCGGGGAGCATGTGTTCCGTCCGGATGACAAGATACTGCAAAATAAAAATACTGCGGATGCCAGTAATGGGGACATGGGCATGCTCATGGATTGTTTTGTGGATTCCGATGGAGAAAGCAAAGCTGTGATACAGTTTTCTGACAGCCGAACAGTGGAATATGATGTAGAGCAGATAGAGATGATTGAATTGGCCTATGCAACTACAGTGCATAAGGCGCAAGGCTCTGAATATCCGATTGTCATTCTGCCATGGGTAAAGGGATTCTATCGGATGTTAAAGCGAAATATTCTTTATACAGCGGTCACCAGGGCAAAATCTAAAGTATACATTGTTGGCGAGTGGAGTGCAGTGTGTCAAGCCATTCACACAAATGACAGTGGTTCGAGAAACACGGTACTTGGGGAACGCATTGTAGGATATTATCACCAATACCAGAAGCTACCAGAAAAAGAAATGGAACAATTAAGATTAGCAGTATAAAAAATTACAGATTAATGGAAAAGGCAGGTTATTACTATGTATATGGTAAAGGCTGCTTTTTATATTGGAAAGGAGCAACAGCATGAAAGATTTATTGTATAACCAGTCGGATTCTGTGGCTGCACTTAACCATGTAGAGGGATTTGAGCCATTGAAATATATGAGGACTATCCAAAATGAAGGACAGGAGGAGCAGCTATACCTGGATGTAAAGTATAGGAAATTATGGTTTCGGCTTGCCTATCCCGTTGGAAAGATCATCAGTAAGATTGTCAGTCTTGCCGATCATATGGCGATTGTGGAAGCGAGGATATACTTGGACAAGAACGACCCCGAAGAGCAGTACGTCTCGAATTCTTTTTCCCAGAAGTTCCGGAGTGAAGATCCAAAGTTTGGAGACAAGTTTTTGGAGATGGCTGAGACTGCAGCAATCGGGCGGGCGCTTGCAGATGCTGGTTTTGGTATGCAGTTTGCAGATGTAGGGGAAGAAAACGATCCACAACAGGTGGATGCCGGGATTCCTGCACCATCTGCTACTGCCTCCCAGCCTGCCATGCAGGAAGCAATGCATTCACAGGGGCAGGCATTTATACCGCAGAGCGGGGTCCAAAAGCCTTCAGTACAGCAAGGCAATTGTGCCATGCAGTATCAGGAGCAAACAGGACCCATGCCGGCTATGAATGGATTTTACCAGCAGGCCAATACGGTAGCAAGACAGCCAGTGCCAACATTTCAACCGGGTCTTCCAGTAGAAGAGCTGGTCAGGCAACTGTCTTATGAACAGGCGGTTCAGGTTGTCATCCCTACTGGCACCCACAATGGAAAGACAATGGGTCAGCTAGCTGTGGACAATCCAGGAAGCGTGAAATGGTACGCGGAGTCATATACTGGGGCGAACCATCTGCTCCAGGCTGCGGCTATAAAAATAATGGAACAGGCAATGCCCTTGGCGGGCTAAATAATAAAAAGACCTGCAGCCGGCATTTCTGGCTGCAGGGACAAGGAGGAATCCATGCATGATGTATCCGAATTTCCATTTAATATAACGGATGTGGCACGAATACTAAATCTGCGTATTAGGAGAAAAATGTCAAATTCCTGGTATGCGGACTGCCCATTTTGTGGGGAAAGAAAAGGAAAGCTGAATATCAATACACAAAAACAGGTATTCCGCTGTAACCGGTGCGGAGCATCAGGTGGTATGCTAAGGCTGTATGGAGATTTATATAATGTCACACACAAGGAGGCATTTGATGAGATCTGTTCTGCACTGCATTTGGGAACAACAAATCAATACGAGGTAAGGCAACAGGAAAAAGCACTTCCGGTGTCAGCAGTAGAGAACGCTGATTTGGCACCTTTAGAGGTGCGGAACCGGACTTACTCCTTGCTCTTATCCTATATGAATTTATCCGAAAAGCATCGGGAGGATTTAAAAGCACGGGGGCTGACAGATGAACAGATTGATACGCAGAGGTACCGCAGCATACCAGTATTTGGCTACAAAAGCCTGGTTAAGAAACTGATGGCAGAAGGATGTGTCGTGGAAGGTGTTCCAGGCTTTTATCTGGATAAGGACGGAGAATGGACCATTAATCTAAGCCCTAAAAGAACTGGTTTTTTAATACCGGTTTGCGTCCACGATAAAATTCAAGGCTTTCAAATCCGCCTGGACAGACCGAAAGAAGGACAGAAGTATATCTGGCTGTCCAGCGTAAATTATAGCCAAGGCGTATCTTCCGGAAGCCCGGTACATGTGATTGGTGATTTGGATAAAAAGGTTATCCATATTACAGAAGGAGCTTTAAAAGGAACTATTGCACATTACCTATCAGGAGAAACATATGCCTGCGTAGCCGGAGTGAACCAATACCGAAATTTGGAACCATTGCTGTCAGAACTAAAAGGATATGGAATACAGGAAGTATGCGAGGCTTATGATATGGATAAAAAAATGCAGATATTATGTAAAAATGACTATGGAGAAGCGTGTAAAACCTGTGACAAAAGTGGGTGTCTGTCAGTCTGTGTACATGGATATGGAGAAAAGGAAGTAGCATGCCCAAAGAAGATAAATAAAAGATCCATCATTCAAAGCGGCTGCCAGAGATTATACGAAATATGTGAGCACCTGGGACTGCCATATAGACGGATGGTATGGGATCTATCTTCAAATGGTGAATGGAATGGGAATATCAAAGGTATCGATGACTATTATTATGCATTACAGGAAAATTAAATTGATGATAAAGGGGGATAACAAACCATGATTGATTTTGAATACGCAAAGTATATTGCTGGCTTACTAACAGATGAGGATATAACAGAAGACCTAACATCTATGCGGCTTCAGGCGATTATAAAACTCCGCGGTATTATTTCAAAGTACGAGCAGGATGGCTTTATACCGAGAATTGTAGAGGCAGTATTTTGCAAGAAGGCAGAATTTATCCTTCAGGCAAAGACGAAATCGGCTGTAGAAGAAATTATAAAGCCATGTGTGCCGTCATATATCTGTGGAACTTTTCAACCAAGGGAGCAATATCACGTGGAAGAGGAAGAACTGCTCTTATGGTCATATGCTTCTTTGCAGGGACCACTTATTTCAGAGGCACAAAAACGGTATATAGATTTGTTTGAGAAATATTTCAATGAGGAAACTGATGCGTTAGAAACAGAAGTGGCATAGCAGATGAAATACTAATGGCAACAAGAAAAACCCATAGAAATGAGAAAGTTAAAGGAACATTGGCACTGGCTTATGGCTGGTGCCTTTTTAAATGCACCGGATATTTTAGTTGCACTTTACGTAGAACTATACGTAATTAATAAGTAGAAAACGAGAAAAGGAGTGACATTTTATGACAGGACCAATTAAAAACCTTCGGATTGCGGTGGATCATGGAAACAGGAATATCAAAAGCCTGCATTTTGTTTTTACATCCGGCATAAATGTGCTGGATAAAAAACCGGCAAGAGGTGAGAAATTTTTACAATATGGAGAAAAATACTACACACTGAGTGAAAAGCGTATTCCATACCAGAGGGATAAAACATCAGATAACCGTTTTTATGTACTTACTTTATTTGCCATTGCAATGGAATTGGAACATAGTGGAAAGGTACAAGAACAGGATATGGTACAAGTAGATTTACCTATTGGTCTGCCTCCAAAACATTATGCAGAGCTTTGTGATAGGTATGAGGCGTATTTTAAAGGTGCTGGCACGGTCCAGGATATTAATTATAATGGCAAGCATTATCATGTGTGCATCAGGAAAGTGTGTGCTTTTCCCCAGGATTATGCGGCTCTGGTTACTGTATTGAATGAAATCAATACAATTCCAAAAGCAGTGGGGATAGACATCGGCGGATTTACCACAGACTATCTTTTGATGCGCCGTGGGAAAGCAGATATGGACTACTGTGATTCACTGGAGATGGGAGTAATCACGATGTACAATGAAATACGCTCCAAGATCAATAGCGAGTATGATATGCTTCTGGAAGATGGGGACATAGACAGCATCATCAATAGGGAAACGGCATATTATGAGGATTCGGTTGTGAAGCGGGTAGAAAATCTGGTACAGGATTTTGTGACGGATCTGTTGGCCAGCATCCGGGAACGGGGGATTGACACTAAATCCACCTATACGATTTTTATTGGTGGTGGTGCATTGCTTCTGAGACACTTTCTGGAGAAAGCAGATCGGTTAGGAAAGTATCGGTTTGTTGAGGATTTGAAAGCAAATGCGATTGGATTTGATATTTTATATCGAATGACGATGGGGCGTGAACTATGTGAGTAAAAAAAATCCATATAAGTTTACTATAGGATTCGATAGTAAGAATGAAAACCATATAAAAGTTGCAGCGATTCTCAATGAAGTCGGGAAAGGTATGACACAGCTTATTGTGGATGCTATCTTAGAACATGTCAGTGGGAAAAAGAGTAATGAAACTTCGGCATTAAGTGTAATAGAGCTGCGTCAGTTGATTAAACAGCTGGTATCCGAAGAAGTAAAACAGGCAAGTAAAACCTTGCAAATCATGGAAAAGGAGCGGATGGAAATTAGCATATCTGAGGATGACAATATGTTGGAATTGGAAGATTCAGCAGTTGAAAATATTTTGAATACGTTGGATGCATTTCGCAGCATAGACGGCTGAAGGATGTAGTGTGGAGAAAAAATGTTATATTATAAGAACTCATTCCTGATTAAGTAAATCATGTATATCTGCGGCTAAAGTGGATTGCTATGGTACCGGGGAGATGGCTTGAAGATTGAGGTGTCTATCTGTCTTTGCCAGATTTCCTGGCTAATGGTATAATAAACAAAACAGATGAAAATGGGGAATGCTAAATGGAAAAACAGACGGACACCTATTACTATAGCGTATATAGAGATATTATTGTACAGATTTACACAGGTACATACCAAAAGGGGGATGTACTTCCGAGCTTAAAGGAACTCTGTTATATTTATGGGGTCGGGAGGAATACAGTGAGGTCAGCATTACATTTGCTGCAGGAACATGGATACGTGACAATGGAACCAAGAAAACAGGCGGTAATTTCTTTTGATATCGATAATCCCAAATATCAAAAATTTTATTTAGCTGAAGTGGTGGGAAGAAAGGAGGCGGTTTTACAGGTCTATGATTTTATGGAGCTGATAATGCCGGAGATTTTTGTTTATATTCAAAAAATGCTTTCTCGAAGTCTCCGCAATGAGATTGCAGGGCTTGTTGGCTTTTTTGCCGAGAACTTATCTGTAAAGACAGAAGCAAAGCTGCAAGCTGGTATTCTGCAGCTGTTCCGGCTGATTATTGCCTTACCGAATAACCATTTGCTGGAACAATTATTTGCTGCGCTAATTTCTTACGTACAGCTTCCGGTCAGCAGTAGTGAATGGGATAAACTAAAGTTCCAGGCTATAGCCCCTTTTTTTAAAACTACGTTCAAAAAGTTTGAAAAACTAGTTATTGCACAGGAGCATGAAAAACTGAAGAAACAGATTGGTTTATTCTGTCAGATGATGAAGAAAAAAAGTGACAGATATTTAACAAGGATTGGAAAAAAAATAGAGAGTGAAGATGTGAACAGTGCTTTTAACTTCACTTGGTCGCTCACAGGAAAATCTGATTATGTACAGCTGGCATCGATTCTGATATCTAAAATAGGAAGGGAGGAATATAAGAATGGAGATATCTTGCCGTCTTATGCACAGCTTGCACAAGAAAATGGTGTGTCAGTAATAACTTCTCGAAACGCGATAGAAATTTTGGGGAGACTTGAGCTGGTTTCAACGATTAATGGTGTTGGGACAAAAGTCAAGGGCTTTGATTTGACGAGCCGAGAGCTATTTTTTAAGGATATGGAAATGCGAAAGAATATTGTATCTTACTTTGAAGCTTTGCAGCTGATTATAATCATAAGCAGACCTATTTTGCACCGTGCGGAAGAGGTGATGACAGAAAAAGATAAAGCGGATTTAAAAGGTCAGTTCCTGAATCAAGGACTTACAAGTTGTTTTGAAGTTATGTTAAAATATGCCGGACTGCCGGCTGCGTTGCCTGTCTTTGAATGTTTAAAAAATGAACTCGCCTGGGGATATTTGATAAACTTTGACATAGAGAAAGATAAGGCAGCTAAAGAGCAGCTGATTAAACAAGAGAGTTCTATAGCAGAGTGGGTATATGCAGGGTGTCAGAACTATTACCAATACGCAAGAAAAATTGCCAGGGAAAATTTCATAGAGATACCGTTTTCCATTTTATAATGCCTTTAATTGATGAGAAATTGATACTTATTTATACAAGGATATTTAGGCTTAAATTAAGTGAAAGGTATAATATATCATATCGATGATATGCAATTTCCTGAAAAATGTTAAAAATTGACAGAAATACTAGAGAATGATAAAATAATATTGATACCAATAAATGCAAGCAAAACGCCTAGACATTTGTACATACAAAGGGGTGGGAGCAATGTGCGATAAAAAGAACTACAGTAGGAAATGCAGAAGAACCAGTCTAAAAAGAATATCATTCATGATGGGAGATATGCAACGAATTCCGAATGATTGAGCACGATGGGTTTCTGTTATGTACATCGATACGCCATTGGAAGGGCAGAGGCGGGTATTTTCAGATTCAGCTGACTGGTATACTAACCGGTGAGCTTTTTTTACGCTTAAATTTATGGTAAATGGTATTTTAATAGTTTATTACTGGATGAAAGGCAGAAATCAAAGGCAAGAGTCACTAGAAAAAAATGGAATAACGATAGAATAAGATATATGCGGATAGTTTTCTGGCAATAATAACTGTTAAAGAAAAGGAGAGTTGTTATATGGAACAGAAATTAATCGCTACTAATGAGCTGTTGGAAGAATTTGTAAGATACTTACTGGAAGAGGAACGAAGCAAGGCTACAGTAGAAAAGTACGAAAGAGACGTGAAACATTTTATAAAATATCTTGGGATTGATAACATTATAACAAAGGAGAGGGTACTAGAATATAAAGAATCAATACTCTTAGAGTATAGCGTTACAAGTGTTAATTCTATGCTGGCAGCTTTAAATCAATTCCTGATGTTTATAGGTGCATTTAATTTTAAAGTAAGGCGGATTAAAGTACAGAAGCCGGTTTTTCGAGAGGAAGAACGGGATCTGACAGAGGAAGAGTATAAAAATATGGTACAGAAGGCATATGAAGCGGGGAAAATACGGCTGGCCCTTATTATGGAAACCATCTGTTCTACAGGAATCCGCATCAGTGAACTGCAATATTTCACGGTCAAAGCAGTAAAAACAGGACGGATTGAAATCCACAATAAAGGAAAGGTCAGAATCATTCTTGTACCGGAGCAGTTAAAAAAGAAGCTGCTTTGTTATATTGTTAAGATGAAAATAAAGAGTGGGAGTATATTTATCACATCTGGAGGCAAGGCAGTTGACCGAAGCAACATCTGGCGGGAGATGAAGAAGTTAGGATCTGAAATAAAGGTTTTGGAAAAGAAAATATTTCCCCATAACCTACGGCATCTTTTCGCAGTAATCTATTACAAAGCATACAGAGATATCATAAGCCTTGCGGATATTCTGGGGCATTCCAGCGTGGAGACGACAAGGATATATACTGCTACCACTGGAGCAGTGTATAAGAAACGGCTAGAAAGTTTAAGCTTAGTCTTATAATAAAAAAACAACATAATTATAGTTATGTTGTATGAATTGCTAAAACCATCTGTAATTGGAACTATCTTATCATATTTGACAAAAATCGTCAATACATATTTTTCTATATTCTACTTACATTTCAGTGATTTTCTCTGATTTCCACAAACGTAATGAATAAAATCCATCATTTCAGAAACTTAGCAGGAATACCAGCTCATTATAGCAGGATTTAAAGGAAATTGAATACACGAAATACCGGACTTATGTGAAAGAGCGTACTCGAATTAAAACCTTAAGATTGTTTAAAAATCAAAAGGCTTTTTTTATGCCATCCTTTATTAATTTCGATACATCACGCTCGTATCGGTTATTTTTTTGAAATTTTATGGTGCGTGAATGGCTCTCCGCCGGGGTATGAGTACAACATAACTATAATTATGTTGTAGCTTAATTCTATATGAGGGAAAGGAGAACAGGCATGAAGGAGTCTGGGAAGGAAAAGAAAAAGAATATAGGTTCCGTTTGCAAAAGAGGATTAGTAGGACTATTGACATTGTCAGTAATAGCTGGGAATGTTTCAGGAGCTTTTGCGGTGGAGGGTGGTTCTGAAAAAGCAGAAACTGTTTTACTTTATGAAAATACGGAGGCAGTAAATGAATTGCTTAATTATCTTCCCACTGAAGAGGCTGTGAAGCAATGGGATCTTAGTTTTCTGGCATTTAGAGATTTTCTTATGGAGAAGGGATACACAGATGTATTAGAAGCATTTGATGAAAATAACATGATTTATGTTTCGGAATACATAGAAAATACAGAGGAAGTTCCAATTTATATGTCTGGAACAAATGATATGGAAGAAATACCAGAGGGGGCTCAGCTTTATGATGGCAGTGGTGGCGAATTCTATATATGGCGCCTGTGTAAAGCACTGAGAACTTCTGAAGATGGCGAGAATGTCGAATATTACTGGGTCAGGACGCAAGATAAAATCACATTAGAAAAAAATACAGAATCTAATGAGGATAAAGAAAACGGGCAGGTTAAAGAAAATCTGAACATTAATGATATTGATTCAAATATAGAGATGAGCGAGGAATCTTCGCAGGAAGGGATGGAGCAGGAGGAAGCGAAACAGGAATTACAAGGCGATGCTGCCGAGGGAGTAGAAGCTGAGCTTAGTGTAGCAGCTTCTGAATCTGGGGTGATAACGGTTTCAAACTTTGCTGAACTTAAAACAAGTATAGAAAATGCAACAAGTAATATTTCAATCAACGTCGTCGGTAACTTGAATGTAACTAGCACCATTAATGTAACGAAGTCTGTTACGGTTACATTGAATGGCGGTGGAACGTTGAACAGAACGGCTGCTTTTAACGGGAGTGTGTTCTATCTGGCTAACAAAGGATCAGAATTGGTTCTTGAGGATGTCACATTGTTTGGAAATTATCTTGACTCTTCTTCGGCGGCTATAAGAGTGTATGATGATGCGAATTTAATTATGAAAGATGGCGGAATCATAAAGGGATTTTATACTGTAGCAGGTTCATATCTTGGTGGAGGAGTGCTCCTGGAAAATGGGGGAAGATTTTTTATGGAAGGTGGCATTATTGAAGAATGTCGTGGTGGTGCAGGTGCTGCAGTACAAATATCTTCCTACGGTTATTTTGAAATGTCTGGAGGAAAAATTTGGCACAATATGGATAATGATGAGGCTGTTGTTGATGTCTATGATGGAAGGGGCGGTAATTGGGTAATTACCGGTGGAGAAATTGTAGACAATTATGCTCAAGGATTGGCTTGGGAGTGTGGCATATTGACACCAAGAGATAGAGCCACTTTTAACGGTACTAATACAGCCAGAGTATTTTCGATAGACGAATTGCATGAGATGTTGAGAAATGGCGTATTGAAAGGTGGCAAATTGCTTACAAACTATTCGTATGTAGGAGGAGCTGCAATACTTGCAAACAATTATATGAATACAGGGGTAAATCCTTACGTTGCAAATATCAGATGGAATAACATGGCAGCTGGAATAAAGGGTAATGCAATTGTTGAGTCCGGATTGTCTGGTTATGAAAATGGATTTCATGGAAAAACAACAATAGGCCCAATGAGCAATTTAGGAGAAATTGCTCATTGCGAAGGCTACACAGATCCGGTTTATACGGGAGGCCATGTTAATACAAATTGGCATGGACAAGATAATAGCAGAAATAATTTTGCTCGTATAGTGAACTCAGAATATAGAAGAGATTTACGTGGTTTTCAATCAGAAGTATATAAAAAGAATAAGTCACAGATTCGTGTTGCAGAAAATTATAGAAGAGGAAATTCGGATTACACAACATGGATACCTGCGGCAGATGGTTTTCTGTATTGGATAGCTGATACACCGGGACAATTCTTTAATACGACAAAAGTTAAGTTAGTTGATCAGAATGGACGTGAATTGCCATACACAGGTGGTGCGGCAATTACTGAAGCAACTACTGCGACCAGTGCGCCATCGGCCAGCGGAAATGCGTACAAAATTAATGAGAACACTATCGCATATGATAATGGAATCTGGGAAGCAAATACTGTAGCGGCAAAGACTTTTTACGCACCGGATTTATCTGCACATGGATTTGCGTTTACAGGGGAGTACAGCGTTGATGGTGGAAAAAAAATTGCTGGAAAAAATTACAATGTGTCGGACTATAAGAATGCTCATGAGATTACCTTCTATTATAACGCAGATTATTATGAAATCAAATATGACGGTAATGGCGGCACAGTGGATCGAGAGACTGATTCGGTTAGAATAGGAGAAAAAA
The DNA here is from genome assembly GCF_034355335.1 of Blautia coccoides. Lineage (NCBI taxonomy): Bacteria > Bacillati > Bacillota > Clostridia > Lachnospirales > Lachnospiraceae > Blautia > Blautia producta. The sequence goes on from NZ_CP136422.1 coordinate 705,228, forward strand.
TAACACTGCCAAATGCAACTAAAAATGGGTATGGTTTTGCGGGATGGTATACCGAAAAAGAAGGTGGAGAAAAAATAGGTGATGCTGGTATGGAGCATACTCCACAGTCCGGGGGTACTTATTTTGCGCATTGGAATGCCAACGAATATACGGTGCGGTATGACATAAATAAACCGGAAGGCGTTACTACAGAGGTAAAAGAACCAGATAGTGAATCCGTTACCCATGACAGTTCATATACGATAAAGGCACCAACAACTGAAATATTAGAAGCGTATGGAAAAACCTATAAATTTGCTGGATGGGATGCTGGAGAGGGGAATATTTACCAAGTAAACGATGAAATATCTATAAGTGGAGATGTAACACTGAAAGCAGTATGGGATGAAAGTATAAATGAGTATTCCATTAAGTATGAAATTAATAAACCACAGGATGTTTCAACAGAAGTGATGAATCCAAGTGATGCTAAAGTGATTCACGAAAAGACGTATACATTTAGTGCACCTGAAACTGAAAGATTGGAAGGTGAAGGGAAAATCTATATTTTCGGCGGATGGGAAGATGAGTCTGGGAACACTTATCAACCTAGTCAGGAGATAACTGTTGTCAGCAATATGACACTATCAGGTAAGTGGATTGCAAAATATAGTGTTACTTATCAGCTTAATGGGGGTAATGGTGCTTTGCCGCTAAACACCTTGTTTGAGGAAGGCGAAAACGTTACTACAGTAAAAGAGGATGCTGTAAAACCACCGCAAAATAAACTTTTTGATGGTTGGGAGAGTAATGTTCCAGTAACTGTAAATGGTGTAGAGACTACACGATTGGCAGGAGGAGATGTTTTTATAATGCCTGGTCAAAATGTAGTTTTAACGGCTGTTTGGAAAAACGACAGTGTTGATATAACATTTGAAGGCGTGGACGAGGGGCAGGATGCAGTTATAAAAGTAATCAACAAAGCAGGCGAGACATTGACGAAGAATTTCCCGAAGGTAATGGTAAATGGAGAAGAGGCGACGCCGGAGCAGTTGGAAAAGCTCACATATACATATGAACTATATACGAGAACTAGAATAAATGGATCTTATGTGTACGATTGGTCAGGAGAGGTATTGACAGAGGATAAAGATAAGGATGCTATTGAAACCTTGCCACTTGCTGTTGTAAAACCGACCACTGAAAACTCAAGAATCGCAGCATCTACAAAAGTCGGTAAATCTGGCATTTTAAGGGTCACTTTAAGCTATGGAGAAACGGGAAAGAAAGCCAGCTGTATCGTTATTGCATCAGGGGATGTTGATTTGAATGCGTCGATTAGAAATAGCGATATTGAATTGCTGACCAATTACGTGATTGGCGAAGCGGCATTGGATAAATACTCCTATCAACCACTTATGGGAGATATGAATAGTGAAGCAGTAACAGGAAGAACCGTAATTACATGGCAAGATGTAGAATTGTTGGAAGCATTTATTACTTATTAAGGCGGTGGTTACGATGACGATTAAAAAGAAATCAATATTTAAAAAAATTTCAGCATTAATATTATGTGGTTTAGTGCTTCTGACAACAGTTATGCAGGTGTTTGCGGTCAGTGAAGAAAAATATGTTCCTGAGGTTCCAGCAGATGAATATGGAATGGATTTTACTGTTTTCGATGAAACGATGACACCCGGAGAAAATGGGACATACAATGCAACTATGACAGCAAGAATGACAGGCAACAGTGACACTACCACAGGGATACAAGGTGGAGCAGTACAATGGTTTTGGTCAAGTAATCTTCCAACTCCTACTTTAAGTAATACACCAGAGCTGGGGGCTTTTAATCCAGTCACGGAAGATGCGGAAAAAAACATGAAAGAGCAAAGAGTTGTTTTCCGCTATTATAGGGACAGCGATCATGGAGCATATATACAAGGCGAAAACAGAACAGGTTATAAGACATTTAATCTTAATTTTGCGAATGTGAATGCAATCCCGGGGCAAGCCTTTGATGTTATTGTGCAAGATTATTACAGCCCTTCACTTGGTGAATCTACATTATTGCTATATCCATCAAACGGGGAAGAGGAAGTTCCGCTTGTCAGAGGCAATGTAACAGGAGGCCAGTTGCGTGCACCAGGTCGAACAATTACTTACAAGTCAAATGCTGAGGGAACAGAAACTTATATTCAACAGTATATGACGGATGAAGAACTTACTGGAAAAAGAATATTGTCTTTAGAAGAAGTTGGGTTTACACCTGTTGAAGATAAGAATTTTTTGGGGTGGAGTATCTATTCAGATTCTATAAATCAAATTCAATATCGCCCGGGTATGTCATTGGAGGAAAAGGATGCAAATGGAAGATATAAGATCCAGAATGTAACACTTTATCCGGTGTACCAAGGTGATGAACACCTGGATGGGAACTGGGTTGATTACATTGTATATGACACTGTTGCGGATACCGATCCGACATTAGCAAAAGGCCGCTATAATGCCACATTGAATGCCCGCTTGTTGACGGATATGGCAAAGCATGTAGAAATCACTGGAAGTGTTTTAGAGTGGTCATGGCCGTCAAGACTCCCAGCTCCGGAACTGCAGAATATGCCAGAGAGTACAGATGACATAATTCCGGATTATCAATTGCCTGAGGATGATGGATTAGATTTAATAACTCATCGCCGTGGATATAAATGGTATCGAAATCCTGATCATGGTGCGTTAACGCCGACAAATGATGGGACGGGATATGGTTATCATGAGTTTCAAATGTATTTTTATAATTTTGCAGCAGAGCCTGGAGAAGTAATAAAAAATATTCGTTTGAGAGATTATTTCCATAAAGAACAGGAAATATCTATGACAAATGGTACGTCGCCTACAGGAGAAGAAACCATAACTGAAAGGTGCCATGTTATTACCGGAAGTATAACTATCCCAGGAAGGAAAATTATCTACAAAGCTGATAATTCTGAAAATTCCAAGACCTACGAACAGGTATATTATTCGGATGCTGAGATGGCAGATGCTACCATACTAGAAAATGACCCAACACAGAATCCTAATCAGCCGCTTACGAAACCAAATTTTGATGCACCGGCTGGTAAAGAATTTGGTGGTTGGAGTGTTGAGGTAAACGCAGCAGAAGCTATGTATCAGCCAGGTGAAGCATTAACAGAATTAAAAAATATGACTTTGTATCCTGTGTGGGTTGCAAAAAATTCTTACACAGTCACATACAATGGCAATGGAGGAACTCCAGAAAAAGATTTTGATGAGGTTTTGATTGGTGATGCATTGGGAGAACTTCCATCTGCTACACATCCAGAGGGTTATATATTTTTAGGATGGTATACAAAGGCGGAAGGCGGTAATAAGGTACAAGCTCCATTTACGCCTGTTGAAAACACGGAATTATACGCGCATTGGGAAACGACTTATAAGGTTTCATACCTGGCAGGAAATGGTTCTGGCGAGGTGAAAGATGAGAGCAGCCCATATAGAAAAGATGCTTATGTAATAGTTAAAAAACCTGATGGATTAAACTCCCCGGGCGAAGGGTGGATATTTGCTGGTTGGGAGAGCAATTTGGCTGTTACAGTAGGATCTTCTCAAAAGACTATATTGAATCCGGATGATATCTTCCGGATGCCGGAACAAGATATAACATTGACAGCTCTGTGGGATAATACGATTTCTGATGTATGTCCAATTGTTCTGGATTTAACAGAGGAAAGTTTAAAGAATAAGAAAGGCGAGGATATTGATACAGGCTTTGTTGCAAGCAGATCTGTTATTGCAGTGACAGGCGATGCGTTTAAAGGATGTAACGCTAATCACACACATGAGTTGATTATTAAGGGGACTACTACAAAGGAAGTGTCTATTGAAGGAAATAAAACAAAAGAATTCAATGTATTTGTCAATGGAGTGCAAGCAAAAATTTTAAACCTGGATTCTAATGGAACAGTTACTTTTGGCAGCGATGGAGCAACAATGACAAATCTGTTCAACAGCATGAGTGGCGAAGGACTTATATTTGGAAATGATGTTCATGAAGTCAAAATAAATGATGGCGTAACGGTTCTCTCTGTCAGTGCTGCAAAAGAGAAAAATCCAGTAACCGGAACAGACGGAAAAGTTAAAGTTCTTGACTTGACAATGCATGAGGTTTCAGAAGCAGATAAACAACTTGTGGTTAACGGAAAGGATATTTTATTACCATCAAATTATCTGAGAATTGTGATGTTAGACAATAATGAGGGTACTTGGCTCCAAGGAAAGATACAAGTGACTGATACAGATGGCAATGAATATGTCCGTGGCATAGCAGAGAATTCTGAGGATACCGAGTATATTGATTCAAATTATAGCGATCAAAATATATATGGCAATACGTTTGATCTAACAGGGACGGGCATAACTCCTTCGGATGCTGGAGAAAAGGGTATGTACGGGGAAGTACATATTCCAGTTAAGGTAAATCAGCTAAAAGTAACAGTACCCACAAGAATTGTATTTAATATTTATACAGATGGAATCAATGAAGCAAATCACGGCTTTATTGCCCCCACTGTTAAGTTGACAAATGAAAGTGAAACTTTCATGGATTCAATTAAATTACAAACATCATCTGGTTTAATCGTAAAAAATTATGGCGGAGAAAACCATAAGGCCAATGTTGGATACATGGGAATTATAGAAGACGGTGTTTCTTCTTATACTTTGGAATCCTATGCGGATATGACTGTTGAACAGATGAACCAGTCTGTAACAAAGCCAGTCGTATGTATTGAAGCGGAAGCTAAGATTGATTCCAATCCGAGGATTAAATTAAAGCAAGAAGTTGATTATTCAACAGTTCCAGTATTTTGGTTCGCAGCTAAAAGAGGAGATACAGCCCTGCAGCTAAAGGTACCCAGTGATTATGAAAATGGATCAAATACTAAAAGATATTATCAAATCCCTAAGGATGTGATAAACGATCGGGATGGTAATACCATTCTTTACGGATATCACAAAATGCGTCTTTCTTTCGCAATGGGGGACGCAGAATAAGACAGGATTAAGTGCATAATGCATTAATCATAAAGCCAATACAAAATCAAACAGGAGGAAAAAAAATGAGGAGATTAAAAAAATTTGCAGCATTAGGATTAAGCTGCGCCATGATTTCTTCAATGGCAGTAGGAGTTTCAGCTGCTGAAAACAAAATTGAGGATAAGGCAGCAGGTAAGGCAACAGTGGAATCAAAAGCAGACATTGACGTGGATGGATACATTACAAAGGATGCAGTGATTGATACAAGCGGAAATCCGATTGATCCTAGCTTGCCAACGTATTCAGAGTCTCATATGGCATCAACAGTAGTGCCGACTCAGACTGTATCAAACGGTCAGACAATCACGACAGATGTTCCAACTATGACCGCTACCAGTAACCTTCCGTCTTCATGGGGAGATGTTGATGCGGATTCTACAAATCTGTTAATTACAGCACCCACTAAATTATCGTTTTTTGCTGCCGGTGATGGAGAGGACGCAAATATCCAGCTGACTTCAGAAGGACTTAGCGTAAAGGGAAAAATATACAACCAGTCCTGTTATGTCTCCCCAGACGGTGATGTAATTCCAAAAGAAGTTGCTGTAACTGGTCAGCGTAATGATCCTACAACTAAAGAATTTGAACTCGTGGCTGCTGATGGGACATTCTCTGAAGGAACGAATGCTGTAAAAGGTGTACATTTACAGGTCAGAGGTATGAGCAAGGATGATGATTCATCTGCAATTGCAGGTTCCGACAGAAGATATGACTTTGCAAAACTTAATGCAGCAACTGATCTTGGCTATTTAGCAGCAGGCACACGCAGTATTGCGGGTAATGAGCAGGCGGTGAACCCATCTATGACAGAATTATCATTTACAGATGCAGATGGAAAAGCGACTGGAGTATCTACACAGTTTGCCGGTAACTATGATGATGGGCAGAAGCTTCACACATCTTATAAACTTTCTTTAACTTATAGTGTGGATGGTGCAAGAAGCAATGGGCTCTCATACTAAAAACAAGTAGAGATTAAGTACATAGATGTATTGGCTGATCAAATTAAAGTTTTAAACGGGGCGGGGGTTACTCCGCTCCCTTGGAAAAGGGTTGAAATAGTAGTTTCAATATTTTTCCAAGGGATTTTCATGTAGATGAAACCCTTGATTTTTATGGAGACGAATGAAATTAGAAAGAGAGGGTAAGAGATGCAATACACAAAAACAGCAAAAAAAAGAAGATATAAGTTTATCGTTAAAAACTTGTGTCTAATGATGCTGACGCTCTTTTGGCTTTTTGCAATGCAGAAGTCAGTGCTTGCTGAAACTAATATTTCGTCCATGTCAAGTGGAAGAGCTGAAATGCAAAGAGAAGAGGAAATTGATGTAGAAGGACATGTGGAAAATGACGAATCATTAAAGAATTCAAGTCAGGCAACCAATAGTTCGGGCGCTACCTTAAACAGTACGAAACCGTCCACGAATAATGTTGGAAATGGGTTAAACGATAAAGTATCAGCTAATGCCAAGACGGGCGACTTTTTCAGCGGAAAAAACCTGGTGATTTTCCTGTTAGCAGCCGGCGGCATAATTGTGATCATTAATTTGAGAAAAGGTAAAAATGCTGAAAGGTAAGTCTTATAAAAGGGTGTGATTCAGCAACGAGAGTTACATCCTTTTTTGTCGCAAATAAATTGGTGGAAAGGTATGAGTATGGAAAAGAATTCAGTATTAGAAGAACTGGAGAAGGAGTTCGAGCAATCCGTAAAGTCTGGAGATAATATAAATAAAACCAGGAAACGTTCTAAGATTACTAGTAATCAGGGGTTTTTGTTATGGATTAAGCAAAGAAGAAAAGTTTTGTCGGGTGTTCTCATCTTGCTGGTTATTGCTTTCTCAGTATTGGCGGGCAGTCATTTTCTAAAAGGAAAGAATCCTAGTGAAATAAAAAATGGAATGCCTGCATTTCTTACAGAATCTGAAAAAGAAGATTGGAATAACAAGGAAGTGGACTTCAATGAAATATATATATACGTTAATACAAATCTGAACATAGAGGATGGAAACAAGATTCAACTACGTTTGGCTAATCCTCCGTATTGTGCATATCCTATCAAGATTTCCATTCAAGATGAGGCAAAAGGGGAAGTCTATTATACTTCTGGAATTTTAAAACCCGGAGAGAGCCTGGAGGAAGTGGAACTATCTAAAGTGCCAGAACAGTCGGGGAATTATCCAGTTACCATAGTATATACGTTTTATGACAGCAAGTCGAAAGATACAGTAGTAGGTGAGCATGCGGTAAGTGCAGAACTGATTAAGTAGAAAAGCAGGAGGGATAAAAATGACATTAGAAGAAATAAATCAGGCTTATGAAGAGGAAATTCAAAAGATAGATGAGCCGGAAGTGCAGGAGTTAGAAAAGAAAAGCAAGAAAAAGTGGATATTCCTTGTGTTGGCTGTAGTAGTGTTAGGAGCTGGAGCCGCTGCGATGAATCATAAATATAACAGTTCTTCTTTGCCAGATGAGGAGGAAATTGCAGCCGCAGAAGGGGAATTGATCCGTGAAATTCCGGAAGGGATGAAGGAAGGTGAGTATGGGGACTTGCTTCAGCAGCAGATAGAAGATTCTATGTTTACCATAAATGTGCGCTCTACACCGGTATTTACGAATGGAGTATCTAAAGGTGTAATTGATATTGTAAATAATCCAAGTAATAGTTTTCCATGCAAGGTCGTTCTTGAGTTGGATGATTCAGAGGAGGAAATATATCGCTGTGATGACCTGATTTATCCAGGGCAATATATCAGTGAGATTAAACTGACTAAAAGCCTTGAGAAGGGGGCATATCCTGCAACATTGACCTATTTTGTATACGACGAGGATGGGAAGGAAAGTATTGGGCTTATTAAGGCAGGAATTACAATTGCGATACAAAATTAGTAAGTCAGGAATAAAATGTTGGGTTGAACGATTGCTGTTTACAGTTTTGCAGATGCTGGTGTTGATATTTTCCATAATTATCATCAATGGTGCAGTTTGTGGATTTTCAGTGGTGCATGGTGAAAGTATGCAGCCAACTCTTTTGGAAGGAGATATTCTTCTGTGCATTAAGCTTTTTTATCAGCCAGCCAGAGGTGATATTGTAATCTGCCGAACAGGAAAAGGTTATGAAAATGAAATGGTAAAAAGGGTAATCGGAATGCCAGGAGATGAAATTTTCATAGATAGTAATACGGGAATTTTGTATATCAACGGACACCCGTTGGAGGAACCCTACTGTAAGGAGAAGACATTCCAGATTGGTGATAATGTATATCCAGTGATTGTACCAAAAGAACAGTATTTTGTCCTAGGTGATAACCGGGAAGTATCTATGGATAGCCGTTACAGTGAAATAGGAACAATTGATTCAAAAAAGATAGACGGACATGTGGTATTTAGGGCTAGTTTGGTAAAAAAAGAAAAATACAATGAGTGAGGAAATTTGAAATGGAGTCAAAAGATAAAACGAGTTTTAAGATAAAATTCAGGGATTGGATCAGTGAACATAAAGTTAGTCTGATGGCTTTTTTTGGCGTAAGCACCGTATTGCTCATAATTGCGATGGCCAGGGGATATGCGCCATTTGGTGACAGTTCCTTACTCATGAATGATGCTATCCACCAGTACTATCCTTTGTTTGGACAGTATCGTGACAGGATTTTAAACGGAGATGGAATATTTTATTCTGCGGGAGGAGGGCTTGGGTTTAATTTTTATGCATTGTGGACTTATTATCTTTCCTCGCCTTTGAATCTGCTGATTTTGCTATTTCCATCTGGAGAGATGGATGCTGCTATGGATATGCTTATTATGCTGAAAACTGCACTTGCAGCTGGAACTTTCGCGTACTATTTGGAGTGGAAAGTTGCCAAGAGAAGAGTAAGTATTCTGCCGTTTGCCTTTGGATATGCACTGTCAACATTCATGATTGGCTATGGATATAACATTATGTGGCTGGACAGCATCATGCTGCTTCCTATTTTACTGATGGGGCTTGAGAAATTGATCCAACAAGGAAAATGGAAACTCTATACACTGGCTCTTGCATTGTCCTTATGGTGTAGCTTTTATATTGGTTTCATGGTCTGTTTATTTGCCGTTATTTGGTTTTTATTTCAAACGCATTCTTCTTACCTGGCATTCTTAAAACGAGGAATACAGTTTGCTGGAGCATCGCTCTTAGGAGCAGGACTGGCGTGTGTAGTGCTCCTGCCAGCGTATATGGGGATTGTCAAGACTACAGGCAGTTCATCCTTCCCGGACTTTGAGTGGATGGCAAAATTTTCTGAGATATTTGCTGGCAAGGAAGGTGGCATCTTTGCGTTTTCGGACCCGTTATCCATAAACAACCAAGCAGCATATCCAGCCAACCTTTATTGTGGAACTTTTGTTATCGGACTGGTTTTTTTATATTTTTTATTAAAAGATATTGCACCCATCCAAAAAATAAAAGCGGCATGGCTGATAATCTTCCTGGTGATTAGTCTGAATAACCAAGGATTGAACTATATTTGGCATGGTTTCCATTATCAGGTGGGAATTCCTAATCGGTTTGTCTTTTTGCTTCATTTCTTCTTGCTTCTTTTGGCATGTCAGGCATTTCAGCGGCTAAAGGATTGCAGGAGGTGGCAATTGGTTTGTGTAGGCGCCGGTATGCTTCTGATTTACAGCACCCTCTATTTTTTACAGAATGATAATGTGACTACACAAATGCTTATTTCTACATTATCAGCGGTTATAATTTACTCTTGTTTTTGGATGCTTTATCGGAAGGAAGAGGGAAAGCTGTGGAGGAATCTTTTATTGTTTTCCATGTGTTTAGAAATAAGCACCAGCGCATATTACGGATATGTAAAGCAGGGAGGCGTCATCTCAGATGATTTTTACCGTAGCAAAGAGGCCATTCAAGAAGCAGCGGATAAACTGCCAAATGACCAGTATCGTGCAGAATTGTCTAATCCTACGGTGAAAAATGAAGGAGCGGCATATAATCTTCGAGGCTGTGGCATATTTAGCTCTACGACCAATATTAATACCATTGCGTTGCTAAAATCAATTGGATTTTCTGCCAGCAGTAATTCTTATTCTCCTGCGGGCGGGACACCGGTTTTAAATACACTTTTTGGAATTAAAAACTATTTGATAATACAAAACGATGCCAATCGTCTGGATCATAGTTACAACGAGACTGATGAAGGAGAAGAAGTTAAAGTATATGAAAACAAAAAAGTGCTGCCTATTGGATATTTATGCGAAAAAGGAGTAAATGACTGGTCATCTTTAACTAAGGATTTTTTCCAAAACCAAATGGAACTAATTCAGTTAATGACTGGTAAAGAATACCGAATATTCACAGAACAAAAATTTGCGTTAAAGGAAGTAAATGATATCGAGGTAAAATCACTTGACGAAAAACAACAATTCAGTTATCTCTCGCCAGAAGGAATTAGAAATGATCATGTTGTATTTGAGGCTGTGGCCGAAGAGGACGAAGACTTATATATCAGACTGCAAGCTGCTTATTCAAACAAGATTACAGTTATGGTCAATGAAGTGGCAATTGCCTATAAAGACCTAAGTTCTTCTTTTTATCATGTGGGAAATGTAAATAAGGGTGACCGGGTTACTATTCAAGTCGGTATGCAGGAGGATTGTCCTACGTACGGGAAAATCAGCATGTCTATGTATGCGTTTGATCAGGAGGAAATGGACCGCGCGTATGAGGATTTATCGTCTGGCAGCATGGATGTCACGGAATGGAAGGAAGGATATATTGCGGGCAGAGTAAAAGCCAACAATGGGAGGAATGTGCTTTTTACAACAGTTCCGTATGATAAAGGCTGGTCTGTGTATGTTGATGGTAAAAAGCAAAAGACGGAAACCGTGCAAGGGGGATTTCTAAAGATAGATTTAGAGGATGGAGAACATAAAATTATTTTTAAATACGCAGTTCCCGGTCTGAAGATTGGATTTGCAGTAAGTTTGGTAAGCTTGGCAATATTACTGATTTTTGTATCTAATGCAAAAAAAGGATGGATTGCAGCAAGAGAGGAAAGGAAGGGCGAGCGCAATGCGGAACAAAAAGAATCTATTCTCGGAAATGAAGATATTCCGGAAAAGGCTGCTTCGACTGGCAGCATTGATGCTTGCAGTTATGTTGGTCAGCAGGTGTCTGATACAAGTGAATACAAGCCAGATACAGTGGATTGATGGAAATTACACGGATGTTACTCTGGATCAGTCAGGTAGCTTGATTCTTGTAGTAGATGCAAAAACGAACCTTGCCGGTGCGCTTAATCTGGAAGGCGAAGTTGTAATTCCAATAGAGAACAACATCTTTGATCCTTGGGATGGGGGTCTTATTACTGGGCTTAGACAGGAAGGGGGACTATTTTGGGTTATTAAAAAAAATAAGGTAGGAATCGTAAATCGGAAGAATGAAACGGTAATTCCACAGGAGTATGGATATTTGAAGCGGGCCCAGGAAGATCAGTTTATCGCTGGGACAGGACAAATATCAAATGTAGTTATGGACGGCGGTTCTTACACGCATAAATCGTATGGTGTGATTTCGGAATCGGGAGAGACTGTGATTCCCTTGGACTATGATTCCGTCAAATTGCAGGATGATGGGAAATATGTTGCTGTAGCTGAGGAAAATACAAGGCTGATTACCCGTACTTTTTTTGCTAATGGGAATTTAGATAAGGAAGAAATAGAAGAAAAGACATCAGAAGAGTTGCCAGCAGAAGAGGAAGAACCCTCGGAGGAGATAAGTGAAAAATCAAATTCGGATGTGCCTGAAGTACCAGTGTCAGTCAAACAGGATGAGCAGGAACCACAGATACCAGATGATGCTCCGGCTAGAGAAGACAGCGGGATTGAAGATTACGAAGGCCCAGGAGGCAGTTATGAAGTTGTCAATTTTTATGAAGTCGGGGATAACACAAAACTGCATTTGGAAGGTGATGTCTGTACCTTGGAAGATGAGCAGGGAAATGTACTGACTACTTTTGAAGGCAGTCGTGTACAGGCAAACATGCCCAAATTTGCAAAACAGGCGAAGCTGGTCATAGATCAGGGTGAGAAATTTTTCCGTATTTATAATGCCGGAACAGGTTCCATCCTCTGCGATGTATCCAAAGAATCAGAGTGTATTTTGACAGACAGTCTGATTGCATATGAACATGCAGGTTCTGAATACATAGTTAAAAATTTTCATAACACGGAAATATTTCGTGTGAAGAAAGGAGATAAAGATAAGTTTCTTAATTCACCCAATGAGCGGGCAAGGTTTGTTTTTCAAGATTCCTATTTTGTCTATCAGGCGGATGATGGAAGAACATTGATCACAAACACAGGTGTAGTGGTTTCGCAGGGGCTCACAAGTATCTCATTCAACGATGAGAATAATAACAAAGAGAGTGCTGAGGAAAAGATTTTTATCTGTGAAAAGGATGGAAAATATGGTGCTTTCAATGCAGCTGGAGATAAGATTTTAGATTTTCTGTACGAGAATATTGAATTTTTTAATGGTCATGTTAGCGCGCTTCGTGTCACTGAAAGCCGGAATCATGTAGGAATTGTTGATTATAGAGGTCAGGTAATAATTCCTTTGGAGTATGAGAGCGTTGGTTACGGAAGTCATATAGAGGAAGTGGACAGTAGTTCAATTGTTGAATATGAACTGCTGAACAGCAACACAAGCAAATATTATGGAAAAACAGGAGATAACATTTACTATCTGGACAATGAGGGAAATATTGCTGAGGAAGTACACTATGTAAGGATAGAGGAACGAGGGAAGGATTTAAATGACTACATAGCGATAGGCAGGTCTGCGGAATCTCCCCGGGAATACAGGACAACAGGTAATCTCTTAATTATGGACAACACTTATTCTGGCAGTTGGCAATTTGGTAGAAGTGTTATTTACACAAATGTGGAAAAGAATAAGATGCAGTTCCTGTTTGTGGATCAGACAAATGAGAAAATTGGAGTTTATGAATATTACTTCGGAAAATTCACATTAATGGGATTCCAACATATTTTTTGGTATGTCTGGATGGTAAGCAGTCGCATTTTTATGCTCCTTTTAGCTGGTATCTTAATCAGCATACTTCCGTATGAAAGAATTTCGGACTGGTTTTATTTTTGGAGGCTGGATGCCATAAAGAAAAGAAAAAAGAAAGGAAATCAAAATGGATGAAAAGAAGAAGGAATGTTTTATTAAATTTCATTTTGATTCTTTTATTGATAATTGCCGCATGTACAGGCTACCAAATATTCGACAGTCACCAAAAGTACCAGGATGGTGAAAATTATTATGAAAAATTAAAAGAAGATGTGGCAGTTGTAAAACATGAAGTAATTAATGAAAAGGATGAAATAGTTAGCTATATAAAAAAAAATAGGCAGAAGGCTCCGCTGGATTTAAATTTTGGTGGCCTAAAGCGGAGGCTGGGAGAGAATGTGCGGGGATGGTTATATGTGGAAGCAGTAGATATCAGCTATCCAATTATGCAGGGGAATGATAATCAATATTACCTACATAGAAATGCAGAAGGAAGTTATGAATATGCCGGTTCGGTTTTTCTGGATTCTCAGAATTCACCGGACTTTACGGATAGAAACAGTATTATTTTCGGACATAATATGGCGGATGGAAGTATGTTTGGAAAACTTAAAAGGTTTAGTCTCGATGGAGCGATAGAAACAAGCCCTTATATATGGGTGTTGACAGAAAAGGCTGACTATTGCTATCAGATTATATCTGCACAGACAGCAACGGTGAGCAGTGAGTGTTACACCTTGTTTTCTGGTAATGATAATGGATTCGTGGATTTTTTGGAACGCATGAGTTTGAATTCAGGAATTGCCACTGGACAATGGGAATTCAATAATCAGGACAAGCTTTTAACTCTGTCTACCTGTAATGGGGATGGAAATGAGGATAGTCGCTATGTGGTGCAGGCGGTAAGGATTCAATAAAAATTAAGAAAGAATAAGAAAGGAGATATATATCATGAAAAAGGTGAATTTTGCAGAAGAGAGGCGTGGATATGACAAAACGCAAGTGGAAAAATATGTATCTATGCTTCAGTCTGCTGTGGAGGAATTAGAAAAGGAAGCCGAAAGAAAATTAGAGGAATTTACGGAAACACAGAAAGAGCTGGAACAGGCAACAACAGAAATCAAAAGCTTAAAGCAGGAAATTTTCCTTAGAAATCAACAGATTGATGAAATGAAGGAAATGAATGTAGCCAGGCTTAGTGAGTTGAGCGGTGAAATTTCAGAGAAGGATCAAGAAGTGTCAAACCTGAAGAAAACGATCACTAGTCTTCAGACAACTATAAAAGAACTTCAGAAACAGATAAATGTAAAAGAAGAACGAATCATTATGTTATCAGAGGAACTGGAAAGGAGCAGAGGCGATGTATCTAAAGGGGCGGGTATACCAGCAGATTCTTCAGTTGCAGGAGAGGAGATCAATATTGCTGCATTACTTTCTCAATTAGAGGAAATTACCCGTGAGAGAGATTCACTGAAAGAGGAAATACAGAACAGTAAGGATGCATTCGGAAGTGAAAAAACATCTGCCAAAGGAATGGAAGAACTATTTCGGCAAGCCAAGGAGACAGCAGATGCCTATGTAAAGAGTATAAAGAGCCAGGTTCAGGCAGAAAGGGAGAGTATCCAAAAAGAAAATGAAAAGATGATCAATGATGCCAGAGAAGAAGCTGAGAGGATTATAGAAGAAGCACGTTCTGTAAAACAGATGGAATTGGATGAGAAATTATCTCAGCTGTCAAAACTGGAGGAAGAGAAGAAATCAGAAGTAAGTGAATTGATTCAAAATGCTAAAGATGAACTGGAAAGTGCGCAGATCGAAGCGGAAGGAATCCGTGTCCAAGCGAAACAGGTACTGGAGCAGGCAGAAAAACGGCGTGAAAAAATACTGATGAGGGCTCGTGAAAAAGCAGAACAGGTGTCCGGCCCAGTGAGAGAAGATTGCGATAAGTTGAAAAAGGAAATGGCTGAAGCGGCGGACAGATTTGCGGAGTTTTTCAAAAAGCTCAACGTAACAGATGAAGAGTAAATAAGATACCAGGAGGAAGACAAGTTGCGGAAGGTAGTGATAATAGGGGCGGGACCGGCAGGACTGACGGCAGCGTATGAACTATTGAAGCAGTCCAAGGAGGAATTTGAGGTTACTGTTCTGGAGGAATCCAGATGGATCGGTGGAATCTCCAGGACCGTAGAGTATCAGGGAAACCGAATGGACATTGGTGGACACCGTTTTTTTTCTAAGGATGAGCGGATAATGGAGTGGTGGAAGGAAATCCTGCCCTTGCAAGGGTCGCCTTCCTATGACGACAGCATACTTCATAGGGAAAGACCGCTTGCGGAAGGCGGGCCGAATCCAGAAAGGGATGATCGAGTGATGCTGGTAAGGCAGCGGGTATCCCGAATTTATTATAATAAGAAATTTTTTGATTACCCTATATCCATGAAACCAGAAACATTTATAAACATGGGTCTTGTCCAGACTCTAAAAGCTGGCATGAGCTATCTTCTCTCCTGTGTACATAAATTACCTGAAGAATCTCTGGAGAACTTTTATATTAACCGTTTTGGAAAGGTATTATATTCTATGTTCTTTGAGGGATATACAGAGAAGGTGTGGGGACGGCATCCGAAAGAAATCTCAGCTGATTGGGGGGCGCAAAGAGTAAAAGGGCTTTCCATTCTTGCGTTAATCCAAAACATGTTCTCGTCCGGTGAGAAGGAAACATCACTGATCGAGGAATTCTGGTATCCAAAATATGGACCCGGTCAATTATGGGAGTGTGTTGCGGATAAGATTGAACAGATGGGCGGTAAAATTATAAAAGGTGCAAAAGTAAAAGAGGTGTCTCTGACCGGGGATAGAGTGGTAAGCGTTTCCTATTTTCTGGGGGAAAAGTCAATAATAGCAGACACAGATTTTCTGCTTTCATCTATGTCATTAAAAGATTTGGTAGGATGCATGGGAGAAGCAATTCCCCGATGTATTAGGGCGATTGCCCAAGGCCTGCCTTACCGTGATTTCGTAACAGTGGGGCTTTTGGTAGATAAATTGTCCCTAAAAAATGAGACAAAGATAAAGACACTAAATAATATTGTTCCAGATTGTTGGATTTATGTTCAGGACGTAGGTGTAAAAATGGGCAGGATACAGATCTTTAACAACTGGTCGCCTTATCTGTTAGAAGATGTGGAACATAACGTGTGGATTGGGCTGGAGTATTTCTGTACTGAGGGGGATGCTTTCTGGGAAATGGAGGAGGAAGCCTGCGTTAATTTTGCTATTGATGAGTTGATTTCCATAGGGCTTATCTCAGGTTGGGAAGATGTAAAGAAAACCCACCGGGAGCGTGTGAAAAAGGCATATCCTGCTTACTTTGACACGTATAACCAGATTGAAAAAGTGATTGAGAGTATGGATTCCTGCAGGAATCTGTATTGTATCGGAAGAAACGGGCAGCACAGATACAATAACATGGATCACTCCATGGCAACTGCTTTTGCGGCAGTGAATCATATTCTGAATGGAGGAAATAAATCAGCAATTTGGAATATCAATACTGAAAAATCATACCATGAGAAAAATTAAGAGGTAAGAAATGAAACAGATAATTATACAAATGTTTAAGTTTGGAGTGGTAGGGGGGATTTGTTTCGCCGTAGATTACGGGTTGCTTGCTTTAGCCACAGAACTTCTGGGTATGCATTACCTCGTTTCGGGGATTTTGTCATTCACAGTGTCTGTGACAGTCAACTATCTGTTAAGCAGAAAATTTGTTTTTGCCATGGGGCAAATGGAAGCCAGAAAAGAATTTGCTTTGTTTGTAATATTAAGTATTATCGGTCTGGGTATCAATGAAGTTTGCATGGCAGGATTTGTAGAATTGGCAGGTCTCCATTATCTGATTTCAAAATTTATCGCTACAGCAGTAGTGATGGTATATAACTTCATCAGCCGTAAATTGCTGATGGAGCAAAGAGAAGGGAATACAGCCCATGTATGAAATATTAAATTTAAAAAAGAAAGATAGTAATGGAGCAGAATGTGTATTAGGAATTCTGTTGTTATGTGCGACATTCTGGGTGATTTCATCAGTTGATTTTCTTCGGGAAGTAATACTTCAATCCCGTTTTTTTATATTCCTTATGGGTTTTTTACTGATTATCTGTTTTTTGGGATACCGGAAGTGGGAGAAGAAGTTGACGGAAGCAGAGGTTGTTGTTGGGATATTTTTAGCTGCTTTTTTGATAAGAGGAATGTTAGTTCTTATTGTTCCTTATAATCAAGCGCAGCATGATACTCACTTCTTTGGAGAATGGAATGGAGATGCCATAGGAAGTGGACATTTTGGTTATATTCAATACCTTATGAAGTTTAAAAAGCTACCAGATTTTGATCCAAGACAGGTATGGAGTTTTTATAATCCGCCTTTGCATCATATTTTGTGCGCAGTATGGATGAAATTTAACGCTATGTTTGGAATGGGCTATGATGCCTGTGCAGAAAACCTGCAGCTACTGACCCTGTTTTATTCAAGTATGACATCATATACAGGATACAGAATATTGAAAGAATTTTCGCTGAAGGGCAGTGCCTTATTTCTTACGTTTGGGCTGCTGGCATTTCATCCTATATTCGCTGTTTTGAACCTTTCTTTAAACAATGATGCCCTGGCGGTACTGTTTTCCGCTATAGCTATTCTTTATACTGTCCGATGGCATAAGGAGCAGAAAATGCGTTATATCTTGTGCATTGCTTTATCTATCGGTTTGGGAATGATGACAAAATTATCTGTAGGCTTGCTTTCTCCGGCGATTGGATTTGTATTCCTGATGGTTACTATTAGGAAGAGAGATAACTTGAAAAATTTGATAGGGCAGTTCGTTGGTTTTGGAATACTGTGTTTCCCACTGGGATTATTTTGGCCAGTGCGCTGTAAAGTGTTATTTGATATCCCATTTAATTATGTACAGCCGTTGGGCGAGGGCGATATGTGGCAGTATATAGGAAATTACAATTTGTGGCAGAGACTTGGAATCCCGTCTTTGGCACCTATACTTAAAAATCCTTGGTATATCGGTGATCCGGCGGAACAACATAATACCTGGCTGGAAATGTTTCGGACTTCGATTTTGGATGAATGGACATTTCAACTGCCTCTAAAGCCTTATATGATAGTGGCCACTGTTCTGGTGCTGTTCAGTATATTTCTGGGAATTGGAATATGTGTACTATTTATCTGGACGTTAATACATAAAGGAACCATGGATAAGGCAATGAAAGGATTTTGTGGAATCGGTTATTGGGGACTGGTTGGATTCTTTGTAAAATTCACCTTTGATTATCCGTTTATCTGTAGTATGAATTTTCGCTATATTGTTCCTACATTTCTTTTCTCCGTGTTGGGACTGGGAATCTGGCTGCAGGACGAACACACAAGTAAAACGGGGAGAGGTGTTGCGATGGCTGCCAATATGACTTTTTTAGCATTATCTGTTGTATTGCTTGTTGCCTATTGTCTGTTATTTATACAGTCGGATGTTCAAAATCTATAGAACATACCTTAGGAAAGGGGGAATGGCTAAATGGAGTTATTAACAGGTGGTGATGAACAAATACCTTTGTGTAGTATCATAGTTCCCTGCTACAACGAGGAGAAAGCCTTGCCAATTTTTTATAACACATTACTGCCGGTGATAAACGAGATAAAGGAAACATATAGCGTTATGGACTGGGAAGTTTGGTTTATCGATGACGGAAGCAAGGACTCTACGTTGGAGATAGCAAAGGCACTTCATCAAAAAGATACCCATATTCATTATCTTTCGTTCTCACGGAATTTTGGTAAGGAGGCGGCGATCTATGCAGGGATTCAGAATGCAAGGGGCGATTATGTGGTGACAATGGATGTGGATTTGCAAGACCCACCATCTCTTTTGCCAATTATGTATCGGGCTGTGGTAGAAGAAGGCTATGATTGTGTTGCTACCAGGCGTGTAAGCCGGAAAGGGGAACCACGGGTTCGTTCTTTTTTTGCCAGAAGATTCTACCGACTCATGAATCGGATCTCCAATACAGGGGTAGTGGACGGAGCAAGGGACTTTCGCTTTATGACACGTAAAGTGGTGGATGCAATTTTGCAGATGAGAGAATATAACCGTTTTACTAAGGGGATATATGAATGGGTAGGGTTTCGGACAAAATACCTGGAATTTGAAAATGTGGAGAGGAGTGCAGGAGAGACCAAATGGTCATTCTGGAAGTTATTTAAATATTCTTTGGAAGGAATAGTTGCATTTTCTACCGTTCCTCTGGCTCTTGCTTCTATAGGTGGAATTGTTCTGTGTGTTATTTCGTTTATAACGATTATGTTCCTTATTATAAGAGCATTGTTGTTTGGAGATCCAGTTGCAGGATGGCCGTCCATGGCTTGTATCATCATCTTTTTAGGTGGAATCCAGCTTTTTAGCTCTGGGATTTTAGGCATGTATCTGGCAAGGACCTATCTGGAATGTAAGAAGCGTCCCATTTATATAGAGAAGGAACGTGCATAGGGAAATGAAACTGATGGAAATTGGTGAACAGTATAATGAGTGGCTGGTCACACAGATGCAAAGACTGCAGAAAACATGCAGAAGAGGACGAATTTTGGTTTGGTGTTTAGGGATAACTAATCTAGCCTGTTTGGGAGTTCTGGTTTTGCCGGAGTATGAGGTGCCGGACATACTGCAGGCAAGCTTCC
The DNA here is from genome assembly GCF_034355335.1 of Blautia coccoides. Classification (NCBI taxonomy): domain Bacteria; kingdom Bacillati; phylum Bacillota; class Clostridia; order Lachnospirales; family Lachnospiraceae; genus Blautia; species Blautia producta. The sequence continues at coordinate 725,120 of NZ_CP136422.1, forward strand.
AGGTTCCGGATTCTGTTATTTATGAAGAGTCTGAAATCAGGTCCGGGATTCTTAGCAATAATATTATTAATGTCTCAGGTTGCACAGCAGATTTACAGCTATGCATTCCACCAGAAATGGATGGCAGATACCAAATATTAATTTATATAGAAGAAAAATTATTTTATCAGTCCGATATTCTATACCCAGGGACAAATCTTCCGATGGTTGAATTATCAAAAAAACCTGAGATTGGAACATACCGGGGAAGGATTGTCGTACGCGATTTAGCATTTGATAGAGAGGTGGTATATCAGCAAAGAAACATAACCCTTATTTGTGGAGGTGATGAAAAGGATGAACAGCCTCATGTGATAGAGGGTGGGAGAGGATAGAAGAGAGGGTAGACATAAGAGGAGGTAATGAAATGCATTATAAGAAACTATTGAAAAACGGAGTTACCTGTGTGTTGGCAGTTAGTTTATTTGCGTCGGGTGTTTCCGTAGAAGTCAATGCGAAAAACATAGAGAAGGTACCTGTCAGCCAATTGGTACAGAAAAGTGGAAGCCTGGCAGCTACGGAAACATTCAAACCAGCCGAACCAACTGCTCCCTCAGAGACGCCATCCACAGAGGGGACTATGCCGCCAGAAGAAGGAAACTCTCCAGAGGAGGCAAACCCTCCAGAAGACATAACCCCTTCAGAGGATCCTGAATCACCAGAAACGAAGCCCCCTGAAGAAATAGTACCTCCGGAAGAAAGCACTTCTCCAGAAGAAACGAAGCCCCCAGAAGAAACACAGCCGCCCCAGGAGACCGAGGAGCCAGATAAGCCAGAGGAAGGAGAAACGCCTGAAGAGCCAGTAACGCCAGGTGAGACGGAGATACCAAATGAAACGGAGATACCAAATGAAACGGAGGAACCGGAGAATGACAAGAAGCCACAGGCAGAAAGCCCTGTAGAACCGGAAGCCGTCGAACCAGAAGATGGGAGCGATACGAAATATTTGACCAACGATGCCTTAATTCAGGCACAGGAGATTATTGAAGCACCTACTATTATGGAAGATTTTCGCTTTGTTACGGTGGAAAAAGTTTATGCCCTGGCGAATATAGAATCGGTAAAAGTATATGAGGAGATGAATGAAACATCCAGGGTAGTAGGGCAAATGGCAAAAGGGGATGTATGTTTTCTCTTAAAAGAGGAAAACCAATGGATTTATATTGAATCGGGTGTTGTCAGGGGATTTGTAAAAAGGGAATCTCTTCTTTTAGGGGAGGAAGCTCAAAAAGCAGTAAATAAGAAAAAAGAGAAGCATGTCAGTCTTACACTTGAACTTCAATCGTTACAGAAAAGAGAGGTGATAGAGCAAGAAGAACAAAAGGAGACAGAGCCATCATCAGAACTTCCGTCAGAGACGCAAGCGGTGCAGACAAGCAGTAGCGAAGTACAGGCTGGAGAAATTTATAAAAGAAACGATGCAGAGGAAAGCGCACGTTATACGGTTGCTATTACGGATTTAACACATAACGGGCAAGTGGCTTATTCTTTGAAGCTGGATGAAATTAGAAAAGAGAATCAGGAGATTGAACAGCCAGAAACAAAGAAGACTCAGACGGAGAAGAAAACATCGGAAGCTGTGATTTCGGATTTTTCAAACGAAGAGTCTGTAGGCAATGAAACAAGAGAAATGGAACGGAAAAGGGTTGTGGATATTCAGGAGCGGCTGGAGCAGGAAAAGGAAGCACTGCTTGGGGAGTTGAAAAAAAGCGAGCTTACTTTTGCAAAAGCAGTTGTGAAACCAATTGAAAATACAGCGTTGAGCTACACCAGAACAACCGTGAAAGAGACGGTTGTAGAGAAAAGATTGGTGATTGCTACAGGAGAAACGAATATTCGTGCTGGGGATAACGAAGAGGCACAGGTTGTAGGGGTTCTTCCCGAAAACGGAATGGCTTATATACTTGCAGATATTGAGAAACCCTGGATATACATAGAGTCTGGTGATGTAAGGGGATTTGTATCACGTACACAGCTATTACTTGGAGATGCTGCTAAAGAAGTTGTGGAAAAGGCTGGGGAGGAAACACTCAAGACCGCCAGAGAATCTGTGAAACCACAAGAAAACCCAGCACTGTATTATACCCTGACTTCCATCAAAGAGGGGAAGATATCCAGCGCTATCCGGGAGTCAGTTGTAAATTTTGCAAGGCAGTTTATCGGTAACCCTTATGTGTGGGGTGGGACAAGCTTGACAAATGGAGCGGATTGTTCTGGGTTTGTACAAACCATCTTTAATAATTATTATGGATACAGCTTGCCAAGGGTGGCAGAAGATCAGGCACAATACGGCACTAAGATCCGTGTGGAGGATGCCCAACCCGGTGACTTAATCTTCTATGCAAAAAATGGGTATATCTATCATGTAGTCATGTACGCTGGTGATGGAAAAACCATAGAGGCGCAAAGTACAAATACTGGCATTGTGGAAGGTCAGGTAGATACTGGGAATGCTGTATGGGCAACCCGGTTCATAGATGATACGGATGATGCAGTTATTACTTCTGTAAATCAAAGAGCAGAAGATTCGGGAATGGCGGTGGAGCCTCAGACTGCATCCAGCAGCCAGCTGGGAGAGCTTTTAGGAAACTTTAAATTGACTTCATACTGCAATTGTGAGCTATGCTGCGGACAATGGGCAGGAGGACCTACTGCATCCGGAACAGAACCAACGCAAGGAAGAACCGTTGCTATGGGAGGGATCCCATTCGGAACCAAGTTGGTGATTAACGGACAGATTTATACAGTAGAAGACAGAGGGACACCTTACGGGCATATTGATATCTACAGGAATAGTCATGATGAGTGCAATCAGTTCGGTGTACAGTATGCAAATGTATACCTGTTAAAAGAGTAAAGATACATTCATGAGGCGGGCATGCAAAATGAAAGTGGGTAGCAATTGTAATAAGGGGTAAAAAATATTAGGGAGGTAGTTTTATGGGAAGCAAACAAGATGTGGGGATTCAAAACATTTATAAGCTGGATGGTCTAGTGCCTTTAGGGAGAGCCATTCCTTTCGGATTACAGCACGTATTGGCAATGTTTGTGGCAAACCTGGCACCGATTACCATTGTGGGAGCATCAGCAGGGCTTAAGGATAAAGAATTGGCGATACTTTTACAGAATGCGATGTTTGTAGCAGGAATCGCAACTTTGATCCAGTTGTTCCCCTTGTGGAGAATTGGAGCCAGACTGCCAATTGTTATGGGCGTAAGCTTTACCTTTGTTACAATCCTGTCCTATGTGGGCGCGACATATGGTTATCCTACGCTTATCGGTGCTGTTCTCGTTGGAGGATTAATCGAAGGATGTCTGGGGCTCTTCGCAAAATACTGGAAGAGGATCATCACTCCGGTAGTAGCGGCTTCGGTAGTAACCGCTATTGGGTATTCGCTGTTTACAGTTGGCACGCGTTCTTTCGGAGGAGGGTATGCAGAAGATTTTGGCTCTGCACAGAATCTGACACTCGGCGTAGTCACTTTGGCAGCCTGTCTGCTTTTTAACATTTTTGCGAAATCTTATTGGAAACAGCTTTCTGTTTTGTTTGGATTGATTGTTGGTTACATATTAGCAATATTTATGGGAAAGGTAGATTTGTCGGCTGTTTTTTCAGGAGGCTTCCTGGCTTTGCCGCATCCCCTTCCTTATAGACCAGTGTTTAACTTATCCGCTATCGTTGCCGTAACTATTATTTTTCTGGTGTCCGCCGCTGAGACGATTGGTGATACCACCGCTATGGTAGCGACGGGACTGAACCGGGAAATAACCGAAAAAGAAATCTCTGGTTCCCTGGCCTGTGACGGTTTTGCAAGTACATTCTCCAGCATATTTGGATGTCCGCCTGTGACATCGTTCAGCCAGAATGTGGGTTTGATTGCCATGACAAAGGTTGTGAACCGTTTTACGATTATGACTGGTGCCGTATGTATGATCTTAGCTGGTTTGCTGCCGCCTATTGGGAATTTCTTTTCCAGTCTGCCAGAGGCGGTGCTGGGGGGATGTACCGTCATGATGTTTGGTTCCATCATGGTCAGCGGCATCCAGATGCTATCAAGAGCGGGGTTTACCCAGAGGAATATCACTATTGCGGCATTGTCTTTGGCTATTGGGATTGGGTTTACAACCGCTAGTGAAACAGAGATTTGGAGCATTTTCCCACAAATTGCGAGGGATGTTTTTGCAGGTAATTGTGTGGCTGTAGTCTTTGTGATTTCTGTTGTATTGAGCATTATGCTACCAAAAGATATGGAAATTAAGAAGGTAGAGGAATAAGCTACAGTTTGCATTTACAGCATAAAATGGATTATTTAATTATGTTGAAAGCTTTCAAATTCTGCCATTAGAAACAGCAATGAGAAATATAACCAGTTTGGGGTGCAGTATGCGGATGTGTATCTACTTAGATACTAGCATTTGGTAATGACTGAATAAGCGATACCATATAACTTCATCTACAAATTGATAGTACAGCTTATACAGTAACAGTCCGCATTCTGAATGGTGAAGAAGGTGGGATGGGTTAAAAGCAGAAATATGGGCTGTTAATGAGATAACCCAGAATAAAGCAGGTAATATTTAGTTTGCAAATCAGTATCAAAAACCAGTCACTGGAAAGGAAACAAACGAGTGCATATTGGTGGAAAGAAATCAACGCCTGTAAAGACAGGAGATGAATCGGACAGGCTTTTCTGGCTGGGTATATTTGCGCTTTCTGGAACACTGATGGTTTGGAACAGTGCGAAAATAAGGAGGAAACCTCAAAAATTGCATAAGGGCATGAGATAAGAAATAGGAGGAGCTACATGAGAAAAACAGAGATGAATGAACAGCAAAAAAAATTAACCAATGAAGCGGGGGCTCCAGTTGCAGAAAATGAAAATTCCCTTACCGCAGGTCCCCGTGGACCAGTGGCGCTGCAGGATGTGTGGCTGCTGGAGAAGCTGGCGCATTTTGACCGTGAGGTCATCCCGGAACGGCGGATGCATGCCAAAGGGTGGGGTGCCTACGGTACCTTTACCTGTACGCATGATATTTCTCGGTGGACACGGGCAAAGGTGCTGCAAAAGGGAATGAAAACAGATGTGTTTGTGCGTTTTTCCACTGTGGCAGGGGAGCGGGGAGCTGCGGACGCAGAGCGTGATATCCGTGGTGTTGCGGTGAAATTTTATACAGAGGAAGGCAATTGGGATTTGGTGGGCAACAATACGCCTACATTTTTCCTGCGGGATGTGCATAACTTCCCTGACTTAAACCGTGCAGTGAAGCGTGACCCACGGACTGGTATGCGCTCTGCCCAGAATAACTGGGATTTTTGGACGCTGCTCCCGGAGACGTTCCATCAGACCACGATTTTAATGTCTAACAGGGGAATCCCGGCATCATTTCGGAATATGCATTTTTACGGAGAGCACACATTCTCCTTTTACAATGAAAAAAATGAGCGGGTATGGTGCAAGTTTCATTTTAAGACACAGCAGGGGATTAAAAACCTCACAGATGAAGAGGCGGAGATGCTGATCGCAAAAGACAGGGAAAGCCATGGAAGGGATTTGTTCGGTGCTATTGAAAAAGGAGACTATCCGAGATGGGTGATGTATGTACAGATCATGACAGAAGAACAGGCATTCTATCATTACGAAAATCCTTTTGATATTACAAAAATCTGGAAGCACAGTGAATATCCTCTTCACGAAGTGGGGGTGCTGGAACTGAACCGGAATCCAGAAAACTATTTTGCTGAGGTGGAGCAGGCAGCATTCACCCCGGCCCATGTGGTACCCGGTATTGGATTTTCGCCGGATAAGTTTCTACAGGGACGGTTATTTGTCTACGGAGACGCTCAAAGATATCGCCTGGGTGTGAATTACAACCAGATTCCGGTCAACAGACCAAAAGTTGAAGTTCATGATTACCATCGGGACGGTTGTATGCGTACAGATGGTAACTATGGCGGTGCACCGGCTTACAGCCCAAACAGTATGGGAGAGTGGGCGGCACAGCCGGAGGTAATGGAACCGCCGTTGGATCTTTCTGGTTCTATGTATGCGTATGACCCAAAGGATGACCCGACAGATGACTGCTTTCGGGCAGGAGGGGATTTATGGCGGGTTATGACCGAAGAGAAACGAGCGCTGCTTATAGAAAATACGGCAAGAAATATCGAACCAGTAACAGAAAATATCAAGTACCGCCATGCGGTTCACTGCTACTGGGCTGATAAAGAATATGGAAAACAGATGGTACAAGCACTGCGCCTTTCCTGGGATAAGGTCAAGCAGTATTCCCATCTGACGCAGGCGCAGTTGGTTGAGGAAACAAGGCATTAATCTGTGGGAAGCTGATTCGGATCTGCTTCATAAGGTGGCACATCCCGGAAGAATTCTGAGAAATCGACCTGATAGATCTGCTGTAGGGCAACAAGATCAGTAACCTTGATATTCCGGTGGTCATTCTCAATAGACGCATACGTATTGCGGTGAATGGTGCTGCCAAGCAGGTTCATCCTGCGGACAACTTCACTTTTGGTGTAGTGGTGTTCTTTGCGCAGCCGGATGATGTTATCCCGGAAGGCTTCAGAATTGGCAATTATTTTCATGGTATGTTCTATATTCTTATGTTCATTCATGGAAGATACACTCCTTTGTTTTATGATTTAGCATTCACAGGAAATGCCAGTTTTATGATTAGAAGTATACAGAATTTTAGTGAACATAATAACGCTGTATAGCGTCAAAAATCGAAATAATAACGTCGGATAGCGTTAAAAATGCTTGTCGTATACATATTAATATGCTAAAATAACGCTATATAGCGTTATATAGACGGAAAAATAGAAAAGTATTCCATAGTAGGTTTCAAGCAGATAAGGGGGTGATGCCGGATAACAGGTTGTTTAATACAAAAAGCATCAGGCAAGGCCTGAGATACCATATGGTATCTCAGTGTAAGAGAGACCTCTCTTACATGAAAGGGATTGGCGGCGAAACAAAGATTAAAGAGGCAAGGAGGCGAAATCCGAGCAAAAGAAAGGAGGAGACTTTTTGAAAAATATCAAACGCACCATTGCACTGCTTTTATGTACAATTATATGTTTCAGCGCAGCAATGGGCGACATAGTGCCAGTACGGGCTGGTGGAACCATGCAGGAAACTGAAACAGATGTAGGGGTTCCTAAGCCGGAAGAGGACACAACAAGTGTTAAAGAACCGGAGGCGGGACATGGCTCACCGGGAGGGCAGGAAGAGAGCAGCGTTCCTAAGCCGACGGAGAGTGAGGAGCAGAAAGAGCAGCCTGCGCCGGAAGAGAACGTGGACAGCGTACCAGAGGAACCAGATCAGAAGCCTCTGGAAAATGAACCGGTTACTGAGAAAACTCCGGCTGTTGAGAATGAGACAGATGGAATACCTCCTGCTGAGGATACAGTTACCAGTGCGCAGGAGTCAGCAGTGGCTACAGCACCAAAGAGTTCAGCCGTTGTGTTTACAGTGGAGAATATTAAAAATGCGGGTATCGAAGACGGGAATTTTGCACAGGCAATTTATGACTCTATTACTGCGCAGAGTGGAGCTTTTCTGGATGGCTATACATTAGAGAATAACCCGTATACCACCATGAAAGAACTTTTGAATAATTTCAATGGCGAAATTAAGGCAAATAAAAAGGGAATAGAGTCTATAATCGGTATTCCGATGTTGAAATCTTGTACAAAAATAGATTTATCGTTTAATCAAATCAAAGATATAAGACCTATTTCCGTTACAAGTGCAATTAATGGGGGTGAAGTTAATTTAGAAGACCAGATTTATTATGGAACTAGAGGGAAAAACTTAGTTTTTAGTTTCATGGGAAATCCCATCCGACAGTATCCTGTTCAGGTTGGAGGACGTATTTTATTTCAGCCTGAATTATCAAATAACTCTTCACTTTTAAACGATTATAGTTTTTCGTTTATTATGGCTGATACCGGTGGTACTTACGAAGTAGAGATACCGCTTGACTTGTATAGAGGGTCTGAACGGGTTGATTTGTTTACAGGGTTTTTAGATGATGGCCTTTTGTATTATTATGATGAATCTGGGACTCTAAGAGCAAAACATGAAACGGATAAAGAAACGGATGCTCAACTTGTTTCAAATATATCAGGAACTCTTCCAAGCATAAAAGTTGACAGCATAAGGAAATCAGGTGTATTTTCACTTGACTTGGGAATAGACCAGGCGCAACAAGGGATGGGTTATCACACGGTAAGAAACGCAGCTTCAGATAGAGTAACAGGAACATCACAAACCTTAGGATGGATTTTACCTGTTGAGGTAAAGTTGTATACAAAGGTAGAGAAAGATTCCATTGAAACAAAACATTCTGTGAACTTGAAAAAATTGGGTCTGGATGACGGAGCAGTTAAGAAAGGGGCAAAATATTCCTTATATAAAAAAGGTAGTGAGGCTGATAAGGATGTGAAACTGGGTGAATATACCACAGATGAAAATGGACAGATATCCGTACCTGATCTTAAAGCTGGAGAATACTATTTTCAGGAAAATGCAGATGGGGCTCCGAATGGGTATTTAGTCAACCCAGAACCTGTTGAATTCATTCTTACGGATGGAACAATTGCGCTTGTGAATAAGTCAGGCAGTGTGATTGATTTGGGCGAAGGAACATTATCGCCGGAAATTAACGGTTCTTATGTCTTGGGAGGAGATGAAGCAGATAGCGTCCATTTAACAGTTACCCCTCCGGCAGAAGGTGGGAGTCTGGATAGTTTGACTCTTAAATGGACCGAGGGAAACCAGGGCGGCTCACCCGGCACTAAGAAAATTGTGGTAGGTACAGGAAATGATTCAGATATCATCTATGTAGTGGATCAAGAGGAGGCAATTACAAAAGCAGAAGAATTATTAAAAAATTGCCAAAAGCTTGGACAGAATGCCACTATTTCTGTCTCATTTAAGCAGGATATAGAACTGGAGCAGAAGGACTCATTAGCTCCCATCCAGGTAAGCTTAGAAGCAGTAAAAAAATTAAGGTATGCAAGTGGTGAAGAGATTTTAGAAGTACCAGAAGGGAAATTCAATTTTGTGTTGAAGAATGACCCTGCGTACCCCAATGAGCCGGATATTGGGATAATTGAAGCAGTAAATGGTGGACCAGATGGAAAAAAAGTTATGTTTGATCCGTTTTCAATTGGTAATGAAATTACAGTTGATACGCCAAAGGACGCAGACGGAAACTATTTATATCACTATGTGATCAGCGAGAATAACGATGGTGATCCAAACTATACCTATGACAGTGAAATCGTCAAAGCAGAGGTCACAATCGGCAAAAAAGAAAGTTCCGATGACCTGGAAATAAAGAAAATAGTGTATAAAAAAGGAACGCTGGAGACGGAGAGCAACGAGTTTGCCAATACCCTTCTGGCACTACCTTTTGAATTTACAAAGGTAGACGGGACAAATCATAAGACTGTGTTGGAAGGAGTTAAATTTGCACTTTATGAGTGCAGGAACAATAACGCTGACCACGCGCATAAGGAAATGGTAACTAAGGATATAGCGGATTGCTGGACGCTTCTGGAAGAAACTATAAGCAATAGAGATGGTCTGGTAAAATTTAAAGATTTGCCAAGCGGCAGCTATCAGCTCGTGGAGACGGCTACTAACCCCGCATACGAACTGCCATTAGGGCAGTGGCGGATTCAGGTAGATGTTGCTGCGAATACAGTGGTAATTGAAGCAAAAGGCTCAGATAGGCCCCCAGCTTTTTTTACAGATACACAGGACAGTGAGAAACGGATGCTGCCAAACTACAAGAAAAAGGTACTGCCCATGGCCGGTGGCAGAGGAACAGCAGGATTTACTTTTATCGGTCTGGGAATAGTTATTACCGGTCTTGCCATGTTTGGATGCACGGGAAAGAAAAGGAGAAGAAAATGTTAAAAAAGAACAAACTAAGAAAATTGGGAACTGCAATGATAACAGCCCTGATGCTGGTCAGCACACTTGCTACATCAGCGGCAGCTGCTAATCCGGATGGAGTTACATCTTTGCCGGACAATAGCTCAGAGAGAAAAGTTACGATTCATAAGTATGCTCCAAGTGCAGATGGAGACCTTGAAGGTGATGGTACAGAAATTACTGATGGTTCTCTAAATGACAGAACGCCATTGGGAAATGTGGAATTTGAAATATGGTCTGTCCCAGATAATCAAGAAACTTCAGAAGCTCCAACAGCAGCCGAAATCGCTGCAATTACAACAGGAAATACACCTGTAATAGTAACAACAGATGCTGATGGAGTAACAAGCCATAGGTTTGGCGCAGGAACGAGTAAGGATGGTAAATATTTAATTATAGAAAAAGATAACCCAGCTGTCGCTGCAGATGGAAAATCTGATCCGTTCTATTTAAGTGTACCGCTTACAAATCCTGAAGGAAATGGATGGTTATATGATATCCATGTATACCCGAAAAACAATGTAAAAGAGGGTCCAAAAGTAAATAAAGACGTTACAGAAATTGACAAAAAGAGTGATACAGCTGATATGGACGAGGATGTTCAGTGGATTATACGTGGAGAGATACCGGAAGACTTATACTACAAATCTACTGATGGGAAAGATACAGACGTCTATGCACAGAAATATTCTTTGACAGATGTACTGGACACAGCGCTTTCTTATGTTGCAGGGAGTGTAGAAGTGAAAGTGGCAGATAAAACCGGTACAGAAAAAGCTACAGCATTAACAAAAGGAGCAGACTATACGCTGACAGAGCCAACAAAAACAAAAGGTGGAACTCTGAAGGTTGAACTGACAGATGCAGGTAAAAAACGCGTGATGGAACTTTTAGGAACTTGGGAAGCGGGAGCAGAAATCCGGGTGTATTTTAAGGCTAATATCAATAATAGCGCAATTCTTGGAACAGAAATCCCTAATAATGTTGTATTGGATTACAAAAACTCTGTAGGAAAAGAATTTGCGCCTACTGATGTTCCAGAAGATAATAGACCAGAAGTACATACAGGTGGAACATCTATCTATAAAGTAGATGGCAAGACTAATGCAAAACTTCCAGGAGCAAAATTTAAAGTAGCCAGAGAAGCCACAGAGGCAGAAAAAACAGATAATACCGTTCAAAAGTATACAATTACAGTTGGTGGTAATGACTTACAGGTTGTCTATGTTGATTTTTATAACAGCACAACTGCTACAACAAGAATAGAGGAAGTTACCACTGATGCAAGCGGTAAGGCAATCATTCGCGGACTGGCTTACGGACAATATTATTTTGTTGAAACACAGGCACCCGATGGATATAATCTGCTTTCAGAACCGAGACCTGTAACAATAGATGAAAACAGCCATAAGGATGAAAAGGTAGTTACAGTAGCCAACAATAAAGGCTTTACGCTTCCAAAAACAGGCGGTATCGGCACCATCCTCTTTACAGCAACTGGTATCGCAGTTCTGGCAGCTGCATTTGGCTTAATCGTGGTATCTCTGAAAAAGAGAAAGCACAGTGCATAATGCATTTGCATGGCAGGGGGATTTCCCCTGCCATTATTAAAAGGTGACAAATGAAAAGAGCTATCTTAATCATACTGCTTATTATTACCGGACTGGGAATTTTCTTTTATCCATACGTGAGTAACTGGCTGATAGAGAAAAATGCATCTTATATCATTGAGACTTATGACCAGGCCGTAGAAGCAAGCGGTAATCAGGAAATTGAAAAGGAATGGAAGAAAGCGAAAGAATATAATGACAGCTTGGAAGGCACAGTGCTAAAAGATCCATTCATAGAAGGAAGCGGCATGGCATTGCAGGATAATTATAAGGAGCTTCTGAATATAGACGGTATTATGGGATATGTGGAAATCCCTGCAATCGATGTAAAGTTGTCAATTTTTCATGGCACCAGTGATGCAACCCTGCAAAAAGGAATCGGGCATCTGGAAGGAAGTTCCCTTCCCATAGGGGGATCGGGCACCCATGCAATCCTGACGGGACATACAGGCCTGTCTAAAGCAAAATTCTTTACTGATCTTGTAGAACTGAAGGAGGGTGACAGATTCTATCTTCGTATATTGGATAAAACTCTGGCTTATCTGGTAGACCAGATTAAAGTAGTCGAGCCAGAGAATACCAAAGATTTGCAGAGTATATCCGGGAAAGACTACGTGACGCTTCTTACTTGTACCCCATATGGGGTAAATAGCCATCGGCTTTTAGTACGTGGAGTGCGCACGGAATACCATCCGGAAGAAAAAACAGAAGTCCAGGACATAAAGAAAACCCTGACAAAAGAGCAAAGAATGTTGATTCTTACAGCGGTAACCTCCTTAGTTACAGTACTGCTGCTTATATGCATTGTATGGGTTGTACGCAGAAAGAGGAGACAGAAGCGATGAAGATAAAAAGAAAAGGTATCTTTCGGATGGGAATTGTACTTGCTGTTATAGGCGCCGGGATACTGCTTTATCCACTTTTGTCACAACAGATGTATGATCTGGAATCAAAAAAAAGAATCAGGGAGTTTGAAGAACGGGTGGAAGAGATAAATAAGGAACCGGATCAAAATGACCCGGAGAATCAGATAGCTGGAAAGCCTAACAGTTTTTTTGAAAAACTGCTAAAAAAAGTACAGGAATATAATAATGATTTATACCGGTCTGGACAAGAGGAGCTGGTGGATCCATTTTCCTACCAACAGGTAGCCTTTAGTTTAAGGCAGTGGGGATTTGATGAGGACATCATCGGTAGTATTGAAATTCCCCGTATGGGAATCGAACTTCCTATATATTTGGGGGCGACAGACGAAAATATGGCAAGGGGTGCGGCGCATCTTTCACAGACTTCACTGCCCGTGGGAGGAGAAAATACAAATGCAGTCATTGCAGCGCACCGAGGCTATAGCAGGGCTGCTATGTTCCGGGATATCGAAGTTCTTCAAACCGGAGATGAAGTAATTATCAAAAATTTCCATAATACATTGATTTATCAGGTATCGGAGATAAAAATCCTAAAGCCCACGGACATCGATATGATCCTGATACAACCGGGGCGGGATTTGGTTACTTTAATCACTTGTCATCCTTATCGGCATAATTACCAGAGGTATGCTGTTTATTGTGAACGCGTTAAGTGAATCGGACAGAGAATGGCTGACATTGGAGGTGAGGTGATTGTCGAAAGAAAATTTGAAAGGAATGATATTTGGAGACTTGGAGGTATTGGAGGAGATAAAAGAGCGTGAGAGAGGCTACGCTGTCTGGAAATGCCGCTGCAAATTGTGTGGCGGAGAGATACATGTAAGCTCAAAAAAACTGAAGCGGCTTACTGTGACAAACTGTGGCTGTGTATCAAAGGATACTGCAAAAAATGGACCAATTGCTGAAGACCTCACCGGTCGTCATTTTGGAGAGTGGAAAGTGCTTAACAGGGCGCCTAACCGTAATGGGAGGGTAATGTGGAACTGCCGCTGCTCTTGCGGAACCCTGAGAATAATATCGGCACATGATTTAAAAGCAGGCAAGACACAAAGCTGCCGAAGCAAAGTTCACGCAAAGTTGCATAACCGGAAAGATTTGACAAACAGAGAATTTGGACGGCTAAAGGCACTATACCCAACAGAAGCCAGGGATAAAAAGGGGTCGATTTACTGGCACTGTATCCGCAGCTGCAAAAGGGAGCTGGATGTGACAGAGGATGCGCTTGTCCATGGTCGTTATCGTAGTTGTGGATGCCTCAGAGATGAAATTCAGAAGAACATAAAGAATACCCTGCATAGGATTGACGGGACTTGCGTGGAAGTGCTTGAAAAAAGAAAAAGCCGTAAGGATAATACCAGTGGCTTTCGGGGCGTGTATAAGGATAAACAGGGAAAATACAGAGTGGATATTGGATTCAAGAGAAGATCCTATTATTTAGGAAAATTTGAAAGTTTTCAGGAAGCAGTGGAGGTCCGCCTGGAAGCGGAACATTTAGTCCATGATGGATTCGTAAAAGCATATAAGCTATGGCAGGAAAAAAACACGGAAAATCCCGGATGGGGAAAGAGCCATCCTTTGATTTTTGAGGTGGAAAAGGTGAATGGCAGCCTTGAAGTGTTCACGAACTTAAGGGAACTGGATGATGGCTGTGAGTTTTTGGAGAAACCTGTCTGGCAGGGGCGCTGTCTTTCAGATACAATCCCTGTCGTGGAAACGGCAGCGGAATCCAATAGGATACTAGGACTTCGGTTGGTCAGGATAAAGAATTGTCAGAAGGGAGCTGTCCAATATTGAAAGGAGGAAGCCCTGATGGAATATAAAAATCACCCGATGATTTATCTTTTGATAAGTAAAAAAGACAATAGGCTGGAGGGATACTATACAAATGCTGAGCTTGCAGAGTTTTATCCATTTTCAGGGTGGGATAATCTGGTAGCCCAGCTCAGACTGCGTGTCAATGAACCATACTTTGAGGCAGAAATGCAGCCACCACGACAGTGTTTGCAGAAAGGACGCCCAACATTCAGCCGATTGTTTGTTGTTGAAATAATGTATCAGCAGCATGGAGATTGGCAGGGCTGTATTCATGGGCTGAAATGCGGCACTATGCCATTTAAAAGCAGGGAAGACTTGAAGGAAAAATTGCTCAATGAAAATATAAAGGACATGACGGATAAGGCTGTTTAAAAATGAGACCGCACTTTGTGTGAAATTACCAAGTGTGGCATGAAACTAAGGAGAACAAAAATGAACAAAAATGAGTTAATTAAAGCGGTAGCAGTGAAAGCCCAGTTGACAGATGAGCAGAGCAAAAAGGCGCTGAATGCTTTTAGCGAAATTGTGAAAGTGACTTTGGCAAAGAATGAAAAAATCCAGTTTGCCGGATTTGGAACTTTTGACACAGTGTTAAGAGAAGGAAGAAGCGGAAGAAATCCGCAGACGGGTGCTCCGATGGAGATACCAGCACAAAGAGGCTTAAAATTTAAACCAGGAAAATCGCTGAAGGAAAGCCTCAGGGAAACGAAGTAAATAGAAATATTGGGGGGTTGTAAAAGAATAGATAGAGAGTGAGAAATATGCGGCAGATAGCTGGAAGTTTGGAAATAAATGTGCTCATTTATGCAGATGAAAAAGAAACGCTGTGGTCATATCGGAATATGCTCTATGACATCCGCAAGAAAAAGCCATATCGGCTGGAACTAACCCTGACAAAATCGTTGTCTACATTAATAAATGTAGCTAGCTTTTTACATGGAGGCGTGGACTTACTCTGTTTTATGGCACCGACAGGACCAGAGACCCTGGACAGACTCCAAAGCCTGGCTTGTGAGCAGGAGAGCGTTATGCTGGTAGTATACGAAGCAGGGGAGCTGCTTTGGGAATATTACCAAGGTGGCAGTAAGAGAGGGGCAGGACGTTTATCTGTTATAAATGATACACAGGATTTACGGAATATAGCGGAGAATTTATGTGATTGTTTGGTTGAAAAAAAGAGCGTACTCAGACAGTTAACAGAATAGGAGAGTGGACATGGTTTCTAGGATAGAAGCAGATACAACAGCAGAGGGTCTTTATGCTTATTATGCAAATAAATCCATACTTGGAGAGATTGTAAGGGCTAAAATGCTTGGGAACAAAGAGAAGGTTGCGTATGAATTAACGTTATTTGACAATATGGGGAACACATTGACGATTGTTTCCGGACTGTCCTCCGGTTACTGGGGTGAAGGACCAAGTGGCACATTGGAGGTTTTGAAAGATGCAGGGTTTCAGGTGGAAAGGGAATTCATCGAGGATCATGCTTCCTTTGATATTTTGAAAGTGGACAGGTCTTGAATGGGGCTATGCAGAGAGCATATTTATCATTCAAGGTAAGGCGGATATTGTAGATAAATCACATGGAAACATACCCCCAGGAACCCGGATGGGGGAGTTCAAGATGAAAGAGGAAAAAATGAAACAGAGATATGATTTAAAAGGTCAGCAATGCCAGGACACGGCTCCGGATACCACAACAGAATCCATTTCTTGTTGGTGTCTGCCGGCAACAATAAAAAATAGGTTTTATAAAAACGACATCCATGATGTGTATCAGGTGGCGGCTTGCTCAAAATTAAATTTAATGGAAATGGGATTTAATGAGTTTGAAATTGCACTGGTTGTGTGTACTCTCCGGGAGTATGGATTGGACCTTAGATGAGTAAATAACCGCAATTAAGGTAGTATTTGTAAAAATTCTTTCCATAAGTGGGGTGGAAGACATGGCAGCATTGATCGATGACTTATATCAGAAGACAAAACTGGATTATCTTTCGGACATGCATTGTGAATATAACTGGATAGCTGTTTTGAATGTGGTAAGGGAAATACCGGAAGAGGAATATCCTCAAAAGGAGTGGGCGGAGGTTTATCAGTATATAACCGGAAATAATGATTTGAAGAATTGTGGAAGAACAGAGTTGTTGAGGACTTTATGTTTAGGCGCAAAGAACAAAGCTACTTAAACCATCAAGAGAAAGGGGGCAGAAAAATTGGGTGTTGGGTTAATAGGTTTTATACTGGGCGGTATCTGCGGGATGACAGCAATGGCTTTCGTACAGGCACACCGTGTGCTCGAGTTCAATGAAAAGGTACGGCTGTGGGAAGAAACCCATATATTGGATACACACAGTGATCTGTTCAAGGGCAATAAGAATTTATAATTGAAAATTGTTAAAAGGAATAAGAGATATGCAGGCATTTTTCGCATCTATAAATATGTGAAAATACTGCAGATATAAAAGAAAGATAGCAAGAGGCAGTCAGATAACAATATGGAAATGTCTGACCATAAAGAAGAAGTGTAGCATAATCAGGATATGTCAGTGGAACATGGGGAGATACGGTATGGACAGAGAAAATATATTGCAGAAAAATGAACGGGAGATGTATCAGGCTGTCTTCTATTTTAATAGAAGTGCAGTCATTCACGAAGAATATTTATCTACCACATGTTTCTGTTTATTGATTTTGTCAGGCTTTTTTATATCCGGTTGGATTACGGAGTTAACAGGGATAGAAGAATGGATTTATATAAACTATTTTTTGACCGGTTTTCTTTTATGCATTCCAGTGATGATAATCAGCGTATCATGGCATCACAGGCACTGCTTGGACAAGGTTGTATTTGAAAAAGAGGGAGTTGCTGTAAACCAACGTTTTTTTCTGGTAACGGATATCCGGAAGCTGGCGATACAAGGGGAGTATTTAAAACTGGAAACAGTCCAGGAGAAAACGTATTTTTACTGGGTTGGTCCCCGGTTTCCGGCAATCATAAAAAAGAAGTTTCTTTTTGAAATCAAAAATCTGAATGTAGTGCCTGTGCATGATTGATATAGATGAATATATAGGAGCAGCGAGTATGGTGCGGTAAACCAGAGTGGAGAAAGAAGGATGTATCCAAAGGAGAAAAAACAGAATAGCCGGAATAAAAGGAACAGCAAAGTATTAGTATTAACACCTGTTGTAGATGATAAGTATGAAATAATCAAACATAGTATATATCAATTGGTAATTATGAATTTAATGAAACTTCATGGAAACGAAAAGCAAAGAGTTATGGATTTTATTTTTGGGGCAGCATATGCTTTGGATTTGCAGGTTGTGTCTGTTGCACCGGACATATATCTGGTGGCTCCAAAGAACATATACATTGGTGAGGATAATAACGTTTGATTAATAAGGTTAGGGGACAGCCCCAGTCATAACCTACACCTTACTGGGTACTATTGAGAGTGTCACCAATAAAACAGGAAGTGTAACACGAAAAAGACAACACAGAATGGATTTATTTAAATGATAGAAAGGGCATTATGAATACTGTTCTATTTATGCATTTTCCAGGTGAAAAGGATGCACGTTTGTACAGTGAAAAATACCGCGATATGGCCGTGGAATATTGTAAAGAGTATGGGGCTAATTTGTTGATTATTTTAGAAGGCAATGGACCTGATAACAAAAAGAGCCAGGCTGCAGTCCAATGGTTAATCAAAGATGAGTTAATAGAAGAGGTGCTCTTTCCTAATTTGTTTACGATTGCTTTAGATTATAAAGTGGCAGGCAAACTGGTGGAAATGTTAAGTGCTTTCAATATAAAAATAAGGTTCCTTGATTACATGAAGCAGGAGTAAAACAAGAGAAAATCACATAAGAGGAAAATCTTAAGCGTATGAGAAAATTAAGGAAAAAGAGATTACTAATTTGTTTGGGAATCCTTCTGGCTGTTCTGGCAGTACCTATTGTGATTAACCATTTCGGAACAAGCTATACAAGCCTAAACAAAACAGACCAGGCAATCATAGGCGAAATAGATACATACTTCAAAAAGAATAAGGAAGAAAATATATGGGAGGGATACCACCTGGAAGATAAGACGGTCGTTGTGGTGAATAAACGTCTGGGGAATCTGTATCTTTTTAATCCTAAAGAAGAGGTTCACAGTCCTTTAGCAGCCAAAATCACCATGCCAGGGAGTTCACAGCTTGCGGTATACCGCCTTTGTATACTAACACCAGAGACAATACCGATACGATTTAACATTGGCTCTTTTAATGGCATAGGAGAACATTATAAGCTGTTTGGCAATGAAGTATATTTTTTAAGATACAACCAGGAAGAATCTGTAGAAGCATCATATTCTTCCAAGCATTTCATCACATTACTTACACATGAAGCGTTTCATTACTATATGCAAGATAAGTGGGCAGGTGGAAGCCGTTTTTCCAAGGAACTATCGGAGCAGGATTTGGAATTATTGAAACAGGAAAATGTACTGCTTACGGACATACAGACGGAACTATCGAAAGAAAAACTATCAAAGGCACAATTACTCCAGTATGCAAAAGAGTATGCCAAGCTAATGAGGGCACGTATTGCAGATAATACAGACTACCTGAAAGCAGAATTGTCTATGGAGACAGCAGAGGGAACCGCTCAGTATATTGGGATAAAAGCATCTGAGATGGTAGGATATGATTATGGCGTGATGTATTTTGATAATATGAAGGATGTACCCTTTTCAGAAACCAACATTCTGTTAGAGAAAGAGGGCATAGATAAAAGTTTTCTGGCTAACAGAATGCCTTATGAAACAGGCGCCTTACTATGTCTGTTGCTGGATGAGCTTGAAGTAAAGGGCTGGAAAGAAAAACTCAATGAACAGACACTGGATCATCCAGTTACACTTTGTTCGATTCTCCTTGAATATGTGGAGAAAAACGGACTTTGAAGAAGAATATATTGTATATTTAATGGGAGAAAGAAAGGAGAAATAGCAGTGAGAAAGAAAACGATAAGAAAAAGAGGGTTATTATTTATCATGTGTGCAGCAGTGGCAATGAGCAGCATGGTGGGTTGCGGCAAGCAGGATCCTAAGGCAGAGTTGAGTAAAGTGATGGAGCAGGCTTCAAAAGCAGGGGATATAGATATGACCTCATCAATGAACATTCACATGGAGAACAAAGGTGAGAAGTTCGATATGCCAATGGAAATCGCTGTCAAAACCAAAGACAGTAAGAATGATAAGCTGACAATGGAGATGGCTGTTGATATGGAAATAAACGGACAAAAAATGCAGATGCAGACTTATTACGCAGAAGGATATTATTATATGGACGTGAGCGGTTCAAAATTAAAATATGCTATGGATATTGAGGAGATAAAAAAGCAGCTGGAGTCCAGCACAAATTATCGGGAACTTGCTGCTGATATGTTCCAGGATGTTTCTATGGAAGAAAAAGGTGATACGAAGGTCTTTGCTTTTAAGGGTAATCTTGATAAAATGTCGGCTTACTTAGAAAAATCACTCACTTCATTTGAAAATGCAATGTCCCAGGATTTAACATATGAGTTTTCAGATATTGAAGGGACGATAACTGCGGATGAAAATGGTGAGATGAAAGAAATGACGATGAACTTTGGTATGGATTTGTCAGCGCAGGGAGAAAAAGTCAGCGCAATTGTTGATATGACAAGCAAAATCCTTGCAACGGATGAGGGAGTGAAATTGAATTTGCCTGATTTTAAAGAATACCAGGAAATAAAAGTTCCAGCAGCGCAGTAGGCATGCTGTCTATAAGATGATCACAGCATGAACGTAACGAGGTATAGTTTATGGAGCAGTTAGTAAAAAATTATCTGGAGAAGGTTAAGATTGGAATATCGTCAGGAATTTCCTATGAGGAAAGTATAGAGTTGAGGAAGAAACTGGTTATTATGGAGGAAATTGGTTTGCTTTCAGGAGAGGAAGTAAGAGAACTAGATAAAGAGATTTTTGAACACATTGATGAAAAAGTGGAGGAACTGCATTTGTCAGTAAGAGCTTACAATTCTCTTGATCGGGCTGGCATCCGTACTAGAAATCAACTAAGAAGTAAGATCCTTAATGGGCGACTTCTGGATATCAGGAATATAGGGATTGGGACAGCCAGAGAGATTCTGTTAAAAGCAGTTAAAGAAGGTATTGTGAAGTTAGACGAACTTTCCAATATACGAATGACTAAGAGATGGGAAAAAGCAACAGCAGATTTGCAGGCAGAGTTAGAATAGTATAGGGTTAAGAAAACGAGCGGATACCAGGAAAGCAGATGGCTGATAACAAAGGAGGTGCTATGATGCGTAAAAAAATTTTTCCGGAATATGAGCCTGAACTGACAATTGGAGAGTTGAAGATTGATCCCATGAGTTATAGCGTCATATATAAGGGAGCATCTGTTGCACTTACCTCAAAAGAGTTTGAAGTGCTGTATTTACTGGCACAGCGACCAAAGTTTATTTTTCCGAAGCGTATCATTTATACAGCGGTGTGGGGAGAGGACAGCTCCAATATTCCATATCAAACGGTGGAAAATACCATTTGGAAAATCAGAAAAAAAATGGGGTATGATATAATTAGAACGAAAATTGCAGTTGGATATGGACTCGGAATTGAGGATATTGAATAGAAGTTTTCTGGTGAAAAATGGCTGCTGGGCGGAGAAAAAATTGGGAGATGAATGGGAGATGAAGGTGAAATAAATGGGAAACCAGCTGTGTATAATGTTCTCCGTGTTTAAACTATGACAAGGGAGATGGCAGAATGCAGGAGAAATTATGGCAGTTAGCAGATATGATAAAGGAACTCCGGAAAGAGCGGGGGCTTACCCAGGAACAGCTGGCAGAGATGGCAGGAATATCCGTTTCGCATCTTGCCCAAATTGAGTCACATTTTCGGACGGCGGGCATTCGGACGTATTTAAAACTTATGGAGACATTGGATGCCCCTAAGGAAAAACAACTGGCTTTACTGGAAACGAAATCTGAAAGACGTTTGCTGCAGCAGAAATTTTGGCGTCTGGTCAAAGACTGCAATACAAAAGAAATGAATATTATATTACATACTATGGGAAGCCTGAAAGAAGTAATTCGAGAAGAGTATACTCCGAAATTCAGGAAAAAATAAGTGAGCCACACAGATACCGGGATTTATTTTGAGGATATAAGCTGATATGTATGGAATTGCTTATGCTGGATGACCGGTGTATAATATCAGAAAAATCAAAAGATTGAGGACTGCAGTGTGATGAAGGTAGCGATTTGCGATGACGAATTAAGCCATTGCGGTACCCTGGAGAGATATCTGATGAAAATTTCGGAAAAGTATATCAATCTCACAGTGGACATAGACGTGTATCAGTCTGGCGAAGAGATGCTGCGGGTGATAGAGACCGAAAAAGCAAGACCGCAGATCTTGTTTCTTGACATGGAGATGGATGGGATGAATGGAATAGAAACGGCCAGGAAACTCAGAGACAGGGACCGCAGTATGCTGATTATATATGTGACCAGTTATGATAAGTACACCATGGACAGCTTTGAGGTATCCCCATTTCGGTACCTGCTAAAACCAGTTGATTATGAAAGGATTGAACAGGTATTTTCGGCCGCTGTGGATGAGATTTTGAATAATCATGCCAGCCTGTTCTTCAAGCGCAATAATGAGCAGGTTCAAATAAACTGTGAAGAAATCATTTCTATCATTTCGGAGAATGGACGCATGCTCCGGGTAATTACCAGGGAGGAACAGCCAGAGGATTTATTTTACGCAAAGTTAAAGGATATTGAGAAACAGCTGAATCCTTTTGTTTTCGTTAAAGTAAACCAGGGGACGATAATAAACTTAAACTTTGTCCATATCATTTCAAGTGAAGAGGTTCATTTGACTAGCGGAGAGATGGTTCCAATCAGCCGTGGGAGGAAGAAAGCAGTGAAGGAGGCATATAGCCTCTATGTGAAAAGGAAGGCTGGCATATGTCCATAATTGAAATTAGTTTATTTTATTTTCTGGTTATTTTAATAACAATATTACAGAGTGCTACTGCTTATATATATTTCACAGGATTTTTCGGTTTCCGGCTGGGAAA
This sequence comes from Blautia coccoides, assembly GCF_034355335.1. Taxonomy (NCBI): domain Bacteria; kingdom Bacillati; phylum Bacillota; class Clostridia; order Lachnospirales; family Lachnospiraceae; genus Blautia; species Blautia producta. The sequence goes on from NZ_CP136422.1 coordinate 747,595, forward strand.
AAGGCTTTTTCTTGCGCTCACCGTTTTCTATATGCTTGCAATCAAATTTTTACCCGGGGAGATATTGGTTCGGATTGTAATGCTGCTTATTTTCCTCTTTATACTGACCGCAGCGGCTTTATTTGGTTCGATTGAGAAGAAGGTTTACCATGTTTTGTCTTTTACATTTAGCCTGACTCTGTGCGAGCTTACATTTTCGACTCTCAATGGCGAGGGTGGGATGGATATACAGACAGAGTATTTAAAATGGATGGCAGTTTATTTCCTGATCAACATCCTGTTCTGCCTCTTTGTCATTGTAATTATAAAGATCCTGATGTATTTCCGGGAAGAAAACAGCGAGGGCTTGACAGAAAAAGAATACCTGCTTTTGTCCATTATACCACTGGCGTCACTTATTATTATCTACGTTTCGGCAGATATGCCTTACCTGCCAAAGATCATGAGCTGTGTATGCCTTATTTTCATCAATCTGAGTTATATTGTCATATATGACAGGATTGCCAAGAAAAACTATGAAATACACAGGTTTTCTGTAATTGAGGAACAAAATCATTATTATCAGGAGCGGATTACGAATCAGCAGGAACTTGCAAGGATGAGGCATGATTTGAAAAATATCCTGATTACCATTGATTCCTGTATAGTAAAGAACGACGTCCAGGCAGCCAAAGAACAGTTAAGTGCATTGCTGGAGACAAAGGCTCTTTGCCACGATGAATTTACTGGATGTGTGGCGGTAGATTCAATATTAAATGTTAAAATACAAAAAATCAAGGAACATGGCATCACATACAATCTTAACCTTCAAATTCCCAGTGATCTGAAGGTTAAGGATAACAATATACTGGATGTCAGCGCCATTTTAGGAAATCTGTTGGACAATGCAATCGAGGCTGTGCTCCGGATCGGGAAGGATAAGGAAAGAAAAATTGATATTGTGATACAGTATAATAATGGTAAGCTGATATTTAATCTTCAGAATACCTCGAACCAGATCCTGACGGATTTTACCCATATACTGATCAGATCAGAAAAGGGTAAGGAAAGATATGGCATAGGCATCAGCAGTATCAAGGAGCGTGTTGACCGTCTCAAAGGGTATTATGATTTTGGCTATGAGGGAGGGCAGTATACCGCACTGATTGTAATTCCAATTGAAAATAGTTGATTTTAGGCTTCCGAAATTTCATCGGGAGCTATTTTTTTATCAAATACTACATTGTTTTTTACCAAATACTACAACTTCAGGCACAGCAGCAGTTTTTAAGATATACTACAAACATCTTAAGAGAGGAACACAAAACAGATGAATGAATCTTGGAAAAGAAAATATTCACTGCTGATTGCAATTGCTATTTCAGTGATTTCCGCATTTATGCTTCTCTTCCTGATGATATGCTTTGGATTCTTCCCTATTAGGATAATGGAAGGAAGCATGCTTGTGGGTTTGACGATGCCAACGGTTATTTCGCTCTACCTGTTTCCCAAGTTGTGCCAGAAAACACTGATGCCAGAGCGTAATAAGTCTCCAAAAGAGATGAAGCAAAGGTGGAAAGCAATTCTGTTCTTGGTTGGATTTGCAGTTTTATATGGCATAATCTGCAGGAAGGAATTTGAATCCATTCCCATGATGGCAGTCATTATATTACATTACACGGCAGTCAGTCTGGGAGAGGAATTTACTTATAGGAAGCTTATCCTGGGTCTTTTAAATACAAGGTATAAAACCTGGATTGCGGTTGTTGTAAATGCAATTATGTTCTCTTTTATTTTACATATAAACGAGGATTTGATAGCAAACCTGCTGATACGGTTTCCGATGGGCATCGTGCTTGGCTGCATTGCGGTGAAGACAAATACTATTGCATATACAATAGTATTACACACCATTTATAATTTGATAGTGTTGATTTTGTAGGAGGATCGAAATGAAGAAGGTTAGTAGGATTGCATTAATTATTTCGGGCGTTTTGTTGGCGGTAGATGTGATATACGTTATAAACCATCTGCAGACGATGAACATTTTGAACTTTTTAGGGATGGTGGTTCTGCTCCCATGTGTGTTTATTTCCTTGATAATAGCAAGTTTGATTGCCGAAACTCATTTCCGGGAAGTGAAGCAGCAGGGACTCATAGCAGGTATCTCAGGAGTGGTGATAGCTGTTCTTGCGTATGTAGTGGCGGGTCAGAATCAGAACTATATTGAAAACATTATAGAAAATTCAAAAAAGATGACGGAATCATCAAACTTATCCGTATCCGATATCAGCATCAGCAGTGGAGTTTCCTCTTATGTTTTCGTTTTCATAATGATTTTTGTATTAAGCATGGGCTTCAGCATTCTGTTTAATGTTTTACGGGAGAGGAGAAAAGTAAATGTTTCTAAATGAGAATAATGTTGTATGCGATGTCATGGGAATCCACATGATTATCAATACAGAAAATGGGGCAGTGGTCGGAGTAGATGAAGATGGTTTAGAACAGTACCAGCGATTATCAGAAGTATCGGCGTCGGTGCCGACGGATCAGGCGCTATATCAGTTTCTGATGGAAAATGAATTTATTTCAGATAGTCCCTTTGATAAGAACAGAGCAACTATAATGACGGCATATATACATGTCACCAATAAGTGTAATTTGCATTGTCTGGGATGTTATTCAGATAATGAAGCAAGAAACAAAGGGGATGACCTTTCTACTGAAGAGATGATGAGGGTTTTGGATGAACTGCGGTCAGCTGGTGTAGAAAATCTTGTCATATCCGGAGGGGAACCATTATTCCGGAAGGATATTGTTGATTTAGTGAAACATGCAAAAGAAAGCTGTGGGATAGAGAGAATCACCTTAATTACAAATGGAACTGTTGGCGGCAGGGAGATTTATACTGGCCTTGCCCCATACTTAGATACAATGGCAGTTTCCTTGGATACATACGCTCCGGAATGCCATGCATATTTAAGAGACGAAGGGATTTTTGATAAGATTGTAGATCATATTAAACAGATGCAGGAATCAGGGTTAAAGGTATCCATACTTCCAACTCTGCATCATAAAAATGCAGGGCGGATGTTGGATTATATAGAGCTATCGAAGCAGCTGGAGACAGAAATCAGTTTCAGTATCTTTACAACCAGACGGGAGAAAATGTACGAAGGCTATACACTCTCAAATAAAGACTTGAAATATATTTCGGAGCATTTCTCAAACTATAATATAGATGATGTGCCAATAGACAATACGTTGGAAGGAAAAAAACACTGTGGAACCGGATGCAATATAATCTCTGTTGGAACAGATGGCAGCGTTTATCCCTGTCATATGCTGATGGAAGATAAATTCAAAATAGGAAACCTTACTGAAAAAGGAATAACAGCGATATTGAAAGTAAATAAGAGCCAGAAGCAATGTTGGGAGAATGACGTAAATGATATTGCGGAGTGCAGGGTATGTGAGTTCAAATTCCTTTGCGGTGGCGGATGCAGGGCCAGGGCATACCTTGTAGATGGCAGTATCCAGTCACCAGATCCATTCTGCAGTATGTATAAAGAGTTCTATAAGGAGACATTTTCTGCAATGCTGGAGAAGGTCAGGAGGTAGTTGTATGGATAAATTTTATGCAGGAACAAAGTCTGAAATACTGAGCTGTTCCAGGAGAGGAATGCAGCACTTCCATTTGAAATATTTGCTTGCCCATCAGGGAGAATTCCACATTTTGGCGGATGGGATTATGCTGGGGGACTGGAGAACGGTAAACTGGGAGATGATACGCGAAGTCACCCTGGGAGATGATGAAGTCCTCTCGGCAAAGATGTTTGCGACACAAGCGCGCCTGTTTTTCTCAAAATCTGCAAAACCGATAAAACTGCTGTTAACGGACGGAGAAGTTATTTATCTGTATTTCAACTGGAATTTTGGAACAGGACTCAGCGCAAACACAAAGATTTATGAACAAATAAAAAGGAATACAAGATAAAACATAGGTTTCTGGATTCATCCTTGCATATGCTAAAAAATTCAAATACGAAAAAGAGGAGCTTCTTGTATAATTCAAATATAAGGAATTCCGAGAAAGAAGGTTGAGAAAAAAATACCTCAGAGTAAAATAAGATTACTGACTTTGGACGGTTAGTAAAAAATCTTATTAAACAGTGAGGTACTTGAAATGAATTATAACACACAGAACGCAAAAATTGCATCTATTACGGAAAAGACTTTAATCGTTGGTATTGATGTGGGAAGTGAAACCCATTATGCAAGAGCTTTCGGCTGGCGCAATTATGAGTACTCAAAGAAACCGTTTGCCTTCAGCAACGATGAAGCTGGATTTTCCTCATTCAAAGACTGGATGGACGATATAGCAGAGAAACATGGGATGGAAGCTGTGATTCCGGGAATGGAACCAACCGGTCACTACTGGCTGAACCTTGGAGCGTACCTGCAGGAACAGGGAATGAAGCCGGTACATGTGAATCCGCATCATGTCAAGAAGTCTAAAGAACTGGATGACAATAATCCGAGTAAGAATGACCGTAAAGATCCAAAAACAATTGCAGGTCTGGTAAATGAAGGAAGATTTTCATATCCATATATTCCAACCGGGATTTATGCAGAAATTAGAAATTTGTCCAACCTTCGTATTCAGACACAGGAAGAGATTACAAGAATCAAAAACAGGATCGCCCGCTGGTTCAGCATCTATTTTCCAGAGATCAAAGACGTTTACAGGAATCCGGATGCAGTAAGCGGACTGATGGTAATCAAACAGGCACCATTGCCCTGCGATATCAAAGAGCTTGGCGTGGATGGTGTTAATAAGATATGGAGAGATGCAAGGCTGAAAGGCGCTGGGATAAAGAGGGCAACGACCCTGGTAACCGCAGCGGAGCACAGCATCGGAAATACGGAAGCACCAAGAAGTGCCAGGAAAGAGATCCGAAACCTGTTGAATGACTACGAAATATATAAGAATCGTATGGATGAACTTATGGAAGAGATAGAGGAAACACTTTCTGAGATTGCCTATATAGATAAGCTGATGGAGATCAATGGGATTGGAATAAAAACGGTAAGCTGCTTTATTGCAGAGGTTGGAGACATTGGACGTTTTGATAATCCAAAGCAGGTGCAGAAACTGGCAGGATATGCTATTGTCGCAGACAGCTCCGGAAAGCATAATGGAGAAAGTCGTATCAGCCACAGGGGAAGAAAGCGTTTGAGATATGCGCTGTATGAAGCTGCGATATCGGTGATTGGGAAAAATAAAGAATTTAAAGAGATCCATTGTTATTACAGGACGAGGGAAAAGAATCCCCTGAAGAAGATGCAGTCGGTGATAGCGGTGGCATGTAAACTGATCCGGATATTTTATACAATACTAACAAAAGGCATAGAGTATGACGGTCAGAAGATGTTAAGTGACATTGTAAGACCTAAAATGCAGCCAGCAGCATAAAGAGAAAGAAACAGTGAATCATGGCCGGTCTGAGCCTTTGAAAGGAAAGAATGGAAGGCTGAGGCCAGCCATGATAGCTGGAAGAAACAAGTAAATGGAATGTAACAGGAAAACGTCCACCGAGAGGTGCTGTTGCAGGAAAAAGTCAGTAATAAAAAAACAAAGAATGGAGCCAGTAGTCGGCAGGAATATTCACCAGAGGGCATGACCCTGTAAAGGAGCTGAGCTGACACCCTGGTTATGGACAGGCGGGACGAGAGAAGTTAGGACTCAGCAATGGTCTGATGATCCTGGTAGACATGGGAGGTTCGCTGCCGTAGATGGATGGGTACACACAAGGCCATGTAGAACGAAAAGAGAAGACGTTTTATTTTGTGCACCCAAAATCCACTACTTTCGTACCAGATACAGAGAAATGTCCATTCCAATGGTTCTTTCTTCTGAGATATTTATTGATGAAACATTAAAAAATCCTTGATTTTCAAGGAAAAAAGACTTGACTATATAGGGAGGTAGTACATATGTTATTCTTTTCAAAAAAAGTGAACAAAGCTGGATGTGCATCCGTAGGCGTTGTTGTATGTGGAAGCATCGGATACAACGGAAAGAAATGGAGTGCATAAGTAAAAAGGGTGTGGGTGTCCATGGTTAATGTCATGGGCACCCTGCTTTTGGGAGAACCTTACGATGAAAAAATATATATGGAAACAAAAATACTCTTTACTAGGCTCTGTTTTGCTTGCATTGCTTTGCAGTTTATTAAGTGTCATGCTTATTTATATCGTACAGAATCTGGTTGATTCTATGACCACAGGGCAAGCCGGCCTCTTACAAAGGATGATTATGTTACTGGTAGGGTTATTGGCGGCAAACTTCATCTTTGGGTATTTTTCTGTTTTGTTGGAGGCAAAGATATCACGGAAACTGCATTTGGACATGAAAAAAGATTTGTTTCAAGCAATATTGAGCCAAAGATATAAAGATTTTAAAAAGACTTCTATTGGATCAAAACTCAGTGTTTTTGAGAATGATATTAATTTTGTAGAAGAATATTATTTTAATAACATATTCGTGTTGATTAGAAATGTAATCGTGCTGGCAGTGGCAGTCACTTATCTCTTTGTTCTGAATATTCCAATGGGTATTTTACTACTCGTCTGTTCTGTGGTTATTTTGTTCGTTCCATTATTGCTGGGTAAAAATATTGATCCCATCAGCGAAGAGTATGCCCATGATAAAGGAGAGTTTATTGGGCAGTTAAAAGACTATTGTGAAGGGATGGACGTTATACATGCCTACAACATAGAAAAACATGTGCAGAAGAATTACTTCGCAGCCTTAAACAAACTGGAAAGTAAACTATTTCAGTTGAGGAAAAAGCTGGGATTGTATAACCAGACAATGGTTACTGGAAATTATCTTATTATTGCCATAAGTTTCTCCGTTGGCGGTTTTTTGGTAATTAAGAATGTTATCTCTGTAGGTGAGTTAATTGCAATCACACAAGTAATGAATATCATTATGCAGCCGATTGGGGAGGTGGCATCTGCATTAGTCGAGATGAGTGGAAGCCTGGCAGTCAGACAGAAGCTAGAGCATATGACAGAAAGGGTGGTGCAGGAAAATAATCAGGAACCTGATATTTCAGAACCAGTATTTTCTGGTATTGAGTGCAGAAGTATATCCTATGATACAGATGACGGAGCCTTTTCTTTAAATAAAATATCACTGAGTCTGGAGCCTAAAAAGAAGTATGTTGTGATAGGACCGAGCGGATGTGGAAAAACGACACTGCTGAAAATAATCGCAAATGTACTGGAACCACTTTCTGGCGATATATATATAAACGGCCTGAATTATACGGAGTGTGAGGAAATGGTGTCAAAGCTGGTATCTTTGGTTCACCAGGATACCTTTATTTTTAATGACACAATCGAAAATAATATACGGCTGTATCAGGATTATTCACCGGAAGCATTTGATCATGCGATATCAGCTACGGTGTTAAAAGAAAAGCTAAAGGAGCGGATACAATCGGACTGTTCAGAGGGGGGAAGCAGCTTGTCAGGAGGTGAGAAACAAAGATTATCGGTTGCAAGATCAATTCTTAGGAATTCCCCTGTTCTTTTGTTAGATGAAATAACCTCGGCGTTGGATCGGGAAACAGCTAAAACAATAGTAGGAAATCTGTTTGCTATGGAGGAGAAGACAATTATATTTGTTACTCATAAAATGGAAGCGGAATTTTTGAAAAAGGTAGACTGCATTCTATGCATGAACCAGGGAATGATTATTGAAAGCGGATCATGGGATGAGTTAATAGAGGAAAAGGGTTACTTTTATAAATTATATGCTGCGGGACAGGAGTAGAAAATGAATTATTTATTAGAGGTAAAAAATATTAATAAAAGGTTTGGTGACCATACCGTATTAGAAAATGTGTCTTTCCAAATCAGGCCAGGAGAGATTGTCGGGCTGGTAGGTAGAAACGGAATGGGAAAAACAACATTGATGAAATGCATTTTAGGGCTTATAAAGATAGACTCTGGAGAAATCTCTTTTAAAGGGAAAACAGGGTACCATACAGATAAAGCTATGATGGATGAGATTGGATATCTGTTGGACTGCAAGCTGTTCGAGAATTTGAATGCCTATGAAAATATTAAAATACAGGAATGGTACAAAGGTGAACGATATAGGAAAGAGGAAGAAAAAAAGGTGATTGAAGACATCCTGAATCTTGTAGATTTGAAAAATGACAAGAAAAAGGTGAAGCAGTATTCTTTCGGGATGAAACAGCGCCTGGGTCTTGCTTTGGCTTTGCTGGGAGATACAAAGCTCCTTATATTAGACGAGCCATTTGTTGGTTTGGATCCGGTTGGAATTCAAACAATCCGTGAGTTTATTCTCAAGGTAAGCAGGGAACGGAAGATGGCGGTTCTTATCTCTTCGCACCAGCTTTCAGAGATAGAAGACATCTGTGAGAGATATTTATTTATTTCGGACAGACAGCTTACGAATTATAAAAATGATGACCGAAAAAAGGTAGTGATTTATACAAAGAATCAAATTCCGAAAGAGATAAATAATATCCTGCCAGACATAGAGTGCAGTATGGATAATCAGACGTTAAGCTTTTGGTTTGATGAGCAACTATTTAATTCTGTAATGGAATATCTCGTAGAAAAGAAAGTCCGAATAAGAGATATTGAACTGCAGAAGATGACTTTAGATGTATTATTCAAGGGGGAAAGGGCATGAGAGAATTAATTCAGGTAGAATTATATAAAATGCACAAAAGGAGGTGCTTCTTGATAGTCCTTATTTTTAATGGGATTTCATTGCTGTATGGATTGGGCATTTTATTAAATTGGAGCTGGGTTTCCTTCAATGGAACCTTTGATCTTATCCAGTATATTGGTGCCATTTGGCAGCTTTTGTTTTTGATAGGTTTGCCCCTTATCTTTTTTATGTATATCGGTTCCAGTATACTTGGCGGTGAAAAATCAGATGGGCAGATACTGTTGGAAATTACCAGGGTGGCTGACCGTAAGAGACTGGTTATGGCAAAAACTTTTGCATCGGTGATTTTGGTTTTGTTTTATTTTGCGACGAATATTATGATATCGATCATCAGCTATGCTTGTCTGGTACGACAGACGGCGTATGTCACACCGGAATGGGTGATACTAGACAGGGATAACATAAATCTATTAATCACCTGCCTGTCTGGCTGCATTTATATAATCATTTCGGTTATTGTTACAATGTATGTGTCAATAAAATACGGTGCAGTGGCAGCTACAATCGCAGGAATCGCACTTTATGCGGCAATGTCAATGATAGCGAGGATTTCCGTTGTCCGTATGTGTGTACCGGGATATTTTGCATTGACTGCAGAGGCAAGCATAGGGGCAGGAAGTATTGTGCAGCAAATCCTTTGGTTTGGAATAATCATACTGGTGTTTCTACATTTGATGAAGAAAAAGATTAGTGGTATAGATTTATAGTTAACAAGTTGAATAGAAAGTCCTAACAACTTTATAGAAGGGGATGAACTAGAGTATTGGTATACAGTGAGGAACTGGAACCCTTGATCTTTTTCGTTATTTTAAAAATATCAGGGTATAGAAGAGCATATTGTACATGATAGTTTATAAATATTTAATAAATAAAAGAAATCTTTAGGAGACAAATGAGAGGAAAGTCAGAAAAGCGCGAATTGAGCATAAGTCTTTGGGGAATTGTTAGAGATACAGATTCCAAAGGATAAGTTTATCACTTAATTATATGGTAAAATATACCATTATTTCCAATTACCTAATAAATGGTTTCGGGGTAAAATCTTCATATATGGGGAATAGTTACGTCTGATTTTATTGGAGAAATATTCCTGCATAGTCAATTATCAAAAGTAATTTTAAAAGTTAAAATACTTATGATGGCAAATAAGGAGATACATATGAAGGAAGAATATTGGTGGATTGCAGATATGATTAAGCGGCTTAGACTTGAACGTGGACTGACCCAGGAGGAACTTGCGGAGTTGGCAGATATATCGGTATCACATTTAAGCAAGATAGAAGCCCACATTCGTATAGCAGGTATGGAGACATACTTACGCATTATGAAAAGCTTGGATGCACCGAAAGGAGAGCAGCTATTGAAGCTTGCTCCGGTTTCAGAACGCCGCATGTTGCGCCAGAGATTTTGGTATCTGATAGAAGACTGCAACACAAAAGAGATGAGGGCGTTGTTGAAATCAATGGAAGGTGTAAAAAAGGGTTTGAGAGAAATAAATATCAGTATTAAAGATGACTCCTGATTTTGAAAAATTCTTTGAAAAGTAGGTATGCGAAGATGTTGCCATCCTGATTCAGAGACAGGAGGTTTTTTGGGTTTCAAGGTGTAGTCTTCAGTGCTGCAACCCCACCAAGGCTTTCCAGTATTGTGAAGATGTGAGGTGATGAAAATATGGAATGTAAAAAACATGCGTATAGTTTATCTACCACAAATAGCATTCGCTTAGGGCTGTATGCCTTTGAAATCAAAATTAGCGGTCTTGTACAAAGAGGCTGAATCGGGCTATGTTGGATTCGGTCTCTTGTTTTTTTATTTATATGAATCAGTTAAATTTTGTCGGTGCCGCTCACCGCCCTGTGCATTATTTCAGGATAATAAAAGATTCTGGAGGGTACAAATGAGCGATGCATATACAAGAAGCAAAGTCGAAAATACTTTCGCAGCCTATTTGGTCCGTTCCCTGGAACTGTTTCGGAAAAAATATTTGTATAAAAAGGAAAGGCGGGTGATTAACGAAAGCTACTTAGAGGAATTAGCGGGTAACGAACCAAGTATCCTTTTTGAAGAACAGGTGGATAGCTTTTGCAGGGAAAACATGCAAGATGCTGGCTGGAATGCTGTTTGGGATAGTTTAGAGGATGATAGGTTAATCCGTTCTATCCGGAGACTCAGTGAAGAAGAACGCGAAGTTATTTATCTAAGAGTATTTGAGGAGCGGCCATTTAAAGAAATAAGTGATTGCACCGGTAAACCACTTGGACGGGTGAATGATATTTACTACTATGCAATCCGCAAAATCAAGGGGTGGATGGGAGGCAGGTAATGGATTTTGCTACGCTATTAGAGCAGGCGCAAAATGGAGATCGAGAAGCGGAGCTTGTCATTATTCAGATGTATAAGCCTCTGATTATCAAAGAGGCACTGGTTTATGGAGTTTTCGATGAAGATCTCTACCAGGAACTGATTGAACGGACGATTCTATGCATCCGGCGTTACCAGGAACCAAAATAACCGGTCATAGTTGCGGCAGTCTCTTCAGTGGAGGCTGCCGTTTTCTTTGCGCTTTTTGGCTCTTAAATCGTAACTATAGATATACCAAAAAGTATACTTTCTGGGCATTGGCAATCAGTAGCACTATTTTGTCCCGAAATGTCAGGTGGAAAACTTTTGGTATATCCCATTTTAGATGTGGACAATTCGGTACGATTTAGGGAGGAATGTGAATGAGTTACTACGGATATCACAGGACCAGCTCCAAAGAGCAACATTTAGACAGGGGGATTATTGAGATCCGGCAATACTGTGAGGAGCATCAGTTGCCGCTCACTAATATTTTTACAGATAAGCAGACGGGAAAGAATTTCAACCGACCCCGTTATACTGTTTTGGTAGAAGATGTACTCCGCCCAGAGGATGTTTTGATTGTTACAGAGCTGGATCGGCTCGGCAGGAATAAGAACGACATCCTAAAACAGCTGCAGCGTTTGAGAGATATGGAAGTGCGGGTGATGGTCCTGGAACTGCCAACAACACTGATGGATATTTCCAAAATGGAAAATACCTTGGCGAAACTGATGCTGGAGACAATCAATAATATGATGCTGGAACTTTATGCTTCTATGGCACAGGCGGAAATGGAGAAAAAAGAGAAGCGTCAGCGGGAAGGCATTGAGGCGAAAAAACTGCGTGGGGAATGGGACGATTATGGCAGACCCGCAGCCATTGATACTGATACATTCAATCAGCAATTTGAGCGGGTTATCAGAAAAGAGATTGGTCCTACAGCACTGCGGCGGGAGCTGAATCTTTCGCACACCACGTTTTATCGGTATCGGGATGAATACTATAAAACACATCCCAACGTTGCTGAAGAAGGAAGGCAGGAGAATTTTAAATAAATTATGGAAGAAATTATGAGGAGGATTTTTATATGAGAGATGCAAGGGAAGGGGTATTGGTTTACAATACTGAAATCCAAAGGTTCGATATCCGTTTTGGTTTGGAAGAATACTATGGTGGTCTGCATTGTGGCGAGTGTTTTGAGATTCAGGCAAAGGGGATATGGATTCCTGTACGCATAGAGCTAAGTTATCCGGATGAGTGGTATCTGGTGGGATTACCTCATATAGATTTGAACGGGCTGCAGGTTAGGATTTAGGAGGCATTATATATGGAAGCAATACAGAAAAAGAACTATATAAAACCTTTAGTACCAGGAGTGACAGACCTTGAAATTATGCTGGAATGTTTGCATGAGGTATATGAATCCGAGGGTAATTTGTTACAATCTGGCATATCCTTACGTTCCACTATGGCTTATCCATTTATCAAAATGATAGAATCACAGTGCCAAGGACTTCCGGCAAAAGAAATTCATCGGCTTCTATGGAGTAAATATTTGGCGGAAAAAGAAAGAACTGCATTTATTAAATTGTCTGAAAATCAGTTGACGGAATACAGGAAAAGAGCTGTAGTATAATGATTATATCCAAAATTAAAAAGGCTTGCAGAAACGACGGCTATGAAATTATAGTGGTTTCCAGAGGGGCATGATACATGATATAATGTGCATAAAGACAAATTAGAAGTTGTAAATGCATAAAATAAAGAATTAAAATACGATACAGGAACTACGTCTGAAATAATGAGGAAAAAAGATATGACAAAGAACAGAATAATTACAGTCCAAAATGTACCTATCGCTGTTTCTGCTGAAGAGTTGGATGATTATATCTGCATTACTAATATAGCGGGAGCTAAATCAGACCAGTCAAGAGCAGCAGATATTATTAGAAACTGGCTAAGGAACCGAACAACCTTAGAATACTTGTCAGTATGGGAGCAATTATATAATCCAAATTTTAAAGTGTTCGAATCTGAACACTTTAAAAAGCAAGCAGGATTACTTACATTCACGCCCAGCATATCAGAATGGGTAGAACAGACCGGGGCAATTGGATTATATGTAAAACGTGGCAAATATGGTGGAACATATGCCCATAAAGATATTGCATTTGAGTTTGCCAGCGCAATAAGCCCCACATTTAAATTATATCTAATTAAAGAGTTTCAAAGATTAAAAGAGGAAGAAAATGATAAAAAGCAGATTGAGTGGGATGCAAAAAGATTTTTATCTAAGAATAATTATCTGATCCAGACTGACGCTGTAAAAAATTACTTAATTCCACAAAATACTTACAAAGAAAACTTGGAATGGCTGGTTTATGCGGAGGAGGCGGATATTTTGAATGTGGCTCTCTTCGGGTTTACAGCAAAGGCATGGAGAGAAGCAAATCCTGAGCTGGCAGGTAAAAATAATGTCCGGGATTACGCCACCGTTAATGAATTAACTGTTTTATCAAATTTAGAAACACATAATGCACATATGATACGGGAAGGAAAGGATAAAAAGGAACGATTTAAAGTATTAAAAGAAATAGCTGAATATCAACTTGGAATTTTAAATGCAGCAGAACATATCAAAACAAATGATGAAAGTAAACATATTACCTGATTATATATCTAGTGTACTAACCAGATAGGAATTATTAATCGGGTTTTAAATAAGGAGTAAATGGTAGTGGGAGATGAAGGACAATTTAGATTTACAAATGGTACAGCTGTGGAGAAGGATTTAGGATCTGATAGAAAAAATGCTGTTGTTAACCATGAATTTGTACACAGTCAATTATATTCAATGACAACATACGGTCAAATTGTTTTAATGCTTGAGAAAAATTCATGGTTACATAACAGAAGTAAAGAATTTCTAGAGGTTTTATTTAAATATATAAGAAGAATGCAAGAGAGAACGGCTGTAAATGTTGAGATTATATATGAGTGCATTGATAATGGACTCAAAGCATATAATGACGCAATAGAAAAGTTGAAAAGCAGAAATAGAACCTATTATAATTATTTTAGAAAATTATGTTGTATTAATTGTAAGATTAATTCAGAAGATGAAGCAGAAATGATGCAGGGTGTAATAATAACCATAGCAAGGATTGCACTAAATGTAAATCCTGAGTTGATTCCTTTGAATGAAATAAATGATGCAAAACGCTTGAAAATATATTTTGATAATCCGGAGAACAGTTCATTAATATCACCTAATAAGAGATTTGATATTTTGGTTAATTATTTATTCAGGGAAAATGATAATAATAGTGATATTGAAAGTGTAATAAAGGGGAGCATAGATTTTGAGAAGATGGATGATTTTGATTATATACATAAAGTGGCTTTTCAAAAGGTATCAAATATTTTAAGTGATTCACAAATTTCATCTAGACTTATAGCAAGAATAACTACTATTGGAGTAATGAAAATTAAAATAGAGGAAGGAGGCGAATATTTAACCGCTAAACCAGCTCAAATTAATGTTAATAAAGAAATAACTATTAAACCAGTGGAGAATAAGAAGAAACTATATGAGTTGTTAAACAAACAGGATTATAAAGAGTTGTTTGTGCTTCATACTATCGGAGGATTTGAAGAGATACACGTAGTCTGTGTTTATGGACAAATAGGTGTGAAGAAGATGGTGTACCCACTTTATATAACAAATGAAGAGGATTTCTACAATATAATATCAAATACCGTGTGTAAGATGGTTTTTTATAAGACAAAGCTTATGGACAAAGAAGCCAAAAGAATTCGTAAGATGGTTAGACAATTACCTATATATATTTTTGAGGATACTCCAATAATAAATATAATTCAGTTTATTAAAAGTTTTTTCTTTAAGGGCAGATTTGGATTTATAGAATATGAAAATTATTATATATTTGCTGTAAGCAAAAAGAGTATAATATTATTTGCAGATGTTTTTAAGGAAGCTAAGAGTGTATTAATAAATGAGCTGTGTGCCAACGGTCTCAGTTATACAGAAAATGCAGATGAAATTTGCAATATAAACGAAGTAATAAGATTAAATAGAATTTGCAATGAGTATGAAGTTAATAGATTAGAAGATGCAAAATTTGAAAAATAAAATTCCAGTTTGAGAGACAGACAAATTAGAAGGTGCAGAGGAGAAAATGTTATGGGAAATAAAATAACTGTGATTTTATACTATATAGCTTCCGTGTTATTTTACATGGTTTCTGCTTCTAAGTTTTTCAATTCAGGCTTTTACATCTGCTGTAGTTTGGCTGTGTTTAGGCTCTGCTTGCCTTTGTTTTGGGGCAAGTGCCCAAAGCAAGCATAAGAGGTCTGATGATGAAGACATTTCCAACAAGAAGTAATCTATCAAATGGATAACTTATTGTATAAAATACAAGCGCATAATTTCTCACACGGACAGCGTAATCCGATTGCGGGCAGAAATATGAGGTATTGTGCGCAGTTCAACAGTGTACCTGTAATAAGAGAAAAACGTCAAACTCTCATAAATGTTATATTGACGGTTCGTGATAGTTATAATCAGATGCGGATGTATTTATCAAAGGAGGGCGTAAAAAATTCTGTGTCTACGGAAAATAAATTTTCCTGATAAGAATTAGATATGTATAAGATATTTGTCGATAGCTGTTTTTTTGCTGTGTCGATTTTTTTTTCTAATTATAGTATTCCCAGATTTATACTGTTTATACGTTTTTTTCTATTTTTTTGCATTACAATCAGGACATTAGCAGTGATTGTTAAAAACGTGGGCGCTGCCCACACCCGGCCTCTGGAATAAGAGTGGGGATTTTTGGCAATACTGCTAATGCCGAAGGAATAAGGCCGGGACGGTCAATACATGTATGCGCTGCCGTTCCGGCTCTTTTTTCTTATAGATACTGGCTGAGCCTTTCTCCATAAAGAACAATCAGCTGGTTCAGTACCTGGTCCCAGTTACGGTATCTCTGGGTCCATTTTTTTATCACATTTTCACTTGCAAGATACAGCATTTTTTCCAGCGCTGTATCACTTGGGAACACACTTTTTGTTTTTGTCACTTTCCGGTACTGCCGGTTTAAACCCTCTATTATATTTGTCGTGCTATGCCGATATCGGCATAGCACGACTTATACCGATAAAAAAACTATGCCGGTATTTTTCTGAAATCCAAGCAATCAAAAGGATGGCAGAAAAAATTATCGGCATAGTTTTTTTATATAATGTATCATCCTCTTAAAGGAGCTTCCTGTATAATTCAAATATAGGGAATTCCAAGAAAGAAGGTTGAGAAAAAAATACCTCAGTGTAAAATAAGATTACTGACTTTGGCGGTTAGTATAAAATCTTATTAAACAGAGAGGTATCTAAAATGAATTGTAACACACAGAACACAAAAATTGCATCCATAACTGAAAAAACTTTGATCGTTGGTATTGATGTCGGAAGCGAAACGCACTATGCGAGAGCATTTGACTGGAGAAATTTCGAGTTTACCAGAAAACCTTTGATTTTCAGCAATACACAAGCAGGGTTCCTTACATTTAAGGCATGGATCGAGGAAATACAAGAAAAGAATGGTAAAACCGCTGTAATTCCCGGAATGGAGCCAACAGGACACTATTGGTTCGCTTTAGGAAAGTTCCTGCAGGACAACGGAATGAAACCTGTGCATGTAAATCCCCATCATGTCAAGAAATCCAAGGAACTGGATGATAACAATCCTAATAAAAATGACCGCAAAGATCCAAAGACGATTGCCGCACTGGTGAATGAGGGACGTTTTTCCTACCCTTATATACCAACCGGGATTTATGCAGAGATGAGAAGCTTATCCAATCTACGCTTCCAGACACAGGAGGAAGTTACCCGGATCAAGAACCGCATTGCCAGATGGTTTGCCATTTACTTTCCTGAATACAAAGACGTTTATAGGGATTTAAAGGCAGTCAGCGGGCGGATGATACTGAAGGCAGCGCCGCTGCCGGAGGACATCGGGAAGTTGGGCGTGGAAGGTGTAAACCAGATCTGGAGAGACGCAAAGCTGAGAGGGGCTGGAATGAAGAGGGCAAAGACCCTGGTATCAGCTGCAGAGCACAGCGTAGGCAGTAAGGAAGCACCGGAGGCAGCGAGAATGGAACTGAAAAATCTGCTGGACGACATGGATGTATATACATCAAGACTGGAAGAACTGGTGCAAAAGATAGAAGGTAAGCTGAAAGAAATACCATATATAGATAAGCTGCTGGAGATCAAAGGGATCGGTATGGTGACAGTAAGTGGATTTATTGCAGAGGTGGGCGACATTAGACGTTTTGACAACCCCAAACAGCTGCAAAAGCTTGCAGGCTATGCGATCGTGGCGAACGATTCAGGCAAGCATAATGGAGAGAGCCGTATCAGCTACCGAGGAAGAAAACGACTGAGATATGTACTGTATGAAGCGGCGATATCACTAGTCGGAAAGAATGCGGAATTTCGAGAGATCCATGAATACTATCGGACGAGAAAAGAGAATCCGCTGAAAAAGATGCAGTCAGTAGTGGCAGTGGCATGTAAGGTGATCAGGGTGTTTTATACGATCCTGACAAAAGGAGTCGATTATGACGCTGCAAGGCTGCTGGGTGATATCAAGCATCCGCAGATGCAGACAGCATAACGAAACCAAACGATCCAAGTACTAAAAGCACTGCTCTGTCATGGTTGGATTGAACTTTCAAAGAGGATTGAAAGCTGAATCCAGCTATGACAGAAAAGCTGGAAATATCAGGGATGGACCGGAAAAACGTCCACCGAAAGGTGCCGGTACAGGAAGGATATTAACAGGTCAGTAAGACTTAAAATAAAGAATGAGCCAGTAGTCGGCAGAAATAAATACCATAGGGCAAGACCCTGCAAAGGAGCTAAGCTGACACCCTGGATATGGGCAGGCAGAACGAAGGAAGTTAGGACTCACACCGACAGGTGGGATGATCCTGGTAGACACGGGAGGTAAGCTGCCATAGATGGAGGGGCATACACAAGGCCATATAAAGCGGAATAA
Source organism: Blautia coccoides (assembly GCF_034355335.1). Classification (NCBI taxonomy): domain Bacteria; kingdom Bacillati; phylum Bacillota; class Clostridia; order Lachnospirales; family Lachnospiraceae; genus Blautia; species Blautia producta. The sequence continues at coordinate 765,780 of NZ_CP136422.1, forward strand.
TGAGACGTTTTATTTTGTATGCCCAAAATCAGCTATTTTCGTACCAGATACACAGAAATACCCATCTTCACGGCTCATTCATCTGAGATATGTAACTAAAAATTCCTTGAAAAATAAGGAAAAAACACTTGACTATATAGGGAGGTGCATTATCATGCCAAAAGAAACTAAGTTAGAAGAAGTTTTACGCAGCACATTAGAATCGTTAAAGGAAAAAGACTATAGTATCGAAACACTTCTGCGATATCAGGGAAAATTCCACGTTCTTATTTCAATCGCACAAAAAAAGGGGATTACAGAACCAACAGAGGAATTATTTCAAGAATACCTCGGTAATAACAAAAACAAGTATACTGGAAAGTATTCGCTTCTTAAAGAGCGTGAACGAATTAGGGTAATAAATCTTATAAAATCCTATATCACTAATGGCGAGGTAGATATCTCAAGGAAAAAGGGGGAGTCCGCCAGTGACAGGATACAAGCAGAATCCTTTAAGAATGAACTTAACTGCTTCATTATGCTCTTAAAAGAAGACCTGCTCCAGCCTAATACTATCTGTACCTATAAAAGGATCGTCTCTTATCTATTAATCTATTGTGAAGAAAAATCATACTGCTCCGTTAACAAGATGGTCTCTGGTGATATCAGGGGATTTATCTTATACCTATATGGACACGGCTATTTTAAACCGAATACTATTACAAGTGCCCTGTCAGGTCTCAAAAGATTTCTTTCCCTCTATCCAGATATAAAACACCTTATAATGGAGCTTCCGACCAGGCTTCCACGTGAACGCAGGATAATAGAAATATATAATAGTCTGGAAACAGATGCCATAAATGAAATACTATCGGATGGCAGCCTTACCAAACGTAATAAAGCCATTTGTTTATTGCTGCTGGAAACAGGGCTTAGGGCCGTAGATGTCTGTAATATCAAGCTTTCCGATATTGATTGGGACAAAGATATCATCTATATAAAACAGCAGAAGACGGGAATAGCATTAAATATCCCGCTCCGTAATTCTTATGGCAATACCATCGTTGACTATCTATTAAATGAGCGCCCTGGATGTAATTCCGAACATCTTTTTGTCAGGGAACTGGCACCATTCACACGCTTAAGCGGAGAAGGCTCCTCTATCAGGGAGATACTTATAAAAAGAGGCATTAGCCGGTATATCTAGGGACAACAGGGTTACTGGAAGCCGGACAACAAGGCACAATGCAGCTTCCGTCATGCTAAGGTCCGGAGTCCCTATGCCAAATATCTCTGCTGTCCTTGGACATACCGACCCGAATACTGTGTCTGTTTATCTATCTACAGACGAGGCCGCAATGGCCGCTTGTACGTTACCGCTTCCTAGAGGAGGGCACAAATGAATAAAACACTATCCGATTTATTAAACGAGTTTATAGAATATAAAATCCAGAATGGGTATGCCTATACCACTGCAAAATATCATCTGAATAAATACCTTGTTTTCTCAACCAGCCATGCCCCTGATGAAAGCATTCCCAGCAAAGATACTGTAAATACCTTTTTAAACAGATATGCGGATACGCCGGGGAACCTATATAATATAGCCGCTTCCCTCCGGGAATTCTCAAGGTATCTTATTGGTTTAGCATACACGTCTGCATATATCATTCCTCCGGGAAAAGTATCTTTGCCAATGCCTGTTCAACCATATTTATTTACAGAGGATGAGCTGGATGCTTTTTTCGATGTATGCGACAGTATAAAGTACGACTGTCATGTCCCTAAAAGACATATGGTGCTGCCAGCAATGTATCGGTTACTCTACTGCTGCGGCCTTAGATGCAAAGAAGTGCGGGTTCTGCAAAGTGAAAATGTACACCTGGCAGAAAACTACATAGATATCCTCCAATCAAAAGGCCCAAAGAGCAGACGGATTTTTATTTCACAGGAATTGTCTGAATATTTCGGGAGCTATGACAGGAGTATGAATGCTGCTTTTCCAGGCCGGCTGTTCTTCTTTCCTTCCCGGAAAGATAGCCCTTACAGTGCAGATGGATTTCAGAAAAATTTCCTAAAAATCTGGTATACAGCTTTTCCGGAAAAGAAATGCGATGGTGTGAGCATAAGGGCTTATGATGTCAGGCATCATTTTGCCTATGCAAACATGAACCGCTGGCTTCAGGAGGGCAAGGACATAAATGTAATGCTGCCATATTTAATGAAATACATGGGACATCAGGAAATAGAAAATACCCTTTATTATTTCCACCTTGTCCCTGATATTTATGATGCAATCGTAAAGAAATCATCCTTGTTTGAGGGGTTATTACCGGAGGTGAATACGTGTGAGTAAGAAAGTAACCGCAGATAAAGACAGTTCTTTCTTCTGGAATAGTGCGTCAGAATACCTGAACAATGAACTTCCAAATATCCGTAAAAAAAGTTTAAATACGGTAGAAGCTTACCGCCGGTCGCTAAATAGATATATTGATTTCCTGGAGGAAGGGAAACAGGTGAAAAGAGTGGATATATGCTATCAAGATTTTAACAAAAGCAACCTGAAAGATTATCTGTTATTTATGAAGGATTGCCAGCACCTGAGCGAAAAGACATGTAACCTACGGCTGACTGCAATCAGGTCATTGCTCGCTTATGCATCTGAAGAATCAACGGATATGACTGCCATCTATGTAAATGCAAAAATGGTAAAAGGGCTCACTGTTTCAGGAAAGGCAATCGAATACTTTGAGGATGGGCAGACCAAGGCACTTCTTAAAGCACCACCTGTTGAAACAAAGATTGGCCGGAGAAACCAGATGATCATGGTACTCGGTTATGATGCGGGATTACGTGTCAGTGAACTTATAGGATTGACACTATCATCACTCCATCTTGATGCAGAAGTCCCATATGTAACGATACTGGGAAAAGGTGTAAAGTATAGGAATGTGCCACTGATGGGCAAGACCATAGAACATCTGACGGCATACCTAAAAGAATTCCATACCATACAAAAAATGGATATGCCTTTGTTTTATGCAACAACACATGGGGTGAGGCATCCGCTTTCAGATGATACGATGCAAAATTTATTGAAGAAATATGCGGATATAAGCAGGAATACGATTAAGATGCCTGAAGAAATTCATTTTCATATGCTAAGAAAAACAAGGGCAATGGACTTGTATCAGGCCGGATGTCCCTTATCATATATTCAGCAGCTACTGGGGCATGAAAATATCTCAACTACTAGCGGATTCTATGCGTTTGCAACCTTGAAAACATTAGCTGATGCTATTGAAAAGGCCAATCCCTCGGGAGCGGACGAAAAGAAATGGAAAGATGAGTCAGTACTAAAACAACTTTATAAGCTATAAAAACTATGCCGATATCTTATCTGTCATCCCTTTTGGTTTTCAGGATTTCAGAAAAATACCGGCATAGTTTTTTTATCGGTATAAGTCGTGTACATGATACGCCGGATGTCTCCGGAAAACTGGAAGAAAGAGCTGACATCCTCCCAGTTGTTTTCCCAGTTACTGATCGCATAGGGGTATTTCTTTCCCCATTTCTCCTTTATGGTTTCCAGTTCAGAGAGTGCGGACGCTTCATTTGGGGCATTATACACTGCCTTAAGATCGGAAGAAAACTTCTTCAGGTCATTGTAGTTCACATATTTAAAAGAATTGCGCAGCATGTGGATCACACACCTCTGTATCTCAGCCTGTGGATAGACAGCCTGGATCGCTTCTTTAAAGCCCGGGAGCCCATCCACACAGAAAAACAATACATCCCTTACACCCCGGTTTTTCAGATCATTCAGCATACCAAGCCAAAACTTACTGGTTTCATTTGCCCCAACGGTAATGCTCAGGATGTCTTTATATCCCTCCACCGTCACGCCAAGCACTACATATGCCGCCCGGCTCAAAATCCTGCCGTCCTCCCGTACTTTGTAATGGATGCAGTCCATGAAGACAAATGGATATATGGGGTTCAGCGGGCGTGACTGCCATTCCTTGACTTCAGGAAGTATTTTATCCGTGATCTTGCTGACCATCTCCGCTGACATTTCAATGCCATAGAGGTCCTGGAGCTGGTCATGGATATCCCTTGTGCTCATACCGCGGCCATAAAGAGAGATCACCTTTTCCTCTATGCCAGAGATGTCGCGCTGATATTTAGGTATGAGTTTCGGCTCAAATTCCCCTTTGCGGTCCCTGGGAATATCTACCTGGAATTCTCCATACTGGCTTTTGAGAGTCTTTGGAGAATGTCCATTTCTCTTGTTGTCAGTAAGCAGCTCCCCTTTTTGGTTTTTCTCATATCCAAGTGTGGCATCCAGCTCAGCTTCCATAAGCTCCTGAAGAATATCCTTAAAACTGTCTTTCAGGAGTGCATATACATCTGCAACGCTGTTAATGTTGTTTTCTGAAATAATCTGTCGTATTTGTTCCTTTGCTACTGGCATAAAAAATACTCCTTTTCGATAAGAATTGTCATATCTTAATTCTTACCCAAAAGGAGCCATTTTTTACCAAAGACACAAACTAATTTACACTACCTATCAAAGAAGGAACTACTTAAACAAGCAGTTCCTAGAGCTTTATACTATTTAAAACTAAATTATTCCAAAAGGTAAATTGGCAAGGTTTCTATCTTTCCATCCACACCGCCTATCGTATCACCTTTCAGGTAGAGCAGTCGGTCTGCTTTTCCCTGTTCCAGTGCTTTTAGGGAAGTGGTGGCTATTCCTTTCCCGGATTTTGCCTCAATCAGGTACCGGGTGCTTGATTGCAGGCTTTGTGCCACAAAGTCAATCTCTTCGCCTTTAAAGGTTGCAAAGGCTGGCGTCTTAAAAGCAATTTCTGCCGGAAAATCCAGCTGTTTTTTGAGATTGATATACACGTAATTTTCATTGAGTATACCCATAAGGGTACGGGAATTTGTTCCCACACGGGTAAAATAGTAGTTCGCCACTTCCAAATCCTTAAAGTAACAGCCCAGTGTCCTTATCTTCATCGTAAGTGCTTAAATTTTAGGTATGATAGAAAAAATTTAAGCACTTACGTACAGTAAGCCAAAGACAATATCCCATAGATCCTGCATGATTTTTTCATTAAACTCTTTTTCTGCTCTTTGCAAAAGTGGTGTAAGTTTTGATATCACTTGGCTGCATTTAACGAAGAAAGTGTCCTCCAGAGAGATTCCAAATTTATAGAGCCATTCACGTGCAGTATGTGTTTCTGTATCATCGCCGCATTCTGGGTTGACGAAAAGATATTCAATCTTCTGCTTCCTGCCATCGGTTCCCTCTGGATTAAGATTTAACATTCTTCCGATGGGAAACATGGCGCAGACAACGGGTTTACTATCATGAATGGAACATTTATTGTCCTTCAATAAAACACACTGTTGTAAAAGTCCTACAGTTTTTAATCTTACGATAGGAAGCCTGGAGTCTCTACCTATGGAGGCAAGACCATACTTTTTAACAGTTTCTTCAGGGGTAAGACCCTGGCTTTTAGAAATATTAAAAATATCTTTGCCTGTTATTAAAATTGCCTCTTTATTTCGATTGAAACAGCATTTCCCGCATTGCGTGCAATGAAACTTAAATGGTTCGTCTACTCCGATTTTCATTTTCATATATTCGTCAATCTCGTTTCTGTTCATAAATATCCTCCTAGTATTTCATGTATGCTGCTCTGCGATACATAGTAATTCATTTGCAAAAAGTCACAGGTGTCTTTCAATACCTGATCAGTTCGGGTGGGCTATTATTCAAACTAATGTTTCGGACTATACTCTTCAAAATAGCAGTCTGCTATATATTCAGCTGATTCGGCCCAGAGTGTGTTTTCTATATCATGCAAAACCGTATAAGTTTTAGAATTATAAAATGCATATGCGGCGTCAGGAAAATTCATCCCGGTGGTGTTCATAATAATATTAATCACATCACGAATTTGGATGCACATATTCATGGTGATATCCTTGCCATAGAAAAAATATTTTCTAAACATACTTAAACCTCCTTGCAGTTTTCAAAGAAAAGATGCTTTAAGGCTTTTTCAGTATGAAAAGATACTTGATTACTAAACTTGTTATAACGAAGCTTGTAGGCTGCTTCGTATGCTTCTAAAGTTCCTGAGATATAAAGTTGAACTGTGTCCATCATATTGTTATCAACAACTGGTCCTATAACGACATCATAAGAGTGCTGGATGTCGTCTTTTGTACGATTATCTTTCATAAATTCCAACCAGTCTGTATCTAGTTCAGTGAAGTGTTTGATTTTCAGTTCTCCGGACTCATGGAAAATGTATTGGTAAACATATTGCTTCCCGGAGAAGTTTCGTATATACATACGCTTTGCCCATTCGGCAGCCTGCTCCTCCGAAATAGTGCAATAAAATCCTCGTCCGAAATCTCTTCGATTGCGGGATTTAGAAAGAGAAATTTTGTCAAAAGCGATATTCGAACCATGATACAATATATGCCTAAAAGCAGTTCCTTCTATAAATTGTGTCCACAAATTGATTGGTTTGGTCGAAATCCAACTGTAGTTCGTGCTGTAAAGGTATTTTTTCAAAAACCTGATTTTTCTGGAATAGCTGAATAGCCTCTGCTCCAGTAAGTCCATGAGACGCGGCGTAACTTTCCAGTGTTTGAATAAACAGTTTTTCTGTATCAGATTGAATACTCATAGAAATGTCATCCTCCAATATTTTTATTAAAAAGTATTTTATCTTCCTGACTATACTGGCAGATAGATCTGCCAATACAGTCAGTGAATTATTTAATCCAGATATTCAAGTGCATAGTGTAAAAATCGCTCATATTCTGTTTCTTTCCAATCATCGCTTATCATTTTCAGCAGAGCTAAAAAAATAGCGGTTTTGACAGAGGGCACATGGCGGTTGTTGAGCAAAGTAACTAAAGCAAACTCATGCTCGTTTTTCTGGATTTGCTCGGTTATTACATTATGTATAGCTTGGACTGTTATTTCCTCTTCTTGATTTTGATTATTGAATATAATCTGGAAATATCCAGGACATGCTATCATCCATTCTATGACCTGGTTTATTTGTAAGGTTCCGTTTTCAGTTTTTCGCATGATAAACTCCTTTATCTAGTTGGTATATAAGTCATTTATGGTATGGGACTGCTTTGCGGAATCTGTTAAAATTCCTGCTGTTTTCAGTGTACTGAGTAAGTGGTGCAGGGATTTTAATTCTCTTCGGATTCAAATTCTTTTATAACGATTTCAAAATCACAGCCAGTTTTATCTGATCTTAGAATGATGGAGTTATCGTCACCATCTAAAATTTTAAAACCGCATATATTTGATTCGATGCAGTCTATGATATCCAGCACATCATCAGTGTCTTTTTTCATCGATTTCTCCTTTCTGCATAAAAAACGTGCACCATTATTAAAGTTTGAAAACACTTACGCAATCATTTGAAGAAATTCATCTTCAGTAAGGATTTTTATTCCCAGATTCTGTGCTTTGGACAGCTTGCTTCCGGCTTTTTCACCAGCAATCAAATAGTCCGTTTTTTTAGAGACAGAATTGCTTGGTTTGGCTCCAAGCTCGAGGATTTTTGTGTTAATCTGGTCACGTGTAAAGTGTTCCAGTTTCCCTGTTGCAACGATGATTTTTCCTGTAAAGATAGTCTTTTCTTTCATAATATTTTGTTCCTTTCTTTCTTCAAATGTCATTTCAGTCTGTAATTCTCGCCATAATTTCAGGTTTCGTTCATCTGCAAACCATATATGGAGGAAATTGTTAGATGCACAGCCGATTCCTTCAATCTGTGTGAAGTCATACCCATGTAAAACTGCAGTTTCAAATGCGTTCAAGTCACTGTCGAAATGCGTATTCAGAATTTCACTTATGGTACGCCCGATAAGAGGAATATCCATTGCCACCAGATAGCGTGTAAATGTAGTATTTCGACTGTCATTAATAGATTTTTCCAGTTTTGTGTACGAAGCCTTCCTAAATCCATCCATCTGAATAATTTCATCTTTGTAGCGATCCAGATGATAAATATCCTGGAAGGATTTTATCCAGCCTTTTTCCAGAAATTTTTCCAATGTGGCAGAAGAGAGCCCCTGAATATTCATGGCTTTCTTTTCCACAAAATGTACCATGTTCCGCAGCTGTTGAGTTTCGCATGCTGGGTTATCACAGTGCAGTGTTTCAACCAGATGTCCATCTTGTGATTTACGTGTATAAATCCGGGTCTTATGACCACAGCAGGAACAAAAGGCAGGAATAGATTCCTGATAATTGCCACGGTCCAGATTATCTTCTATGTGAGGGATAATCATGTTGCGTTTTGACACTAAGATGCGACATCCCGGAACCAATTCTAAATTTTTTATAAAGGAAAGATTGTGCAGAGAAGCTCTTGACACTTCGCAGCCATCAATATTGACTGTATCGAAAATTGCTACAGGAGATATGATACCGGACCGGGTTGGTGTCCATAAGATTTTACGCAGTACAGTTACATACGTTTCATCCTCAAACTTATATGCAATCCCATCTTTATAGAAGCGTCCGGTACGTCCACAGCTTTCTGAGTAGGAAATACTGTCATAACTTGCAACAATACCGTCTATTGGAAGGTGCTGCTGTTCAGAAAGTTCCTGGAGACTCTGGATATCATTTTTTAAATCCGATATTTGATAGTGCGGGTTTTCCACAAATATGTAAGGGCACAAATCAAATCCTAACTGTTGAAGTTCCGATAATCGGAAGTGTTTAGAATCCTTACAATCAGAAGATTCATCCAGCCCTTCCAAGACTTTGAAAGCCAGAAAGTGTACATGGCGTTTAGCGCAGGTTTCCGGATTCAGACAGCGCACAGAGCCAGAGGCTAAATTTCTGGTATTACTATATTTCTTTCCGGTACTGTCAAGCAGAGTATCTTTGAGCAATTCAAAATCACTGTTTAGAATAAGCGCTTCACCACTGAGGCGGAGTTTTTTCTGGTACGGAATGGAGAGAGGGACGTTTTTAAAAGCAGGGATATTATGAGTGATGTCCTCACCTATCATCCCATCTCCTCTGGTACATGCTTGCACCAGTCGTCCATTCTCATAGTCAAGTTCCACAGTCAGTCCGTCCAACTTCAGCATAAGGAGTATCGCATGATTACCAATAAAATGATACAGCCTTTCTGTCTGTTTAGTCTTATCCAGTGACAGGAGAGGGGTCTTCAGTTTTACTTTCCCCAGTTCACTGACGGGCATATACCCGACACTTTGCGTGGGAGAATCGGATAATACAATTCCACTCTTCTTTTCAAGTTGTTCCAGCTCCTCAAATTTTTTGTCGTATTCATAATCCGATACGTTTGGGGAATCTGAGTTGTAATATGCATTTCTCTGGATGTTAAGCCAGGATACTAATTTTTTCATTGCTTTTATTTGTGATATCAATTGTTTTCTCCTTTTCTGTGTAATGTAAGGTTACGGAATTAACAGCTTGCCAAGACTCCGATCGTAATAATATGGATGGTCAGACAGACGCTCATCGGGGGCAACCAACTTTTCATTTACAAAGCAAATCGTTTCACGAAAGTAATCTTTATCCTTAGTGCCGTCATCAGGAAGAATAAGTAATTCATGGATACTGCTGGGAATTATAAAATAATTCTTTTTCAGTAGACCCCTGATTAGATGTAGAACACCATCATAAAGTATGGACGTTGCACCAAAACAACGTGTTTCATTAGAGAGAATAAAACAAGGTAGATAATTCTCATTATCCTGTAATGATATTTCATCAGAATGTTCCTCTATCATAGAGTCCATTGACTCAAATGAGAGTGGAAACAGATTTGGGGTGTTTTTCTGTGCACAAGCCATAAGAGCTTTGGTATCTACATCCCATACCCGAAGCAAATCATTATTAATGGGAATACTTAAAAGTCCATCGTCTGTTATATCTAATGCAATGAAAAAGATAATTGCCAGATCAAGGTAAGGCATGTAGGGACGACCCGAAAATTCAGTTGCATTTTTAGACACTAACTTATACAGAATTTGGTCTTTTACATCATCAAAATCAGTAAAGTGTGTCAAAGGGTTCTTTAATTTAGTTGTTTCAAGATTCATGATTTTTTTCTCCTTTCTTTGTTAAGCTGTGTATCCGTTGGATTCTCCATTTTCCCTCCTTTCGTGTTTAGGCACAAAAAAAGAGAATGGACACAATAGCGTTCATTCTCTCATTGCTGCAATAAATGCAAAATAAAAATGCCAGAGGTTCTGCATGGGCAGAATTATCCTCTGACATAAATACAAACCTAAACTGCATGTGAAATATCCAATCCGGATTACACAAATAATAATTACATCTTCAGTATAACACTATATGTTGTGGTAGTCAAATGAAAAAAACGCTGTATAGTGTACATATATCTTCTGTCATACACCATCAGTAAAGATGCTGGTCACTTCTATATTATAGTAGGGTATAGAGGTTAAGAGTTTACTTCGGATATATGCTTATGGGTATGCTTAAGGAATTATCCCAGTTCTGTATTCAGCTTACTACGAATATCCATGAGGATGTTTCCTAAATGATTTTCACCGAAACCGTCAACACAACCCCAAAACCGGTCGCCCCATGTATTATCTTCAATCAATACTGAATCGCCCGTCGCAAGCAGTGCCTGCAACAGATTAGGATGCTGAAGGAATTTTGCAAAGCATATTTCGTACATATACCTTATTTTTACCTGATTCCAGTCTGGACGCAGTGTTAACTTACGTCCCAGTTGTTTTGCGACTGCAGGATTAGATAAGTGAGACATATAAAAATTTTGCTGTTCTTTTGTGTATATGGTTTTCTGTGCCTGAAAGGCAGCTTCATTGTTCGCATATCTGTGTCCCCGATAGGTTATTGGGGCATGATAAAAGTTACTGAGAAAAGCATATTTTCCTCGAAACTCAGTAATTGCTGGTATTCGTCTTAAATCAATGCATTGTATAGTTGTTTTACATTTTATCATTGTCAGTATACCTCCATAAAATATTGATTTTTGTGCCCCTTCCAATTTGTCGCAGTCACTTTTGTAAATAGGTGAAAGATAATTTCTCACATTAGGGCCTGGAAGGAGACCGCCGGCTTTATTTGTAAGAAAAAGCACCTCCATGCCATCCCAACCGTCAATTTAATACGTGCATTTACCAGTTTCCTGTCATAAGTGAAATCAGAGAGTCGGTAGACCATCCGCAGATTGCGACTAATACAGCTTCTGTGTCCTTTTCTAAGAGTGCCTTGCAGAGTTGGTAGCCTATTTTATCCAGGGGTTCATCATCTGTTGAGAGATGGTCAAATAATGTCTGTGCAAAATATTCGCAGGTTTCTGGATTCTCCATGATTTTCCTCAAACTTAGTTCGTTCATTTTTACAGCGCCTCCAATTAATAATACAGTTTAGATTCCATAAGGATTTTCAAAGGAATGAATATAAATATCCTGTTCTTCTAAGAGCATTTTCAGTTCATCAAAGGAGCTGGCATCATATCCTAGTCTCCCAAAGGTATCCAATATTTCTTGGCTTGAGCTGAAGAGAGACCAGTCTTCTAATACTTCACACACTTTGTTCCCTAAAGGAGTTAATTCGTTTTCATCGTTAATGCTGAGCATATATTCTTCAGGAAAAAAGCGCCCCTCTGTATCTGTATTAAAGTAGATACCTACTCCGGGCTCAATACTCCTACATACGAATGAGACCTTATAATGGCTTGCAATCGTTCGATACGCATCATAGAGAGGAGACCATGCGGTGCTTAATTCCAAAAGTATTCCGTCTATATTGCGTTCTTTGTAAGTCACCGTTCCATAAAGGCAGATACCGGTAGTTGGAATCCCTTTACATTGAAATAAACGGCCTATCCAAGCATCAGTAGGAGAAGTATTAATTGAGGCTTCAATATCTTCCCAAAGGTTTTGCAATCCTTCGGGATTGCTGTCTGAATAAAAATAAAGATCATCGCTACATATATTTGCCATTATTCACCTCCCCCCAATCCCATAATCTCATATGTGTAATTATGTTGATTGAGAATACTTTTAATTTTAAAATTTCCAATAATATTTATCTCCTTTCTTTAAATTCATGTGTGCATCCGTTGGATTTTCCCGTTTCCCTCCTTTCGTGTTTCGGCACAAAAAAAGAGAATGGACACAATAGCGTTCATTCTCTCATTGCTGCAATAAATGCAAAATATAAAATGCCAGAGATTCTGTCATGGGCAGAATTATCCTCTGACATAATTACAAACCTAAACTGCATGTGAAATATCCGATTCGGATTACACAAATAATGATTACATTTTTAGTATACCACCATATGTTGTGTTGGTCAAACGGAAAATGCCATATATAGCACATGCGGGGATGCAGAAAATCTGTTCCATAAGGGAACTATTTATCTGATTCTTCAGGTAATCTTTTCAATATTTTACACTCATGGATATAGTTCCCTGCTTTGAGTTCAACAATCTCACCTTCAACATATTCTTTTGGCGAGTGGATCCGGATTTCTTCATTCCTGGTCAGGTCATATGCAGCGTAACCAATGTTTTCAGACATATTATCAACTCCTACTATTATATAAAGTCATAGTCTTTCTTTACCTTTTCTACAGGTTTGACTATGCTATTTTAAGATACTGTGGATTGGTTATCACCTCCTACCACTTGATGGTTTAAAAAAGGCTCCAACCACAGTCTCTTTGTTTATTTGTTAATCAGTTAGTTACCGCATGACGGTTTATCAAGAAGTAGGTTACGATTGCAAGGAGCCCTGTGGATCTTAAGACAGTATCAATACTTTATATCAGGAGGTCCTATATGATTTACGTAGGAATTGATGTCGCAAAAGATAAGCATGATTGCTTTATCACAAACTCTGATGGCGAAGTCCTTTTCAAGGCTTTTACCATCAAAAACAATCTCGATGGGTTCGACGAGCTTTATCAGAAAATAGAATCCGTTATGGAAGATGCTTCTAAAGTAAAAGTAGGCCTAGAAGCCACTGGACACTATAGTTACAATCTTCTCGGATATCTGCTTGATAAAGGTCTGGCCACCTTTGTTATCAACCCGTTACATACTAATCTGTACAGAAAAAGTCTAAGCCTTAGACAGACGAAAACGGATAAAGTTGATGCCCATACAATTGCTTCTATGCTAATGTCTGACGTGAACTTAAAGTCCTACTCAGACACATCGTATCACAACGAAGAGCTTAAGTCACTTACTCGCTATCGTTTTGATAAAGTTAAAGAACGCGCGAAGCTTAAAACATCTATATCCCGTCTTGTATGTATCCTTTTCCCTGAGTTAGAAAAGCTTGTTCCAACACTTCATCAGAATTCTGTTTATGAGTTACTCTACGAATTTCCTGGTGCAAAACAGGTAGCTAATGCACATCTCACAAGACTTTCAAATCTTCTTGAAACCGCATCTAAAGGCCACTACACAAAAGAAACCTCTATCGCTTTTAGAGAGGCTGCAAGAACCTCTATCGGTTCAAATATGCCAGCTAAATCGCTTGAATTAAAGCACACCATTAAGCTCATTAGAGAGCTAGATTCTGAAATCGAAGAGATTGAAAACGAGATTAAAGTCATCATGGATGAAATCAATTCTCCAATCCTTAGCATTCCTGGAATCAGCTATCGAATGGGTGCCATGATTATTGCTGAAATAGGTGACTTTAGCCAATTCGACTCTCCAGATAAGATCCTTGCTTATGCAGGAATGTCGCCTTCTACCTATCAATCCGGCCAGTTAGATAACTGTTATGCCAGAATGGAAAAACGTGGTTCTAGATACCTTAGATATGCTCTGTTTAATGCAACCGCATATGTTTGTCTATGGGATCCAACCTACAAGGCTTATCTTGCCAAGAAACGAGCTGAAGGCAAGCATTACTATGTTGCAATGTCTCACGCGACCAAGAAACTAGTTCGGCTAATTTATCATCTCGAACGCACTGGACAGCAATACCAAAAAGCAATCTAATTCTTCCAACATCATATCTTCTTGTCAGAGCATCATACTCGATGCTCTATTTGTCATGCAATTTTCAAGGTACTGATTGCGATGAATAAGTCATCGCCACTATACTCAAAACATCTCTGTTTTTGAAACTATTTATTGACTTTCTTTAATAGTTAGTCTTATTTTATGATATAAAAATTATATCGTATTAGTTAATCTTTTACAATATAAAAGACCGCCCAAATGGACGGTCCAAGGTCATTAGCGGTTTTGGGTCATAAATGAAATCAGAGAATCTGTAGTCTGATTCCATCTGTATAACGGATATGGTAGCGGTTTGCAAAATCCGTTTCAAATTTATTCTGTTTGCAAATCCCGTGTGCTTTTTGCACCTCAGTGTGTTTCAAAGCAATTTCTATTGGCTTCCTATTGCTCATATGATATACTATCATTTTCTTTTCCAACCAATGTTGATTTTGAGTAAATGAGCAGTTTTCCTTGTAAATCTATAGGGGAATCCGTCCAGGTGTCATTTTCATATATTCGCTGCGTCAGCGTATTATAGATGACTGGGTCTTTATCTAAATCAAATAGATCAACAACTAGACAGGTCTGTAGATTAATGTATGGCCAGAGTGCCAGTTCCACCAGGCGGCGTAACTCTAGTGCCAGATGATGGATAGTTTCCACGTCATAAGTTCTGGAGAGGCTCTTCCCCATTTCTTTCAACAGCCCGGAATCGGCTATCGCTTGGTTTATGGCAGAAACCTGTTTCTCCAGGGAAATATCAGGATTGAGGATAATTCCTTTTAGCACTACGTCCTTTGCAAATGCAGTAGCCGTTTGGCTGATTTTCAGCAGCAGCTCTTCATAAGCGTTCTTATACTGCGTCTTCAGGATGGCAGTCCCTACATATTCACGATTTTTCTTCAGAGTAGAGAGCAGTTTTTGCAAACTGCTCCCTAATTCATAAATATTTGATGTCAAGCGCACATCACCTCAGTATTTGCCTTAATAAAGTTTAATTGGTAAGTAGTGTTATATGTTTCAAACAGAATGCCGTCTGCTGAAACCGCCCAGATGCATTGGACAGGAGAAGTAGTGACAATCTGATTACCATAGCAAATCCATGCCCGGTCACCTAACTTTAAAGGCAGGGATAATGTACCCGTTATAATACGATGTTTCTTTTTTTTGCTCGTAATTGATATAAATTTTTGGTTATTCATTTCATGACTCCTTTCTCAATAAGTTGTACACATACATCTGGATACCGATCCAGTGCTTGATTACAGGAGAGCCCTGTAATCAAATAAGTGTTGTAGATGGGACAAGTGTTACTGCAGTGATAATAATGCTTTGAGGGGCAGAATGCATCACGCATAGCTGCCAGTTCTTCTGAAACATGTAAACCAAATACACGGTTTGAGAAAGCAATTAAGGATTCATTTGTTCTCTTCATTATAAGCTCCTTTTAAGCAACCACATAGTTTAAACAGTAACAGCCACGGGATACTAAAATATACTCCTCTGGGTGTTCGTATAAAGTTGCTCGGATCCGTTCTTGGAAATGCGCATTTCTCAGTGACTTTGGGTGATTTCTAAGTAACTGATACAAATCAGTAAGACTGGCGGTGCCGCCCACATTTTCCATAGTCATCCGGATTAAATGATGCCAGGTCAAAGACTCGATATCCACATTGCTTACAGAAAATTGGTTATCCACCTTCCAACTGAAGGGAATCGCAAGGGCATCTTGTTTGTGGTATATCAGCATATACTCCGTCACGATAGGTATGAAAGGTTTTCTATATGTCCGGTTATCAGAAACGCAGTTAAACTGCCCCTTTACTATAAAGGACTCAAAACTGCCCATCCGCATGATGTCATGCTGGATACTGTAAAAATTTCCTTTGGACCGTATATCACCAACTAATATTGCAAGGCGTCCGTCTTTCCTAAGCGCAAGGAATAATTTCCGGATACAAGAATTTAGCTTTTCCAGGAAGTCCTCATAGTTTTCACATCGGGATAAGTCGTCTGGATGAGGCTTTCCCCACATATTTCCGCTGTATTTGACAATGTCATGGTATGGTGGATGAAAGAAAATCAGATCTGCAGAGTCATCCACCTCATGTTTCAGTGCGTTCCAGTTTCCCCGACCTGCCGCAGGAGCAGGATTCAGATCATATAAAAGTGATCTTACATGATAGCGGTCTGCAACAGCTTTGGATGTGCCTGACCCGCTCATGGGATCCAGTAGCGTGAAGGAATTAATGTCTTTTCCATAATAGCGTTTATTTTCCAGAACATAGTTTAAGACGGAAGCAATAACCTCTGGGGAACAGTTGCCTCGCCAGTGGTTGTCGCCTCCTTCACCGCGTGTAGGAAACGCCATAAATGAAGTCAAATCTTTTCCAACACGTTTTCGTAGATCTGCAGTTCCGATTGTTTGTACAATGGATTGCCAATCTGAACCGAATTCCTGCTGTAAAAGCTGTATAGCCTTTTGGACAGCCTGATTATCCATATATACCTCCTCTTTTATATCAGTGCAATTTCCCGGAGCCTTTTACGCATATTATAAAAACAGTGGTTTACTACATAGGGAGTCATACTACATAATTTTGCGATTTCCCTGTATGTGTAGCCCTGTGCTTTTAAATGTACGATAGTTTTCTCCTTTGGTGATAAAAGAGCAAGCAGGTTGACAAGGAGTGTTTGATTATCCATTGTCTCTGCAATCATAGACATTCTGTCCGGAAGAAAAGTGTCCAACGAGTTTGATTCAAGATCCTCATGATACTCAGCCATATTTGCTCTTCGTTTTGAACGATTCTGATAAATGTACTCTTGAATCACACAGTCTTTCATTTTACGCCATGCGATTGTAGAAAATTTGAAACGTGACAATTCTGGTTTTTCCAGGTATTCCCGCACGGCTTTCAGGTAGCCAAAAATCACAACATCATAAAACTCAGATTCATCTAAGCGGTTTAATCGCAAAAATCTGTAAACCAGATTGTGATGCTCAGCTGCATATTCCTTTTGTTCCATTGTTAGTGCACTTAAATGTATCATATGTTTTCTCCTTATTCTTCAGATTTTAAATTAAACGATGGCTTAAAGTAGCAGCCACTAATTTAGCGCTTCCTAATTCCATAGCAGTCAGCACTTTTCTCTTGCGAGGAAAGAGAACCAGGGCTAAATTTGATAATCCTGAATCGGATCCCTTAATTGGGAATAAAGCGGCCATTGGTTCTTTGATCTGTGGAAATATATTTATATAGGAGTCTTCAGTGAGGATGATTTCTTCTCCTTTTCTCACATGTTCTGCCAGCAATTCCGGAATTGGGCAGCGAGTGGAAATACAAATACCTTTTACGCCAAGGATCATGCTGTCTGTACATACCAACGCTCCGCAGGGAACAACCTCGAAAAGAATATTGAGGAAAGCCTTAATTTCTTTATCATTTGGTTCAAAAGGGGAATATTTATAGAACTGGATGTTTTGCCCATCTATTTCTATCCCCAGTGGGTCTCCCGGATTAATATTCATTGTGCTTCGGATTTCCGAGGGAATAACAATTCGCCCATGGGAATCCACATGCCTTACGATTGCAGCTTTCATTTTTATCCTTCTTTCTGATACAAAAAGAAGCAGGGGACCCTGCTCCTTTCGTACACATTTATTTTTTACGCAGCATTTTGATTAAGTGCAGACTGCTCGTTTTGTATTTGTGTTGCCAGCCGCTGCTTTCCAGGCGAAATCAGATTCTGTGCAATAATATGTTCCCATTCATTAATATAAGAATCCACACGCTTCAGGAGGGAGAAAAGTCCCATGTCTGTCAGCATAATAGAAGCCGTTTTTTCAGGAACAAAAGAATTAGCCTGCAGGTAAGCACCGCCGGTCGAATTTGTAACACGTACACCTTTCCCGTTCACAATTTGGATACTCCAGGGATTATTCATCGGGCGGTTATTTGCATCAAAAGGTCTTCTGGCAATGGTGAATTTTCTTGCAATACTTAGCCCCTGTTCATCAGGTATGCCAAAAATTTTTGTGTCTGTCCAGAAATATTCCAGAAAACCCGCTGTTATTCTGGTTAACAGAAACTGGATTTGTTCTGGTGCCAGATTATACTGGGTAATGATATTTTGGGCGCCTGTACCATTGGAGTAATCTTGGATACTCACTGAAATTAATGAATGTACCTTCCGGTTATTTTCTGTATACTCACCTGCAGCATGCAGCTGAGCGTAATGTGTATCAGATGCATAACGCAGGCGGTCATAAAAAGCAATAAGGTTTTTGCCGGTTTGGAGTTTACAAATCTGGTCGGTATACCTTTCTTGGTAATTCTGAGTCATTCACGTATCCCTTCTTTCTCAAATAAGATATTGTTTTACAAGTTGTACCATGTTCTTTGGAAGGTCTTCTAAATTTGTAATATCCAAAAAATGATCACCATAAATCCGTTTGATATTATCTTTGTCATTACCTATAGCTGCAGCAAAAATAGTGATCCTCTTCCTGGCGTATTCCTGCTTGATGGCTCTAAGGTCTGCTTCAGCTTCCGTTCCGCTGTAGCCTGCATCAGCAGGCTGACCGTCAGAGGAGATAATAAGCAGTTTTTGCTCTGCAGGCTGTGTCAGTAACCGTTCTGCCACAAATCTAAGAGCAGCTCCATCTCGGTTGCCATTTCTTGCGCTCATGTCCATGATGCGGAAGCAATCCTGATTATCTAAGGAATCAAATTCAGCATAGGAATAGAGTGCGACACCACGCTCATTTGTGCTGTGCCCATAAATTGTAATGGGAACACCGAGGTTTTTACAGAAATCCTCAAGAACGATAGCGGTTTTACAGGTATGGGTAATTCGGTTGTATCCTGCCATGGAACCACTTTCGTCAGCCAGAAAGGCGACTGCCAGTTTCATCCGGTCAGTGGGCAGATGGGTTCTGCTGAACAGAGCGCCGTCGATTCGGTGATAAGCCCTCATATCCAACCGTTTTCCCATAAGCAGGTATTTTTGCTTGCCGCCTTCAGCTTCAGAACGCAGGATAGGTGCCACCGTTTTTTGGAGACGTTTAGATATCCGCAGAAGCTCTGGTGCTATGTGCTGGTAACCAGTTATCATATAGTCTGGTACATCAGTGATTCTGTTTATAGTCAGATGGATACCCTTATGGGCATTTCCATAGTGCAGCTTATCAGCTTCAGCCTGTAATTCGTCGGAGAGTTTTTGTTCGCTTTGTACGATGGCTTTTTTTTCAGCAACTTTATGCAGAATGGAAAAAAGGTCATCTGCAGCCTTTTTATATCCACTGCCGGCGTACTGTTGGTTATAGGTAATGCCAGGGTTTTTGCCATCTACAATAGAAGTAGTCTTGGCAAGCTGGATTCTTTCAGTTTCTTCTTGTAGCACTTCCTTGATTTCTTCTTTATCCTGTCGTATTTTTACTGGAGACAGAGCTTTGCCACCGGTGTTTTCATGAGCATTATTGCAGCATGTCTCAGGCAGCGGCAGACCATTTTGTATCTGGCTTTCAAGCGTATTCGCCAGACTACCGCTGGCAGAATTTTCGTCCTGATGCTTTAGAGCGTCTTCCATTTCCTCAACAAGAGGTTCGATATACTTCCACAAAATGACCAGGATATGATTGGTTGCCCTTAATCGCTCTTTTATGTCATCTTCATAAACAGAGAAGTCAACGTGAGTCGTACAGGCTTCCAAATCCTCCAGGTAAGGTCCGGTGTAATCCGTTATGTTGTTGACCGTACCGGCCCTGCAGTATTGAAGCAACAGATTACAAAGGACAGAAAAATCCTTGTATCCATCGTCCTGTTGCTTTTCAATAGGCGGCACCTGCTCACACATCCTTAAATTGTTTAGCTGGATTCCCCGTTTAAAGCTGCCGGGGAAGTCTGTGCACATCCGGTTCTCCACATATATATCTTCTAATATATTGTGGATGTACGCTGCGCATTGCGTGAGTGTTAAACAAACGGCCTTTTGCTTTTCTTCCATTGCCTCTGTGATTGCTGCCAGGTTTTTCTGATACTGCAGCTCGGTTATGGTGGGGGCATCTGGATAAAAAGTTCCATTTTGCAAAGAATTCAAATACATGTTTCTGGATACAAAATCAGTGTATAGAAGATGTCCAATTTCATGCCCATTAAGCCCTGTTAGGCTTTGGTCACGCAGAAACCGTGATGGAAAGCTTTGGGTAATCATGTTTGCAGCATTGATAAAAATTGAATTGTTGTCCGTATGCCCAATGTCTGCACTTTTTTCATCCCAGGCAATTAAGACAGACAATCCCCACTTATAACGTTTGGTAGCTGCTTCCGCAAGTGATGTTTGATGTGACTGATAGAGGGAGGACGTAAATAAGTCCTCATCTGATATACTGTCCTCAAGTTCACGTATTTGCTTTTGGAGCAGTCGGTAATTACTTCTCAAAAATTATCCCTCCTTTTTCTTTCTAAATCTTTTGTTAACAGGTCTTCGACTGTGCAATGGAAGTACGCTGCAATGACATAAGCAGCATGAGCATTGGGGAATGTCCGCCCAAGCTCATAGTTTCTAATACTGTACGGTGGAAGATTCAAAATTCTTGCTAAAGATTTTTGGGACATTCGGTTTGACATGGATTTTCGGAGATATCGGAGATTTCTCATGAAAAAATCCTGAGTGGTTATTTCTGTGATTTTTTGCATCGTATGCCTCCTTTAAGCCGCTAGAAAGGTATCTATACAATTCTGACGAATCTCTTCTCGGCTGTCTACATCAGCAGAAACAGAGGAGAGAACAGTAATATTTGCCGCTGCCTCAATGTCCTTGCATATCATATAAGACTGTACCCATGAGATTAATTCCCGTACTCCGCAGCAGCCGTCTGTAATCAGGTTCTGTCTGCAGTATTCCGATATGGATTTTACAATCCTGGCCATCGTCACAACAGCTGATTTGTCAGTACAACCGGTGATTCCCAGAACCCTGGCTACCAACGTATCCTCATCTGGCTCATCTATATCCATAATCAGGTTCATTCTTGAAATCACAGATTGGTTTATTCCTTTACATCCGGCATATTCAATATTTGTGGTAACAACAATAATTGTGTCCGGATGCCTTGTGATGATTTCACCGTTTGGCAGTGTCACACAGTTACAACGATCCAGAAGCGAGTTGAGTCCAACCAATACTCCGGGATTTGCAATAACTGTCGGTTCCTGGACCTCAACTACCCAGCCATTACGTATTGCTTCTACAAGAGGTGTATCAACATAACGGAAACTGGGCGAGTAGGAGAGTGCTGCTACAGGATCGCCTATATGATTCATATAGATTTCCCAGAGCATCTGTAGGATTTTATCCTCTGTCGCTGTTTCATCGTAGACACCGGTTAATCTCTCATAAACGGTGACCGGATCCAGTAAGAGTTCCTGGACGGTTGGATGGTATCTGAAATCCACCTTTGAACAATTTTCATCCCCCAAGTCCGGAAGAATCTGTCCAAGCAGATCCAATATCTCCGTGTTTGCTGAACAGGTAAAGCAGCAATAGGGCAGGTGAAGTCCTGCAGCTATTGCTTTGGCACCTTCTGTCTTTCCAGTACCGGAAGGACCACGTAATAAAAAATTACGCATGGGCTGTTGGCTCAATGTTGTTGCTTTAGCGTGTTCGCAAATTAATTTTATTTCTTCTGGGATGATGTACCAGTCTGCAATAGACGGCACCATTGACTCTTCAGAGGGGCTAAGAATCCGTGTTTCGGTAAGCGGATATTTGGCAATAAAATCTTCAGGCTTGATAATATATTGAGGTTTTATATGAGTTTTCGGAGTGAAAACCTGAAACCGCCCTGAGATAACATTGGTTGGGGCATAAGTTCCATTTTCCACATTCATTGTTTTCAAAGGGGATATGGCACCAGAGCCGCTAATTTCAGCCCGCAAAGCAATGCCGCTTGTCAGAGAATCTCCGTATCGGAGCCTGCGGTAAAGGTTATCACAAAATATAGCAGCGACTTCAGCAGCAGCACGCAGGTCTACGTACCCATTGAGACGGTGCACCTTTAGTTTCTGGTAATACTCATTACACTCTTCATCCTCTAAAGCAGTGGGGAGTAGCGCAAAGAATAAAGCAGCACCACTGTTTCCATCCTCCTTCAAAATATATTTATTTGGGGAGTTACTTTGATCTACAGGCTTATCATATCTTCCGGCAATAAACTTCCCGGTGAGACGGTTATAAACAACTGCGTGCAGTTCGCCCATACGGCTTGGATACTCTGCGACTGTATAATTGTTACTTTGGCTTCCGATAGCGCCTTCAGGTTCTGTACCGTTCAGCGGAGCCTCAATATCCATAAAAGCCAGGACAGCCCGCAGCATGGAAGCGTGCAGAGTGCATTGCTTTTTAAGTTGCGAACAATATTTTGAGGCAAGATTCGTGAATCTTGGTGAATCAGAATAATCCTGGAAGGGTTCCGGAAGTTTTCTTTTATTGAAAGTCCAATTGGAAATTAATTTAGATGCAGACATAACTCAATCCTCCTTTATTGTCACCAGTTGATTTCCAGTCCAAAGTCTGTTGCCGTGGCATTTAATTCGTCCTCGTTCAAAATAGAAGCGAGTATGGTCCAGTATGGTTTCGGAGGGAAATATTCAAAAATATCTTTTACGTCTTTTTGGTCACCTTTAGTAATATAAAGTTCTCCTTGGCTACTGATATATAGCTTCTGATAGCCTTTGGGGTATACGTCCTGAATAACTTTGTCTAAAAGTGGCTTTCCAATTAAGTCATACCAAGACTGGGGATCAATCGAATTTTCTGTATCTGCCATTGTTTGTTTTCCCAGGGTCTCGATCATCATCATCTGCATATGGAGCTGTCCATATTGATCTACGTACAGTTCGGCATGGTTGAAATTATTCGTGCCTTTTGTCACAATACGTAAAAGAGTTCCTTCAACGAAATCATGAACAGAGGGTGTTTGCTCCCAATCCCAGGTAGCTTCTGGATAAGCGGACTTCAGTTTCCCGGTAATCCGATGGCTTATTTGGCATAGGAGAAATGTTTCCATCTGTTCATCTGCAGTAATTGTGGAACGCTTAGGCTTTTTTAGCCTGATTTTTTTCTTTAGTCTTTTAAATGGCATTAAGCGGGGGAAGAACAGCACAATCGTTCCTAATACACCCACGATAATCAGGCATAGCATCCAATAGCGGTTTTGGGGAGCTGGTATAAAGATGGCTAATAAAAATAACAGTAAGATAACCAGCCGCAAAAATATCATTTCCTGACTTTTTTTTCTTTTCATAATGGAATCCTTTCTTTAAGAAAAAAAGAGGAACTGCTGAAAGTGTCTTTAGCAATTCCTCGACTTTGATTTTATTAGTAATTGATTATTTGAATGGAAGCTGTTGCGCTCCAGTGGGGTAATTTTCTGATACATTATTAAAATTACCTTGAGCCGGGGCAACAGGAGGCTGGGGTGGTTCCCCGTTATAATAACCTGTGTACCCAGGATTTGCCGGTGCCGCCTGTGTCTGATAATTCTGATAGGCGGAGTTTTGCTGTGGAGGAGCGCTGTAATTAGGTGCGGTGCCTTGCTGAGGAGTAGAACCGTTGTTAGGCGGAGCCATCCCTGGATTTGATGCGGGCATACCACCTGCATTATAATTGCCAGCAGGGGGATTGGCATTGGGTGCTGCCGGATTATTTTCTGTACGATTTGCAATTACAAACTGCCAGTCAGATACAGAAATTTTGGCATTTATGCCTGCCTGACCTTGTTTTTGACCTTTTTGGTAGATAAAAGACTGTAATTCCAGTGGGCCATAAATCCATAAGCAGGTTCCGCTTTTGACCTTTGCATTCAGAAGACGCTGTCCCTGAAACTTGTTGAAATAACAATTGTAAAAAATGGTTTCATTCTCTCCCTTTTGGTTCCTCTGGGTAACAGCAACATCTAACAAAACATATTCACTTCCTCCGTTTTGAGCTTGCTGCATGACGGGGTCCTTTGTTGGTCTCCCCATGATGTGAATGATTGATGACATACATTTCTCCTTTCTGCCGCTTTGGGCTATAAAAAATTGTGAAATAAAAAAAGTGCCATTATGAAACCGCATAATACGGCTAACATAATGACACTAATTTCCAAACTTAAACTTCGTGTGTCCCGGATGAATGGTCCGGACTCCCGCATTGGGGATAACACAAATCTTATATACAGGTACATAATAACACAAGATATTGATATAGTCAAATAAAAAACACAATATATAGTTAAAAGTATGATTTGTTGATAAAATCTTTCAGGCTGGTGCATACCTCATCATAAGAGACAGGTTGAAACAAAAGTCCTTTTGTAATGGTTTCATAATCCTCTTTATAAATTTCTCTTTCCAATATTTCAGTTAATAACTTCAGGATTTCTATCCCTTCTTTGGCAGAGGGGCAGTTTGGAAGAGGTTCCCGCAGCTGCCGTACCTCCTTTACCAACGCTGGAAAAGAATCTGCTAGAGAAACGGTCTGTAAAATCTTGTGTATATCATATAAATGCCGGGAATGTCTTGAAATTTGACCATCCAAATAGTAATCACAAATAGCAAATATTTTATCGATCAGTGTGCGTTCAATTTCTTGGGTGATAATGGGAAAGGGTAACAGCTGGTATTCTTCAGCTACGTTATGAAGACCTTCATTATCAAGAAATTTATGTAAATAGCTGTCAACTGGGCGCTGACAGGTGGGAAAGGGGAGCAGGGCAACATAGGTTTCGATTACCAGCTCCGGTTTTAAAACTGTCTGGATACCGAACTGGCTGGAATAGGCTGCTTTGTAGCAATTATAATTACGCCGGCTTCGTGTCTCCTCAAGATTGGATATACAAAAGCCAAGAGCCTCTATGGATTCTATAACCCCCTTCTTTAAACGGCGTTTCCTGCTCTCACCAGGGACACCGGATGAAGCAGTATAGGAAAGATCGATGTCTTCAGAAAATCGGTCGATTAGTTGATAACACTTGGAAAGTGAGGTGCCTCCTTTGAATACCATATCAGGAATACGGTTGGAGAGTTCACGCAAGACCAGCGTAACATAATAATCTTTTTCTATGATATAAGCTGGTATGTGAAAAACATCTGAAGCTCCGCCGATTAGTTCTTCAAAAGTTTCTTTATCCTCATGTAAAAGCATAGATAATCCTCCATTCTATAAGTTTTTTGGCAGTATAGCCAGTCATCGCTGGTACAACAGAGGATAAATCCTCTTGTGTAAAGCCGCTTCCACGGACATAATTTATCAAAATCTGGATGGTTTCTTTCTGAGACAACTCGGAATATTTTTCCGCTTGGTTCACAGCATCCAAAAATTGTAATACTGCAGCATTTTGCGGAGTTACAGTTATTGCTGGACGTTTGATCCGAACGGTCAGATTACCAATGGTGACTGTGCGGCCATTTGTAGATTCCTTATTGGTAACAATCTCAATAGTGGCAGGCATCTGCGTTGTAAGACCAAGCTGATTCGCAAAAATTGCCCCAGTAAAATAACCAAAGGTGTCTAAACTGTTTTGGATGTATTTTCGGGAAATTACTTTCTGGGGGTCCAAATAACTTTTTTTCAGTATTCTGGATTTTTTCGGAAAATAGTAGATACCTGTATCGTAGCGTACAAGCTGTCCATTCTTTACTAGACGAGTAATATATTGGCGCAGGGCATTGTCTGTCATTTTATCGAATTTCAATTCATTAACAAAAATAGGTTCATTGTAGCCATAGGTTTCCTTCAAATAATTTTCCAACATGATAGCATCCACTCCTTTCACCTCCATAATACAATATTTATATAAAGAATGTCAAATAATATTACATATTATGGACGGAAAAATTAGGATCTATACTATCTATTTTGCCTTCAGGAAAGATTCAGGGTAGATAATATGCTCTGCCACCGGATCCAAATTGGCAAGTAATGGGTCCAGGAGCATGATTCCACGCTGAATAGAGAAATGACCGAATCGGTTTCGGATAATATCAATAGTACGTTCTAAATCTTCCTGTTTTTGACGTTTGACTGCTTCATCTAAGAAGGATAGCTGGCAGTATTCCTGGGTGATTAAATTAATAGCACGGACACCTAAGCTTCGTATGGGTTTCGCTGGTTTGTTTTTTTGAAACAGGGAATAAGCTTTTGTAAAAATATCGTGTGCTGTACAGCTAGGAAGAGGCAGACGCCCCTGACGTTCAAAGGATAAGAGTGAATTATCACGTATTTGTATTTGGACGCCCCGACAGTAAAATCGTTCCTGACGCATACGTTCAGCAACGCTTTCGGACAAGATATATAAAATAATCTTGACATCATCATCTGTAATCAGATCACGGGGGGCTGTGGTACTATTACCTATGGTCTTAATCACACGGCGGGTACCTGCCTTGCTTACAGGAGACGAATCCATTCCATTAGCGAATGCCCAAATCATTAATCCATTTTTGCCTAAAATCTGTTCCAGAAAAGCTGGGTTACATTTTGCGAGGTCACCGATGGTGCTGATGCCATAGTTTAAGAGTTTTTTGTAAGTTGCGTGTCCTACATATAGGAGCAAATTGGCAGGCAGATGCCAGATTTTTTGGCGAAAATCATCTCCTATTATCGTAGTAGCATCTGGCTTTTTTAAATCACTTCCGAGTTTAGCAAAAACTTTATTGTAAGATACGCCTATGCTTACAGTCAGATTTAGTTCCTGTTTGATGCGCTCTCGAATTGTATTTGCTATCTGTTCGCCGCTGCCAAATAATCTATAGCTTTCGGAAACATCTAACCAACATTCATCTAATCCGAAGGATTCAATTTTGTCCGTGTAATCTTCATAGATTTCATGTGCCATTTGCGAATAGCGTATATAACGGTCATAGTGGGCTTCTGTAAAAATAATGTCCGGACATTTCTGCCTGGCCATCCACAAAGGATCCCCTGTTTTGATATTATAATGCTTCGCCTCATAATTCTTGGCGAGAATAATCCCATGTCTCGCTTCTGCATCGCCGACTACTGCCATGGGTTTTCCACGAAGGGCAGGGTTATACAGACATTCTACGGAAGCATAGAAATTATTCATATCAGAATGCAAAATGGTATTATGTGCCATGCCAGTACCTTACCTTTGACCAGTATTTTATAGTAGTATATGTGTTAATCAAAGGAATATAGATAAAAGACTTAAAAGCTTTATGATTTGAGAATGGCGCTGCTGCAAAGCAAAAGCAGCAGCGCCAGAAAATATAGTTTACTTCACAGGGATCGTGGAGGAAAGTTCCTCAATCCCCAAATAGTTTTGAAGCGATTGTGAGATGTCCTCTGTATTAGATGAGGTATGTGAGGGCAAGCGAAAATATAAGCGGTAACGATGTCCTATGAGTAATTTTACACGCTTATCTAACATAAATTGGTGTTCACATTCATTTTTATCCTTGAAGGTGACTTGTTGAGTTTTTTTTAGTAAGGAATAATTTCTTTTTATACAGAGACCCTCCAAGGTTTGATAAGAATTGGTGCGGATGAGGCGGTAAAGGAGAAAACATCGGAGAAAGCAGCAGATTCCTATGATTACACTCATATATAATAAAAGCTTATCATGAAAATGCAGCCCAAAGGCTCCTCCCAATATGATGCAAAAAACCCCGATTGCCCATTGGACAATCAGCTTTGACAATAATAATCCTGACATGAAAACTCCTTTCTGGTTCAAGTGTGATATAGTTTGTTATTTGTGCTGGAATAGAATTTGTCGGTTTAAATATAGATTTCCAATTGCTTGTAATACTGGCAGCTGCAAATGGTGAATTTGGGCATCTTCAGCCAACGTCCGGTAAGTGACACTTTCATTATTATAAAGCTCATCCAATGCATCTAAAAGTTTTCCCGGTTTATGAATCTTGTTATCAAAGCAGGAGAGCAGTTCTGCAGTTGATAGTGGTACTCGTGCTGACAATTTGAGAACCATTTTTTCAAGTGGAGGAATCGCTCTCTTGTGAAAGCATCGAGGAAGGGCGGTGAGCGGCAGTTTGCCTGTAAAGGATAATTTTAGACTTGTGAACAGGCGGATTATGCAGCTATCCTTTACAGGGTGGATATATAATTCTCCGAGAAGCTGATACAATGCATCAATACCGGTTAGCCCCGTTCCTTTAACAATTAATCCGCGGAGAAGCAGTCGATTCAAACTGCCTGCAAATGTCTGTGCATCCGGATGTTTCATACCTGACCTATACTTAGCATATAGTTGTTCCAGCTCATGTGCATGCAGAATCTGGAAGGCGAGACAGCTCCAAATGGTAAGCTCATGTTCGGACAGCCGGTATTCCTGCCCATTATTTATAATGGCTGGTGTAGGAATACCTTCTGCAGTTTTTGTCATTTTTAAATATCCTACGGTTGTGTATAATGTCAACATATCGTTCTCTCCTCACTTATTCAATTTAACAGGGCGTAAAGTTGTTTGTCACAACGCAGCTTGGCGGCAGCTTTACTCTTCCATGCACGTATGTGATTAGCAGGTACACCGAAATGCTGTGCAATATCTGTACTGTTATATCCTTTTGCGGTCAACAATAAAGTGGCAATTCCTTTACTCATGATTCCAGTATTCTGCTTTTCCAGCATCATCAAATAGGCATCTGTCTCTGCTTCGCATATTTCAGATTCCGGGTTTCCTGTGCCTGAACGCAGTAAAGTTTCAAATGAGATTTCGTCTGTATCTGTCAAGGTTTCGGACAAGGAACAGGTTCGTTGGTGATAGCGCATTGCCAAACGATATTGATCCAGTAAAGCATTGCGTATGACTGTTTTTGCATATGGTTCAAATGGACGCCCATCGTCAAAACGCATCGCTGCTTTACATAGTGCTAGGCACCCTACTTGATAAAGTTCATCCGCATTCATCTCTGGCATAGATGAATTGCTTATAGACAATCCACGTATGACTTTAGTTACCAAGTGCAGATTCTTTTCGACAAGAGCTTGCCAAGTTGTAGGCACATACTCTGTTTTCATTTGCCACACCACCTTTCATCCTATTGCAGCGTGGAGCAGTTTGCGGTTATTCTTTAATACTTTTTTCGATTCCTGAATGAGCTGGTTACAACGGTATATGTCAAAGTTACCGATGTGCATCTCCTCCATAGGTATCCCCAGTTTATCGGATGCCCAGGAATAAGCTTGGTTACGGGAAAAAATACCATTTAACCAAATCTGATCGAAAACCTGGTGTGCCTGTATACGTTTTTGACGCAGGCTTTTATTAGCTAAAGTTCCATTTGGGCGTATTGTGCCGGGTTTTACGCCTACATGGGCATCACATGTGGGATACCTGGAACAGACATAAACCTTACCCTGCCTTGCCCCAGGACCGTAAACATAGGAAGAATCTTTTAATATAGCTGCACTGCCACAGTAGGGACAGCGGATGGATTTGCTTTTCAATATTCGTCACCTCTTTCTTAATATCTGCTGTACGTATTGGTTTACGTATTTTCTACTTACATTTTAAATAGTAAGACAGCGGCTGCACAGAGATTGAGGCGTAAAACCAATGCAGGATAAGTACCAAATCCTTTAAAATGTAAATTTTAGTATTCAGGATAAAAAATAGCCTTAATCAATGGAAACAGTATGCTGTCTGAAAAACGGCTGTAATTAATTCCTGTAAAAATGAACTTATCCAGGAAGTAACGAGTCATAAATAAAATAACCAAAGCTATACAAAAGCGGTAAATCAGTCGGTGTTTACGGGGATTTAACCGCCGGGGAAAAAGTTGCATGCCAGAATAAATGCCATAGGCAGAAATATGAAATTTTTTAGTATCCAATCGATTATCAAAATTATTTTAATGAACATAGTTGACACCTCCTCATAGTATTCATTACGCCTTAATGCGGAAATGCGCAACTTACCAGTCGTAACATGCGTCTATTTCCTGCTTCAACAGTTGCTTTATTGGGCAGCAGCTTTCTCCTTTTTTGATAGGTTCGAATAAATTTTTGTACATTAACAAAAAATCCCTCAATGTAATATGGAGAAGACATTCATCTGCTTCCGGGACACGTGCAAAGAGAAAATGTGCGGCGCTCATGGGAAAAATGCAAGGTCTTCCTTCAGCGTCCGGAAGAAAAAGAAAATCTGCAGCTTCACAGGGATGCGCATAGGAACAGCATTGACAGTTCACATAAATACAGGCATGCCAATTCCCCTCACAGAGGGATAAAAAGCGATATGTGTGTTTGGCGTCTACTTTTATATGAGAATCCTGCATGATATTTCACCTCAAAAACGGTCCGGATACAGATCCGGACCGCATAGAAAAATTTTACGTTATGATTTGTTTCTGCGTTTCTTATAAAACAGATAACCACCAGCTGAGATGAGAGCAAGGGAAGCAAAAGCCAGTATCAGGTAGAAAATAAAAGGAGTTTCGTCACCCGTTTTTACTGGGCTTGATTTTGTTGTATTTTCTGATGGGGGTTCTGGTGGTGGCTCTTTGGGGAGTTCAGTAACTTTTACGGTTTGTCCCTTATCGTTTATATCCTCATGAGTGGCAATTAAGACTTCCGTTTTCCCATGAACGTAGAGAAGCTGTTCAAAGACGACAACTTCGTGTCCTGCAAGTGTCCTGGAGTCGAATGTAAAGCTCAATTCTACATTGCCGTCCGGCTTTTTGGGGATGAACTCTGTCTCAGACGTCACCTGCTTATTGTCGATCAGTAATGCCTTCCCGGTTTTTTTATCCATCAGGATACCTTTTATGCGGTAAGTATGTTTGCCGTCACTTATAAGATTTTTATAACTCACAGTATCCACAATAGTAACTTTTGTGTTTGTCGCCACTTCTTGATCACCATCTTCTCTATCCTTAGCAGAAGTCCTGATTTCCGGGAAGTAGATGGTCTGAGATTCATCCGTGATATCTGCATGGACAGCGACCTCTTTCTTATTTACAGTGAGAGTCTCAAAAGCTACGATTGTTTTACCTTTTAGTTCACTACCGTCAAAGGTAAAGGTCAGCTCTATGCTGCCGGATGGTTCTTCGGGGATAAACTCTGCTTCGGCAGTAACCTGTTTGCCATTCACTTCCAAAACTTTTTTAGTTTCTTTATCCATCAAAACACCTGACAGATGATAGGTTCTGCCATCAGCAATCAGATTTTTGTATTCGACCATGTCTACAAGTGTTACTTCTTTATCTGCAGCAGCGTGATGGCTGTCGGTCTCTTTATCTGAGGCAGTAGTTGCAAGCTCCGGGAAAAGAATGGTCTGCCCGATATCCTCAAAATCTGCATGGGCTGCGACTTCCTTGTCCTTGTAAGTGACAGATTCAAATACAACAACAGTTTTCCCACGCAGTTTGGAACCGATAAAGGTGAATGGGATGTCTACGGATCCAGAAGACTTTTTGGGCGTGAATTCCAATGTGGAGGTTATCGGCTTTCCATCTGCTTCTACCGGTTTCCCAGTTTCCTTATCCATTAAAGTTCCGGTTACATGAAATGTCTCTCCAGGAACTAAATTTTTGTAAGTCATGGTGTCTATCAGGGTTACTTCCTCATCTGCGCAGGAAAGATTGCTGTCAGTATCTGCATCTTTGGCAGAGGTACTCACTTCTGGAAAGTAGACGGTCTGATCCTCGTCAGTAATATCCGCATGGACTGCAAGTTTTAAATCTTCCTGATATAGCTCCTCAAATACAACCACTGTCTTGCCTTTTAAGGATGTGGCATCGAAAGTGAATTTTACTTTTACAGAGCCAGTAGATTTTTTTGCTTGAAAGGTAGTTTCTGCGGTCACTGGTTTTCCATCAATTTGGATTGGTTTTCCTGTTTCCTTATCCATGAGCGTACCTACCAATTTATATTCCTGCCCTTTTTTTAGCCCTTCAAATTCTACAGTATCCACTAACGTAATGGATTTTTCTGGTTTTGCCATGTGAGAACCGCTTTCGTCATCCACTGCAGTGGTAGCGATGGTAATCTGGTCATCCGTCAGAGTCCCTAAGTCAACGGTAACCTTGTCCTTATAGACAGTTGCCTCGAACTTTAGGAGGTTCATACCCTCATTTACCTTGCATTTCTGTTCTTCTATGATATAGGTATCATAAATAAGGGCGCCTTTGGAATCATCCGGCGCAGAGCTGCCAAACCAGATTCCGTCTTCTGAAGTCTCGCCCCGATTGGTGTTTGCTGTATGTTTATTCCACTCTGCGGATGTGCTGGCATAGCCATTTTTGTCCGTTACCAGTGTATGGCTTTCACCGGTTGTTTTTGATGTGATGGAAAATGGAACATTGGCCAGGCGGTTTAAGTCTCCGTCGGACACTTTGACAAATTCCAAATCACCCCGTATGACCTGATTGAGGATGGAATTGTCCTCAGAAGTCAGTTCCACGATTTTACCGTCTTCCACAATATCAAACTCAATGGATATTTTTCCGGTATTTAAGTATCCTTCAGGCGGTGCTATCTCATCAATACGGTAATGCCCAAAGGGGAGAGCATCTTTTTTCGTAGAGGCAATTCCTGCGGCATTAGCTTTGAGGGTCATCACTACCTGGTTGGGTGCATAGGACTTCCCATTCACTAGAACCGGATTATTGTTTAGCGTGGTTATAGTAAATTCCGCATGTTCCAGGGATGTCCCACCCTGAGCCTCCGCTTTTTTTGTTTCCCAATCTCTTTTTTGTATCTTAACACCGCCCCGGAGGAGTTGTTCTTCAGCAATTATCACGTTGTATACAGAGATGGTTTCTTTCTTTCCATCGCCAACAATCTTTTGGACGAATACAGTATCATTGATTTTATATCCGCTGGGGGCTTTAGTCTCCTGGGCAGTAACAGTACCAATAGGGAAGCAGGCGGCTTTTCCATCATTATCGTAGTAGAACTCGTCACCAGAAACCAGATATTCCTTCGTAAAATGGATTTCTCCTTTGGCATCTGTTTTTAAAACCCAGGTACGTTTTGGTTTTTTTCCGCTGAGTGCAGGATCTGTATCAGATAATTCTTCATAAAACTTGAATGTAAATTCTGCATCTTTTAGAGTACCAGTCCCTTGGGGGAGATTTGTGCCAGTTTCTGCGTCCAGTTTTTGTAAAAGTAAGTCAACTGGGTTATTGGTCGGATTTTCTGGGACTTTCACGGTCTGAGTTTCTTCTGCGGTAACGGACACTTTATATTCCCGAGTGTCAATGGCGAAGCCAACGGGAGATTCCAGCTCTTTTAAAGTGTAATTTCCTTCTTCAAGTTCTCCGGATTTTGCATAACCTTTTTCATCAGTTACTAAAGTTTCCACAAGCTTATCTTTTTTGTAGATACCATATTTGGCTCCCTTTAAGCTGTAATTTTCATTATCTTTGGAAACGGCATCATTGGAAGAAGACTTGCGTATTTCCAGAAATCCATTGGGGCGTTCGTACCAGCTTCCCGCTATCGTTTGGCTGCCATAGCCTATTACAATAAAAGCTTTAAAAGATTTCGGGGGCGCTGGCAGTGATTCGATAGCGCTGGTGACAGCGATTGCCTTATCGATGAAGCTCTGTGGTGCGCCATAGAAGGCGCCGCTGTTTGCATCTTTGCCAGCATATAAATACGCAACGACCAAATGACCAATCACATAGGCGTTATCGGTGCTCCAGTCATCCAAGTGTTGCTTTTTGATATTAGCGTCATAACCATATCCGCCAGGCAAATAATATAGTGCCTGGCGCACTATAGAATTTTTAGGAAGATAATCGTATTCGTATTCTCCGGGAGCAGGTGTGCTTTTCATTGGCTCTAAGCAATAAGCTGTGTTATCTCCATCAAAGCTCATATGTGTGGTAAAGTAATCCCCATAAGGGATGGTAGGACCTGAATTAAAAGTCAAGGTTCCATCGGCTGCCTGAACCGGAATGCTGGCAAACGGTGACAAGGCTAAAAGGATAGCCATGAGATATGCGATTATCCTTGTATTATATCTTTTTGTTTCATTAATCATAAACATCCTCCTAAAGTTTGAAAAAATAAAAGACAGCGAAAGGTGCTGTCCTGTTAACTTGCATATTGTTTTTGTCGTTCAATAATTTTAAGAAGCTCCTGGCGGTCTGTCGTAATCAACTCTTTTTCTAGGGTGGAAGCTTTAAACTCAACGGTAATATTGTTGTTATTAGTTGATATGAGTCCATTTCCTCTTTGGAAATGGGTAATGTTCATTACTTCAGTTTCTGACAGATGCAGGATGGATTGTACACGTTGCGCCTCTTCGTCTTCCATATTGAGTACAATTTTTGTTTTGCAGTTGTTGATAATACCCTTTCCGTACTTGCCGTCATCCAGAGCAAAAAAGTCATTCAAGTCCTGTGTTGCAAAGATACCTGCTCCGGAGTAGGCTCTTATGATTTTAGCAATTTCCAAAACAAACTCTGCGGCAAGCCGGTTGCTGGAGGTGCCAATTAGCTGCCAGACTTCATCTACAAAAATCGCTTTCTCTGCAGTCCGGTTTTCCTTCGCTTTATCCCAAACATAATCAAGAGCCACAAACATTCCGACTGTAAGCAGATCACTGGATCCGGTTAATTCGGAAATATCTAATATCGTGTATTTATTGGTCAGATCCACATTGGTTTGCTGGTTAAAAGAAGATGCAGAGCCATGAACCAGTCGGTTCAAAATATGGGCAAGGCGTTTCGTGTCTTCACTTTTTATCAGAATGTTATATACATCCTCCAGAATTGGCATTTCTTTGTATTGCTCCGGATTGTCGGGGTCTAACAGGGTTTCGTTTTTATGTGATATGCCTTTTTGAGCATAAGTCTTTATCAGTGCTTCATCTAATAGCTGCTTCTCTTCATGGCTCATATCAGGTATGAGCAAAGAGAAGAAAATATGGAGCTTTTGGATTTTTGCAGCCAAAGCTGAAGCATCCATGGTTGGTCCGTCCAACAGCTCATTCACGGAGTTGTCCACTTTCCGGATTTCCATGATATTGATACAGTTGCGGGAGGCGGGGGATATCTGGATAAATTCACCGCCTACATTTTGGCATGCCCTGTAGAACTCATGCCCCTTTAACGGCGCAATAATGAAAACCTGTATCCCTTTTCTGCGCATACGTAGTGCCATGGTCTGCATGGTAAACGTCTTGCCAGCTCCAGAGCACCCCAAGATACAGATATTACTGTTCTTGTATTGCTTGCTGTCAAAGATGTCTGCAATCACCAGCGAATTGTTGTGTTTGTTGACACCGAATAGAATTCCATTGTCATCACAGACAGAATAGCTGACAAAAGGGTAGCAGCTGGCAGCAGCTGAAGTCAGGACATTTCTTTTGGAAAGTTCAAACAGTTTTTTGTCCAGATTTGCCAGAGGTAAAGTGGATAAAAAGCCACGTTCCTGTAAAAAGTAGCAGGATTGCAGGTCCATATCCTGGGAGAGCAGTAGTTTTTTCATTTCCTGAATGCGCCACTGCAGTTCCTCCAGATGGGAAGCAGTAATGGTGATTAGGATATTAATGTAATAAAAGTCTTCGTTGTTTGCTAATCCCTGTTTTAAAAAATATCCTGCTCGTATAGCGGAATCCAAATCATCAAAATCTGAGTTTGTGTCGGAAGCATCCTTGATTTTCGAGCGGTTAATCCGGATTTGCTGTCCCAGTTGCTGCTGTATTTTATCCTTGGCCTGTTTATGCAGGTAAAAATCAATATCTATGCCTTCGCCGGCGTTGATCAGCAGTGACAACCAGCCAGGGACTGCCTTGTTTTTATAGCCGTTAGAAGGAACCAGCAGATATGCGTAATATATGCCATTAATGATTACATAATTAGGATGCTTGAAATCTACACTTTCTGGGGCAATAAATTCATTCATCCGGATGTGGTTCACTTCCTCTATCCGGTTCTGTGCTGCATACTGGCTGAGGACTTCATTAATACGCTTAGGTAACGGCTTTTCTGCACAGATGGTGCGGTTCAGGAGTGTGTACAGAACCTCGGTTGTAAATTCATCTTCATTATCATGAGTATTCACCTCATTACCACACTGATAAAGAAAGGTCTTTGCTGTCTGGGCAGCCGTTTCTAAAGCAGTTAGAATCTCTTTTTCTTCTACTTTCCGGTTGGCATTAAAAGGTTCATATTCAAAAATTAAAAAGAACCTTCGGGATACCGCTTCCTTGGAACTCAGTTTTTTCACAAAGCGGATATAGTCTTCTTGTAGAATACGGCAATGGGGGTCAGTCTCACGGGAAAGCTCCAGTGCTGACTGTTCCAGATGCTTGTTGATATCCGCCTTTTTAGATATCATCTTAATCTGCAGCTTAACAGGGCTGATTTTCAGATAGGAGATGAAGCTATAAATGATTCCTTGTTGTTCCCTGGCACTGCGCAGGAGAAAATTGATAGGCTCAACTTCCAGAATTTTAATATATCGGTGATCTGTGGTGTATACGATCCCATTTGAAATTTTCTCAATTGGCAGATAATCTTCTAAAACCATCCGGCGTTTCTTTTTGCATGGCTTGGATACCGGAGGGGTATTTTGGGAAGGCGGATTTTTAAGACGGGCAGTTTTTAATGCTTCCTTTTCTTTGCACCTCGCTTTCTTTTGGGCTTGCCGGTATTTTTGCTTTTCCTTCTTTGCCTGAGCTTTTTCCCATTTTTTTTCATATTTTAGAAATCGTATATCCTCTTTTGCCTGCAGGCGGATTCCCTGTTTTGTGGAAGTATCAAATTGTCTGCGCTCTTTTTTTTTAATCTGTTTCTCAGGAAGCCTATCAGGGTCAATCCCTTGAGCGGTTTTCTCCTTCTGTGGTTCCTTAGGCTGATGCTTTTTTCCCCGTGCCTTATGTTCCTTATTCCGGGGACGCCATTTATGGTTTTTATCCGGGGGGAGCATATCGGAACGGAAAAGGATTCTCCGGTTACACAAAAAGCGCAGGGCGTTGATGAAAAAGGCAGTCAGGCTTTCTCCGGCAACGCCAATGAGGGCTAACATGGAAGCTGGCAGTGCAGTCATACATAAAAGTATAATTTTGGCTGACAGTCCAGCAGGAACAAAAGAGCAAATGGGGATACCGATACCAAGAGCCAGAACCAGTGCTTCAAGGAAATTTCTTATTTTGAAAGTTCCGCCAAAGATCGTTCCGCGTTCAATGAAATTACGGGGAAACAAAATAACCTGGTGTTCTTCTGGATTATTCATGGGAGTACCTCCTCGTTAGCTTTGGTTTCTGTTCCCGCCTGGAATGGAACATCAGCATATCCGCCTTCCTTACGACTCTCAATGTCTTCGGTGGTAACTTTCGGAAGGGCGTCATCTGTGGGTTTGGCATAGGTAATCGTATCTGTTTGAACAGTCACCTGTTCCTTGCCAAAAGAAAAAGCGCCACTTGGTGCGCTATAATAAACAGTGAGGATATCCTCTTTCGTTAATTGAAAATAAAAACAGGTTGTATTTTTGTCCGGATAATAGGTTTCCTCTGGCATAAATGTTACAGTTAGGTTTCCTTCATAACCTGCCTGCTTTAGATACTCCGGAAATTGTTCTTGCAGAGAGTCAATCTGGACTGATGCCAGAAAACTGTCAAACTTTTCAAAATCCTGAAAGGTTACCTTCAGGGAAGGTTTTTCCGGAAAGGACTCGGAACTTTTTTCAGGGGACGTGTCCTTTTTAAGACCATCTTTATCCATTCTCCAGATTGTGGGGAGGATGATACTCACTGTTATTAAAAGGATAAATAAAAAAATAGAAAGAAAAACTTTTTTTCTGCTCATAATATCTCCTTATTTTTTCTCAAAAATCCAGTAGGCATTTGCCGTACTGTGGATTTCACTCATCATATCGAATTCCCGGTTGATATAATTTTTTGAACGACTGTCATTGGGGTCGTTGACAAGAACCTTTCCGTTTGCAGTTACCCCTCTTAGGACGATAAAGTGTCCACCACTGGTAAAAAGCCCAGCTCGTTGTGAACTGATTACAGGATGCCCTTGGGACAATGCCTGTAGGACAGCGTTAGGGTCATTGGTCTGTGTGACGGAACCACAGCCAAAATGGCTGGCAGCGGCAGCAAAATAGGACCAATATGTTCCAACATCAGGCATATAATAGGAATTTCCACACCAGGAAATGGCATCAATGGGTGTAATCGTTGTTCCGGTTAGATAACTGGCAATCATGGCGAAACTGGTAGGTCCACAGCCACTGGATGCGATGGAACCGCCACCATACGGTATATTGGAATAATCTGTCTGCAGGTAGTGCGGTATCTGCATTCCGTTTGCCGGATATGTACCATTTGTAGTGGTCACAGTATAATAGCGCAAGACGTGGTCCACATATTCCTTATCGCCATAGATGCTGTAGTGCCAGTTGGGGCGTGCGCACATCATATCACTGTAGGCGATTGCATTTTCTTTTGTGTATCCGCCGTCACGGGCAATGGCCCAATCAATATAACCGGAGCCGTAATTATAAGCCTGAAGAGCCAGTTTTATACGGTCCAAATCTGTAGGACCGGTACAGCCTGCCTTATCCAGAGCATATTTTAGTTCCTGGATTCCACACTCAATGCTATATTCCGGGTCCGTTATGCCGTTAGGAACATGAGGATATTTTGTGTTAAATGCACCTTCCGCAGCCTGCATGACATCTAAGTAGCGACCGCCCGATTCTTGCATCATCACCGCTAGTATGAGTTCAACATAAGGACTCATGCCATACTTGGCGGCGATACGCTCCACTGCAGGACGGTACGCCAGCACTTCATCTGAAACATTGGCGATAGCGATGCCCTCTGTTGTTGCACCGCCAAGGAAGGTAGTTAAATTTTCTGCATATGCCTCGGCAATTTTTTTCTGTTCATCGGTTAGGAAGAATATATGATCAGCAAAATAGGTATCACCGGCATATTTTACGGTATAGTTATGCCTTGTAAACGTGACCGTTTTTGTGGTGGATTCTCCAGCCATGTCCGGATTGCCTTCGGCGGCACCAGGATTCACCGTGACTTCCATAGTTACCGTTTCTGTAGTAATGTCATAAGTAAACAGGTCTTCTTCATAGTTACGAATTACTTTTTTTAACTCGGTGACATTGATTTCCTTGTAATCATTCCTGCTGGCGCAAAATTGAGAAATCAGAAGGTTGGCATTGACAGATATATTGTATGCGTATGGATCCGTGATGGAAGCGACATCATCCTTCGGGATATTTGAAATTTTGGCATGTATGTCCGAAAGAGTCTGGTCATGGCATTCTTTCAAAACTTCTATAATTGCTGTGTTAGCTGCCCGGATGTTTTCGTTGATAACCGTGTTGCTGTTAAAGGCACCGTTATCTTCTGTGAGACTTCCAAAAATCAAACCAGGAAGCATGACGATAAATAGCAACGGTAGCATGAGCAGGGCTATGAGAATGCAAAGCCCTTTTTTCAAGGAATGCCTGCATTCAATAGCAGTGCTGACAGCAGCACCAATTATCCCGCCAGTCGCGGCACCTTTTGCCAAGGCACCCGCAGCCTTTAGTTGCTTCGCCCCGGTGAGGGCAGATGTGCCTACCCCTACTGCCTCATCTAAACCGGAATGCTGTTCCGCCATATGTTAAATCCGATCCTTTCTGGGTGGTGTGGGCGGTAGTTTCTGCACAATGGATTCATGGTAGGCGATTTTTCTATCCTCTTTTTCGTAAGGCGTCTTGGAAACAGTATCCTGTGCATATTGTTTATACCATGTTGCACCGTCCACAGATTGAAGTGTTTCATAATCCCCTTGTGTAGGAGCCATGTATTGGTCAGCATGATACATGGCAAAGTCCCGGATATTATCCTCTGATGTTTCCGTCCCGGTTATCCGACCTCCTCCTATTTCTACATTATTATAGGAAGGAACTGGATGAGTCTGGCTGTTCGGATTTACAGATGAGCCATCGGAAGATTGTGGTCCATTAGACGGAGGAAGCCCCATGTAAGAGCGATATGCTTTTACAGCATCTTCGCCGGTAATGGAACCGACTTGCCCATAATTTCCTTTGGCTATGTTGCTGATGACGCTATTGGCAAAATCACCACCCTTATTTAAGGATGACTGATATAGGGTGTTGCCAATGCTGGAGTTCTCTGTGTGACCGGTTGCGGCGTTGACTGCGCTGCGTTCCGCTTGCCGTCCAACAGAACCCGCAAGTCCACCTGAAAGAAAATTTCCACCGACTGCCGCAGCGCCTGGGGAAGCGTTCGTGCGGTAATTGCCTCTTCCGCCATGACCTCTAAGAGCGCCGGACAGACTCTTACTGGCAATCAGCAGTTCTGCCATCATGTTTCCACCAGTGTTCCCTACGTTTACTCCTAAGCTTGCCAAAAAAGAATCAATTTTTTGGCTGACCTTTAAAAAGGCGATAGCGCAGAGAAACCAAATAAATATATTGCCGGTTACGGTTTCCTGTCCTTGGCTGGCTACAGTTTGTTCCACATCAGCTTCTGTCAGTTCAGAGGCAAAGACGGGCATGGTCCATAGAAGGAACA
This sequence comes from Blautia coccoides, assembly GCF_034355335.1. Taxonomy (NCBI): domain Bacteria; kingdom Bacillati; phylum Bacillota; class Clostridia; order Lachnospirales; family Lachnospiraceae; genus Blautia; species Blautia producta. The sequence goes on from NZ_CP136422.1 coordinate 806,364, forward strand.
TCATGGACAATAAAAAGAGAGAAGGGAAAAAATATTTCCTGTATTTCATATTGCACCTCCTATAGTGAGAGCGGGTTAGCGAGGAATGTACCGACCATACTGGTAAACAGCCGGAGGCACCAGGCGTTCATAAGTAACAAAAAAAACTGACCGCCTAACATCCGACACCAGCTTTTGAAAATATTTCCGGTTGCCTGGGAAGAACCTGTTGCAAAAGCGACAGGAGCGGTAAAAACCAATACACCAAGCAAAATATAACGTTCTGCCGCTTCAAAGAGCAGCTTGATATAATTCCAGGATAGAATCAGTACCAGAATTAAGGCAACGATTGCCACCACACCATTGGCGCATACCCCTAAGATTACTGTTATAACAGAATTGAAATCTGAGAATTTCAATGGTGGAAGCTGTTCTGTCAGGATCCAGTTATACGGTGTACCTGCAATACCAAGAATCAAATCTACAATATCCTTTGCATAGAAAGTTAAAAATAAAAAAATAAAGGTCCGCAAGGATAACTTCAAAGGATCTTCTGCTTCAATTCCGGCACCAATAAAATAATTTTTGAAAAGCTGCCAAACCCAGTTTAAAAGGATCAGTCCGATTGCTAGTGCCAAAAATATCTGATACATGGTTTCCGCAGCAGGAAAATACCGTAAAAAAGTATCCATGGAACAACCCAGGGCTCCAAGGACCGACGTAGTAATCAGGTCCAGCACTGCCATGACTTTTTCTGCTATCCATTCGACTATCCCATCCAGGATTCCCATAATGACTCCTCCTTTCCGGAATTATCCGTTCCATTTACCGCCGGCAAAAAATGGTGTAATGTACGCCATAATAAAACCTAACCCATTCAAGATAGCCCAGGTTATGACGATCCGTTTGAGCCATGCCCTTGATTCATCCACTGTTTTTCCCGATTTTGAAAAATTCATTAATAATAAGGCTACTGAAGCAGTTACAACGGCAGCAATAGTAGAAATCAATACAATCTGGTTATAGACATCCTTCATGATTTCCTTTGCTTTGTCCCAAACAGTGGCAGCATAGAGAGGCTGCACATTTATAAGGAACAGTGTGATAAAAAGAAATGCACAGTACAGATATTTCCCATACGCAGGGGCTTTTTTCTTTGGGCATTTGGGTTTGCGCTTTATGATATTCACAAAAATATGTCCTCCTTTGATTTTAATAGGCACCCGCTGTGTTAGCCGGGTGCCTGTGCTTATAGTTTTCTTGCCTCAGCCGTTTCACGGCAAAAAAACAGCCTGGTCAATCAGACTGTTTTCCAAAGAAGCCATATGAAGTTTTAAAGGATTTCACCTCCTGCATAGAAAAACGCAGTATTTTGAGAATTGAGGCGATTCCCAAAGTTACTGCGCTTTCTATTGCTTATAATTTTGACAATATCATTGTAGCAGGAATGGAATTACGCATCAATCGCAGAAGTGTGCCAGTTTTGAGCCAACATAGGACAAATAAATGCCAACGGAAATTTGGGCGCAAAAGCAGAACAATATTTATGTAATCATTTGAAGAGAGAAAAGAAGGAGATAATAAAGAGATAATTGGGAGAAGAATGAGAGAATTGTTTTTTAAATATAAAAAATAATTAAAATTATAAATTAAAATATTGATAAATATTGTAATTGTGGTAAAATACAATAAAATTACTTATCATAAGATATATACTGGCAACCTCGACATCTATCTGGAAGCAGCTTAGAGGAGGCAAAACGGATTCAGAACGTAAATCATCATTTCCTGTGGAGATTGGATTGCCACATGGCATGGATGAGAATGACGTCATCTATGCAAACTCCGAGGATCAGAGGTGTTACAGGATAAAACTATTAACAGAGAGGACAAAGGTGGATACTATGAAAGATGAGCTGCAAATTAACAAATCCATAGAAGGAAAAGTTCAGATGCAGGAGATATTTGGGAAAATAGAAAAAAAATACGGATATCAAACTGAAGATATTGCATGTATTTGGAAATACATCAAACAAGAGATGTTAAATTGCTTCCAGACAGGAGCAAGCATTGATTTAGGGGAGGGCTTTGGGGAGTTTCGGACAAGCCTTTTTATGCCTATGGAGACATACGGCACAAATAGAAAACCTAGGTACCAGGTTCGGTTTAAAGCTGGAACAAAATTGAAAAAACAATTGGAGATATGGTTGAGAACAAGATAATCGGAGTATATCCATTCCCGTGGGCATGTATAGAAAAACTGCCACAAATGGGAACGACATTCATGATATAATTGGCGATATGGCTATGACGCCTTGGGAAGATTAAACGAGGTTGTGAAAGGTGGGAGCCAGCTTAGAAACTATCAGCATGATGCATTTGGGAACTGGACAAGAATGAAAGAGCAGGGAAAGACAACTTTAAAGGAAGCGGAACAGTAGGAGCGATGAATAAAATCAATGTTACTGGTGATGAGGTAGAAGTGGTATGCCAGACTTTGAAGAGCACCAGGGGGATAGTGTCACCCACACAATAGGCACTTTTAGAAGACATTTTGGCGTGGCAACGTTGGTGTCCCTGCTACGCCAGGAATATCTGAATGCCGCTATAGATTACTGCAGCAGGAATATAGTTAGTTTTACAGATGGATAACATTGGATCCGTATGTGGAGTTGAGGAGGCTTGGCTGCAGCAAGCAGAACAAACCGAACTAGCATGGAATAAAAGAAGAGAGGAATGTATACGATGAAGATGAAAGAAAAGTGGAACAAAGGAAAGGATGTTTTTAAAAGTCTTAACTTAAAGGAGAGAGTAATCCTGATTTTTCTAGGGTTAGTTGTTTTAATCTGCCTGGTAGTAGCATATAAATCGACTTTAGGATTAATTAGGGAAATCAAAGAAACAGAAATGTATGTCCATATATGTATTATCCTTTTAGTCGCTTATATTTTTCCGATTCTGTATCCGTTGGTAAACGAGACCATCGATAAAAACCGTAATCTAAAGAAAGTACTGGTTAATAAGAATAAAGAGGAACTGGAGAATTTTGGGTTTATCTCCGTATTCTATTATATATCTCAGATATTGAAAAGTTTGGCTTCTGTAATCATAGTCTTATTTATCAACCAGATTCTTTTGCAAATACCAGAATTGGTTGAAGCGAATGTTCTTGCAAAATCCCAGGTGTATTGGTACTTTTTCAAGGCCGTATTCTGGTTTTCAATAAGTATCGTGCCGCTTGGGCTGGTGACTTCAAAGGCAGTGATTTTGGCTAATGTGCAGTTTGTAAAGAAATACAAATTAAAAAGCTTATATAAAAAATATTCCATTTGATTATTTTACAGAAGAAAGGAGATAAGAGATTTATGAGAAAATGTATATTTTGTGGACTTACAGAAGAGGGCTTTAAGGATGGTAACTGTTGGACAGAAGAGCATATTATTCCAGAAGCACTCGGAAACAAGACCTTAAAAATATTTGATGTCTGCAAAGATTGCAACAGTGGGTTAGGTACATATGTTGATAGTTACTTTGTAGACAATATCCTTCTGAAAATGAAAAGACAAGAACTTGGGTTGAAAGCAAAGAATGGTGAAGTTCCGAACGCATTCAGGGAAGGAAGGGGTGAAGATGGACGACCAATTAGAGTGGATAAGAAATTTCAACCAATGACCGTCCCGGATATTAAACAAGATGATTCTAATATCAGAATCATAGCTCCAACAAAAGAGGAAGCTAAAAAAATGTTACAAAAGAGACTCTCCAGATTGAAAATGCCAGAAAAATTGATACAAGATGCCTTGAGCAAGGTTGAACAAGTAGAAAGTCAGGTTTATCAGCCAGTTATTCAGTATGATTTTATAATTGAAATTAAGCGTTTCTTTATGGAGGCAGTAAAGATTGCGTTTGAGTATGCAGTACATAAACTTGGAAATAATTATTTAAAAGATCCTCGTGCTATGCAAATTCAGCAATATCTAAAAAGTGCAATTGATGGAAAAATGAAAGACGAATGCACGGAATTTCCAGGGGTTGGTTTTATTCATAAAGAGATAAGTGATTTTTTGAAAGCTGTGAAAACGTTAAATAGAGATGAAAATCATCACCTGCTTATAATACATCCTGATCCTGATAATCAGTTAATTGCAGAGGTGATTTTATTTATGGAGCCTGCTCTCTCTTTCGGGGTGCTTCTTTCAGAAGATGCAGGGCATTATCGTATCCCTGAGATGACATTATCAGAATTAGTAGAAGTAAAAACAAATCCGAATCTGTCACCATTTTCTGGCAGTAATATTTGAGCGGTCTAGAAAAGCCTCATTCAATTTAATTACCAGTGTTAGACGGAACAAAATACATGTAATTGTAGATTCCTATGGCAATCCGATATACCTAATGTTTAGTGAAGAATAGCGCGATTTATACAGCACACACTGGAACAATGGTGTGCTGTATTTAATTAAAAAATCATTATAGATTCTGGCGTATTATTCTTGTGATGATTCCGACTGCGACATTACGTTCCTGGTCAATATGGGTAACCACAAAAGATACATCATCCTTTTTGCCGACAGTGCGGTTATCATAGCAGGAATGTGCAATGGCGTTTACACCGATTGAGAGCCGGACAAAAACAGTACCTTTATGGATGTCTTCTACAGTACCGGCATATTTCCCCTGCACTTTGCATTTTTTCATGTTTTCCATACTGGTGTTGCCTTCTACGCTTTTTACATCAGCTCTTACATTAATATGTTCCGGATCTTCAGCCTGGACATCCAGGATTCGGACAAGAATCTGTTTTCCTACACAGAACTGTTCACGGGCATCGCCCAACCAGTCGAAAGACAAGTCCCTGGCAGGAATGGAGGTTTCTACTCCAAAAATTTCTGTGCGGACCACTTTTTCTGCAACAGCTATAATTCGAGCCTGGACAATCCGGTCAGGGTATATCTTGGGTAATCCGGATGAGTCTTTATCTAAATAAAAAATCTGGCGTTTCTTCAGCATGGCATCTTTTCGGCTGGCAACGATACTGCGGGTTGAGGCATCCAGACCTTTTACAAGGAAATCTATCTGACAGCCAAGCATATTATTCAATACCTTATTTTGCCTCAAAGCTATCTCTCCATAATTATGTGTATCGTCCTGAACCAGATTTAGCATCATTTCCGACACGGGTATGACTGTCCGGAAGTCTTTATAGTATACGACAGCAATGAGGCTGCCGTTTTCCATTTTTTCAATTCCACCGAGCATGCCCGTGAGAATTTTTTTTGTGCGATAGGCATTTTGAATCTCATGCCAGACAAAATCTGCCTTGCTTTGCTGCGTTTCGATGACGGAATCTGAGTCAAGGGTCAAAATATTTGCGTTGCTTAAAAGAGTTTGTTCTGTTGACATAAATAATCTCCTTTCAGATTATGACATAATGGAATCTTTGTCGAGTGGAACTATACCGGATTCATCCAACAAAATATTTTCTTGAAGAGGTGTGTCTTCTTTTTGAACGGATGCGGTCTGGTTTGTGGATAGTTGGTTTCCTTTTGTTTCAGTGTGTGTAAAAGAAGATGCCTTTTTGTATCGCCTGTTGGAAGGCGGAGGGCTGGGCTTATAATCATTTTCGGATATCTCACCATTTTCTCGCCATTTTGGGATATGATCACTTGCCTTCCTGGAAAATAATTTTTTGGCATCTGGGTGCAGGGTATAGTCATACTTTTCTACTTTAAGAACCTTTTGACCACGAAGGATAACCAAAGCCGTATCCAGGGGGAGACGGAGAATTTCATCAGGGGTGAGTAAGCGCCTCTTTCCAATGGATTTTGTCTGACGGTATTCGGGGGTGTAATCCGATACCCTCCAACTATTAAGCTGCTTGGCTTCGCTGCTGACACCAACCGTGACATCACCTGTGCGGGAACTGATGAACTCTGCTGTTACCTCATCCGTGCATCCTAAAAATAGCTGCGTATCACAGTTCCCGATAATTTCCTGCCATTGGTTTAACGGATAACGGTTTTGCATCTGGGGCAGATTCTGAAAAATGCATGAAATGCTTAGATTTCTGGAACGTATGACGGAAATCTTTTTGTTTAGCGATAAAATAGCTCCGGTATTTGCCAATTCGTCGGCTAATATATGCACCGGAACCGGCAGTTGACCATCATCTCCATATTTATCAGCATAACGGACCAATTTTATGAAAACAAAGGTCATGAAGAGGGAGGAGAGGAAATCAAATGTACTGTCCTGGTCACTTGTGATACAAAAATATGCACATTTTTCTTTTCCTGGAAGCGTCAGGTCTATCTCGTCATGAGAAGTAATTTGACGGATTGATTTATTTTGGAATACCTGAAGGCGGGAACCAAGACCTATGATGACTCCGGTGCGTACAGTATCGGAAGCCTGTTTGTATATGCAGTATGGTACTTTGGCAGGATGTGAAACAGGCAGTAAATCAAACAGGCTGTTTAACTCCCGCTCTGAGCTCATAGTCAGGAGCTTATAAACCTGACCAATATTTTTCGATTCATTGGGAAAACCCTGTTCAACATATAAAATCAGGGCTTTTAGCAGGTTCATTTCTGCATTGTCCCAGAAATGGTCGCCCTTACCCGAACCCGTATTCTGAATGATGACATCTGCAAAAATTTGTGTCATGGTTTCCTGTCCGTCAATTTCCATCAGGCAGTTCCAACTGTCGGAGTTTTCCGGATTAACCAGATTAAAGCATCGAACTGTATAACCTTCTTTCTCCAAGTAACCGGACATGCTCTCAAACAGTTCGGATTTCGGATCCGTGATGATAAGGGATTCTCCACGCACAACACACTGGAAAATCATATTACGAGCAAAAGCCCGGCTTTTCATGCTTCCGGATGCACCATATACAGCAATGTTTCGATTCATCCTTGTTTTAATGGGAAGGCAGACAGCTTTGCCGTTTAATTTTCCCAGGATTGTTCCTCTGTTTTTTTTGACATCGTTAGTTAGCTCAAGAACCCGGTACATTTCTTCTGGAGTCATAAAGCCAGATGTTCCATAAGTTCCCTTTTGAGAATAGTTAAGATTGCGCTCTTTGTCGTGAATCTCACTGTTTCGGTCAAAACCCATCCGCATCAAAAGAAATATAAGTAAGCCAAAAGCCAGAATGGTGATACAGATCCCATATATATTGTAAGGAAACAGGGTTAGTGCCTGGAAACAGGATTCCAGGGATATGGATGGTAGAGTAGGGCTTGTTCCATCACCAGCCATATGTCCGGCATTTGTCCATAGTGTATAATTACATATAAATTGGGAGAGGTAACCACCAGCATACGAAACACAAATAATAATTGGTAACAGAAAGATTAGTTTCCATTTTTTCTGTTTAATGATAAAAACCTCCCTATATAGTCAAGTGTTTTTTCCTTATTTTTCAAGGAATTTTTAGTTACATATCTCAGATGAATGAGCCGTGAAGATGGGTATTTCTGTGTATCTGGTACGAAAATAGCTGATTTTGGGCATACAAAATAAAACGTCTCATTATTCCGCTTTATATGGCCTTGTGTATGCCCCTCCATCTATGGCAGCTTACCTCCCGTGTCTACCAGGATCATCCCACCTGTCGGTGTGAGTCCTAACTTCCTTCGTTCTGCCTGCCCATATCCAGGGTGTCAGCTTAGCTCCTTTGCAGGGTCTTGCCCTATGGTATTTATTTCTGCCGACTACTGGCTCATTCTTTATTTTAAGTCTTACTGACCTGTTAATATCCTTCCTGTACCGGCACCTTTCGGTGGACGTTTTTCCGGTCCATCCCTGATATTTCCAGCTTTTCTGTCATAGCTGGATTCAGCTTTCAATCCTCTTTGAAAGTTCAATCCAACCATGACAGAGCAGTGCTTTTAGTACTTGGATCGTTTGGTTTCGTTATGCTGTCTGCATCTGCGGATGCTTGATATCACCCAGCAGCCTTGCAGCGTCATAATCGACTCCTTTTGTCAGGATCGTATAAAACACCCTGATCACCTTACATGCCACTGCCACTACTGACTGCATCTTTTTCAGCGGATTCTCTTTTCTCGTCCGATAGTATTCATGGATCTCTCGAAATTCCGCATTCTTTCCGACTAGTGATATCGCCGCTTCATACAGTACATATCTCAGTCGTTTTCTTCCTCGGTAGCTGATACGGCTCTCTCCATTATGCTTGCCTGAATCGTTCGCCACGATCGCATAGCCTGCAAGCTTTTGCAGCTGTTTGGGGTTGTCAAAACGTCTAATGTCGCCCACCTCTGCAATAAATCCACTTACTGTCACCATACCGATCCCTTTGATCTCCAGCAGCTTATCTATATATGGTATTTCTTTCAGCTTACCTTCTATCTTTTGCACCAGTTCTTCCAGTCTTGATGTATATACATCCATGTCGTCCAGCAGATTTTTCAGTTCCATTCTCGCTGCCTCCGGTGCTTCCTTACTGCCTACGCTGTGCTCTGCAGCTGATACCAGGGTCTTTGCCCTCTTCATTCCAGCCCCTCTCAGCTTTGCGTCTCTCCAGATTTGGTTTACACCTTCCACGCCCAACTTCCCGATGTCCTCCGGCAGCGGCGCTGCCTTCAGTATCATCCGCCCGCTGACTGCCTTTAAATCCCTATAAACGTCTTTGTATTCAGGAAAGTAAATGGCAAACCATCTGGCAATGCGGTTCTTGATCCGGGTAACTTCCTCCTGTGTCTGGAAGCGTAGATTGGATAAGCTTCTCATCTCTGCATAAATCCCGGTTGGTATATAAGGGTAGGAAAAACGTCCCTCATTCACCAGTGCGGCAATCGTCTTTGGATCTTTGCGGTCATTTTTATTAGGATTGTTATCATCCAGTTCCTTGGATTTCTTGACATGATGGGGATTTACATGCACAGGTTTCATTCCGTTGTCCTGCAGGAACTTTCCTAAAGCGAACCAATAGTGTCCTGTTGGCTCCATTCCGGGAATTACAGCGGTTTTACCATTCTTTTCTTGTATTTCCTCGATCCATGCCTTAAATGTAAGGAACCCTGCTTGTGTATTGCTGAAAATCAAAGGTTTTCTGGTAAACTCGAAATTTCTCCAGTCAAATGCTCTCGCATAGTGCGTTTCGCTTCCGACATCAATACCAACGATCAAAGTTTTTTCAGTTATGGATGCAATTTTTGTGTTCTGTGTGTTACAATTCATTTTAGATACCTCTCTGTTTAATAAGATTTTATACTAACCGCCAAAGTCAGTAATCTTATTTTACACTGAGGTATTTTTTTCTCAACCTTCTTTCTTGGAATTCCCTATATTTGAATTATACAGGAAGCTCCTTTTAAATTTATGGAGGTCAATGCAGGATATCTGTATGTCTGCAGTTATATATTTTTTTAGGCAGGGAAGCTGAAAATCGAAACAGATGATTATGCCTGGTTTTCTATAGGCATGTAACCCTGCATTGAACCGGGTGATTCGCTGCATGTCAAAATCGTAAGCAAGCAATACCGGTTTACCCTCTGCTGAGAGTGCGTCATGCTCAATAGGTAAATCCTCCTTTGCCGGGAGCATGTCTGACAATAATAAACGGTTTAGCTGCAGCATTTGATCTGGTGCTGTCAGCAGTTTTAATAACAGTTCTCCTTCAGGAGCATTAGGCAGGTAATGAAAATGCTCGAAAGAAGTATCCAGCATAAACAGACTTTTTTTATATCCGCCAGTGCTGGTCATTAGATGAAAAGCAGTTTCCATATCAGTCCCGGTAAGGATAGCACGAATATTAGGACGTCCAGTATACGGACGTCCTTGCAGGTGATGCTGCATCAAAGCGTTTAGCCGTACTTCTGTCTTATACTCCCATTTCATTAGGGCGGAACCGGTGTTATAGAGTGCATACACGCAAGCCGGTCCAAGCAGGATTCCCATACTTCGGGAATTACGGATTTTTGTGGTATCATATGGCAGTGTTTTAATCTCCCGTGAAGAATAAAATATAGGTAGATCCTGCAGAGCAACAGGAGAGGATTCACCATGGAAGATGCCTGGCTTCTCATCCGGAAAGACAGGAATCCCTGAGTTTTGTAACGTCAAATAGGTTTCTGCTTTCTGGTGAAGGCGCATCCTGCGTGGCGGATCACTTCTTATACGGTTTGTTTCTGTATTACCGCTCAAATAGAAATCAAATCGTTTGGGGTTGTTTTCCATAAGGATATCTTTTGCACGCTTTGTTAATCGGTAGCCTCGAAGTTTATCCCGGTAATGTAGGCGTATAAATCCGTCTGCTTTTAGCTGTGTAATCATTTTTTCAGCATATGATGGACTGGAAAACAGTCTGCCGATTTGGGAAGATGGAAACTCGCCGCTGATTGCAATCATCTCCAGGAAGCGATATTTCATAGAGTTAGGTTGAATCAATAAGGGTCACCTCAGTTCAGTTTTGTACCCATGAGACTCCATACTTGGGTAAATCTGCCTGATATATTGGGGCGGATCACCTTATTTTATAAGGAGTCCTGTATTTTTATCTGGGTAGGAATTTCTCCATGAAAATTCATGAAATTTCCGATATGTTCTGCAACTCATCTTTCCTGGATTTTAACCATTCGGGAAACGTGTTTTTTTCCATTACATAGATTATGGTGCAATCCTTTTCTCCAAGCTGCGTTGTGTGAAACATATCGCAGAACAGACCGGTATCATCACGTAGTACATAGGTGGCAATCGTATCCAGAATTTGTTTGAACTCTAGGTTATCATAGTCCCGGATTCTCTGAAGAGGGAGCTGTCGGTCATAAATTTGACTGAAGCATACAACACAGTTTTCAAAGAGGGGGATACTGTGTATCCTTACGTAATCCTGCATGGCATAGTTTAATGGTTCGCTCAAGAAGGCTGTGTTAATATGAACTTTTCTTTTTGTAAGCAGCCCAGGCAGTCGAATCGTCATCAGTGGTCCATCTTTTTGAATACTGATTTCGTGTGCCAATGCAGCCTGTTTCATGTAGTTTTCCTTAGATTTTGAATTTGACACATATACTAAACTACGAAGCTGGCAAGCGATGCGCTCTGCCCGAAGAGCTGCGTTTGTACTTAATTCTTCATAGTTATCCCGATATTCTTCAAAATCAGTAGACTGAAGGGCAAATATAGAATTTTGCAACCGTTTTATTTCATCCGATATGCATTCAAACCGTTGGAATAATGTTTTGCTGTTCATAATACCTCACTTTTTCTGATAATAACTGACCGTTCCATCCGTCGAAACCAAACAGTAAGCAGAGACTTTGGGGATTTGTAGTGTTTGTGCCTGACTTTGGTTTTCTAATATTACAAGCCGTATAGCATCGCTTTCTGGAGTTATAGATAAGGTATGATTAAGCAATGCTTCCTGACCGGTGGCAGCATAAATGATTTCATACGCTTCATCTTGGGCAAAAAAATGAAGTTTTACTGGAAAATTCCCACTTGTATGATATAGAATTGCATGTTTAAAATCCAGTAACACCCAAAATGCTGCAATTAAGCCATAGTCCACATGAAGGGCTGAATCCTCACAGTCACAGAGGACGTTCTGTTGCCTGTCATAAAAAATCCTGCCTTGTTTGATCAGACTATTGATGAAGGTTTTCAGGGACTCTTTATTTCTCGGAAAAAGCAGCAGAACTTGCTCATAGAGTAGGGCGTGGTAAGTTGTGATCATCCGTATTAACCGTTCCCCTTCCCTATTGTAAATTTCGTTCCTGGTTTTCATTTTGGTTCTCCTTTCTGATAATATCTGTACGTAATTAATACGTAATGCTCTTAGTGATGAAGAAGTATTTTGTGCGTATAGAATACGTACAAGAACCATTGTCAGATGGTGGTCATATTGTTTTGAGCAATAAAAAAGCACCATACGGGTGCTGAAAAAATGTGAAAACTATAAGCGTGTTTATTGTAGCATGGGTAAATTTGCGTTTCAATCGCATAGCCGTGCCAATATTGTGCCAGAAAAATTCTTTAGTTTATTGATATAGAAGAGTAGATGCTCTATAATAGAAAGAAAACTATATTAAAGTACAATGAACCGAGGATAATATATGATTATCTTTTATTGAGGTGACAAGATGAGTTATGCAAATAGAACCGCTGAATTTGAGCAAATGAAGTATCATATAAATTCAGAAGATACACCTGTAATCATTATTAAAGCATACCCTGCCTGTGGAATATCATCGTTTATTAATGAAAGAATCAAAGGCGAACTTATTGCACCTGAACTTTTTTTGTATTTGCCAATTCCACGTGAAAATTCTCTTAAAGATGTTATTTTTTCACAACTTGTAAAACCCCCTTTTGATAGTATATTCCAAAAATTTCTTGATAAAACATTTGGATCGCATAATACTTCAGTAATTTCATCGATCGCTCAGGGAGTGCCATATATTGGTTCGTTTTTAGGTAGGATAGCTGAAAGTAAATCAGCACCGCCAATTTATACCGGAGATTATCCATCTGCTGTTGAGCAATTACTGTTGCCTTTCTTTTCAATGCTAAAGGAGAAAGCTGGGGGAACTCCTTTCACAATAGTTCTTGATCCAATAGGGCGATTAAGCGAAGATTCGTTTTCATTATTACACAATCTTATAGATAGTGGAGTGCTTCAATGTATCATTATTCAAATACAAGGTCATGAGGAACAATTCCTTAAATTTAGAAATAGTCTACGGCTTCATTCAATTAATTTTAAAGAAGTTGAGTTTGATCGACCTCATACCAAACTCATTAAGGAGTTAGCCGCACTTTATAATCTCCACATTGAAGACAGGGATGCGGATATGATTGCGAATAATTCTAACCAAAACATTCATAAAATAATTGATGCGATATTAGATTACGGAAATCATAGCATCAAACCTGATGAGCCTTTATCAGAATGTGAAAAAACTGTGATATCTATTCTTCATATTTTTAGTATTCCTATGGATGAAAAAGAACTAATTAACGTTGTTGCATCCGGTAATGACTTTGCTATGAATATTATGCAAACATGCCATAAGGCTTTTCAATCACTTGTCAGTAGAGGTTTGATTACCTGGAAAGAGGGCAAGTTGGAATTGTGTACGACCTCGCATCCGGTGGTACAAAAAATTCTCGATTCATATGCGGATCAGCTTGTTTATAAAAATATTGTGTATAGTTATCTTTGTGTTTCTAACAATAATTCAAGGTTACGCTACTTATTATCTCAACAATTGGGTTGTACTTCGAGGAAAGATGCACTGCCATTTTTACAAAGTTTAATTAAGGTAGGAGAAATAGCATCCCCTGAATTACTATCAGCTGCGGAACTCAAACGAGGGAATCGAGAAGATTGCCTTTTGGCATGCATAAATTATTGCCGAATGAGAAGATATAAGGATGCCTTGCAGTGGATAAGTTCCATTATATATGATGAAACAGACGAAGGATTAAATGCCTTAAGAGCTACGTTACTAAATCGTACTAGAAATACAGCACTTGCTGAAAAAGAACTGATAAGATGTTTAAGAAAACAGGGAGAACCATCTCGTCAGAATTTATTGGGTTCCTTCCTCATTTCAAATTATATTCATGCTGAAAACATGCCTATGGCTCAAAAAGTTTTTGTAGAGCTCATCAAGCACTATCCAAATTCGCCGATGCAAGGTTATTTATACCGTAATGTAGCATCTGCTTATAACGGCAATAGAGACGAATGGTATGAAAAAGCATTAGAAGCATTTACAAGAGATAATGATGACTTTGGCTTATATACGACATTATGCAATTGGGGATATGCGCAATGTCTTGAGAAAAAATACGAAGAGGCTCTCCAAAAACTCCAAAAAGCGCAAGATGGATTAATGCCCTTCTCAAAGACTCATCTACATATTGTTTATAATAATTTAGGAATTTGCTATTTAATGCTAGAAAAATATCAAGAGGCATCCCAGAATCTTCTTCTAGCAAAAACATTAGGAGAAAATAGCATGCCAAAAATATTTACGTCAATCAATATGGCATGCCTTAATGCTGTTTCTGGAAATACCTCAAAAGCTGTAAACTTACTACGTGACCTAGAGGCGGAAATTGAGGAACACCCACTAGATCGTGTAAGACAAAAATATTATATTAATCGCTTGCTAGTTGAATGCTTGTCAGGCAATAAGAATATAGACGGTTTAATTGCACAGACCGAAAAATATTTGGACCGTTACCATCCCGAGCAGACAGAAGAAGCACTTCAAGTCTACCAAAGCTTTTCAAAGTCTCCATATCTTTTCGACAAACAACTTTGGCGTAAATTGTATTCACCATGTGGACTGGCGTATTGGTATATGGATCCCCTAAAGCTCCTTCCCAAAGGTACTGTCAAGTAATCCATTACGATATAAACTGGAATACGTAATGTTAGCAATAAGCGCATCATAAGTTATGTCGTTAGCAGCCGCAGCTTGACTGATTGTTGAATGTTCTCCCAAATTACAGCATACGTTAAATTCTAAGAAATAAGGGATTCCAGATTCTCGTTCAACAATATAATCAAATCTTGTATAATCGAGCGGTTGAATCAAGGAGTACATATGTTTTGAATACTCTTGTATTTGTTTTTGGAGTTCATTATCTGTCAAAACTTTTCTGGAAAGGCCTGGGGCTATTTTACGTTTTTGCTGATACGTAACGACTCCATCTTTTAATGTAGAATATTGAGCAATACATGGCAGATACTTATGTAAGCCAAAATTATTAAGTACAGGACAAGTGTGATATATTCCTTTGATTTGTGCCTCAAGGATTACATCTACTCCTAAACTATGTAATGCAAAAACTTTATTTTTGGCAGCTTCCCATGTGCTACAGATCGAACTTTCATCAATTCCATTTGATGCTGCCCCGAATCTAGGCTTAATAAAGTATGGTGGTTCAAATTTCGGTTTGCGTATTTCATCACCGATATTATAAATAGTCCATTCCGGTGTGGGAACCTTCGCATATACTGCCAACATTTTTGCTAAATGTTTGTCTTCAGCAAGTGCGCGGATATTAGGTCTTGCACCTAAGTAGGGAAGGTTATGATATTCAGCTACGGATGAAACAAATACTTCTGAATTACGGAAAGGCATTCTATTGTATAAAGAAAAGATAAAATCTGCCTCAATATTGTCCTGTAACATAACACTGGGGTCGCATGAAGAGAGGAGTTTAGGAAAAAAAGATTTCAGGACTTTATATACTTTGTGATGATATTGTGCATAGACAAAATCTTTGATTCCTACGGGAATACTTGTAAAATCGTTCTGTGGTGCATAGTGTGCAAGAAATAATATCGTAATATCCTGTGGATTCATAGTTCACTCCTTCTCCATGGATAATCATATATTATCCTCGGTTCAGAAGAACAGAAATAAGGAGTCTATTGCTTCTTAAGATCCATAAAATTTCTCGGATGCTTTGTCGTTAAAATATCGTTCTGCTTTGTCATAGATACATTTGTGTATATTTCTGTAGTTTTAATTGAACTATGTCCGAGCATTTTTTGTATGTACCGAATATCAACATCGGCTTCCAAGAGAAGTGTGGCAAATGAATGACGGAACATATGAGGGGTTATATGTAAGTCAATCAATGCTTTGTTCAGATATTTTACAATCATGTCACGGGCCGATTGCTCAGAAAATCTCTGGTGGAGCCTGTTTACAAAAAACCACCCGGAGGATTCTATGTCCGATTTGAAAGTATTATAGTATTCCAGTAAAGCTTTGCGAACATCTGTATTTCCGACTTGGATCATCCGCTCCTTTGCCCCCTTACCCCAAATCAATATTTTGTAAGATGATAAATCTACTTGCTGAGTGGTTAAGGTACATAGCTCTGAAATCCTGACACCAGTAGCAAATAAAAGTTCCACTACGGCAATGTCACGAAGGATAGTGTTACTTTGGTATGTGGTTGATGCAGCTAGTTTTTCCGTATACATGGTGGAGATGAATTTCGCAATGATCTCTTCTGGTATAATCCGTGGCAGTGTTATAGGTTCGCGAAACTTTACATTGATTTTGCTAAATGGATTAAAGGCAATTGTCTCTTCATAAATCAGGTATTGAAAAAATGCTTTTATAACTGCAATCTTTCGTTTGGCTGTCTTTGGTTGAAATTTTTGGTGAAGAGATGATATGTATTCATTCAGTGTCGTTTTGTCAATACAAGATGGATATTCTAAAGTGAAACTGCTAAACTGAGTCAGGTCAATACGGTATGCTTTAATTGTTTTGGAATCTAATTGTTTGATTTCCTTACAGTATTTCAAATAGTTTGCAATTAGTATTTCTAAATTTCTCATAAATAGGCACTCCTTAGTGTTTTTATGTTCATTATGAGTGCCTATTTATAAAATGTCTAACGCTATTCAGGGAAAAATCGGTTTAAAATATTAAGAGTTTCCTTAGTTGTAAATCCCCAAAGAACTGTGCTTAAAGCTTCAATCGCAGCTCTACGCTTCCGGTAGTAGGTGCGATAAGAGATATTGCTTATGTGTGCTTCCAACTTTTCGATGATTTTGTCTGTGTTTTTTAATTCTTGAGGGCACAAATACGAGTAATAAAGAATCCAGTAAAATTGTTCACCATATTTGTGATTGGTACGTAGTAAATCTACTGCAGAATCCAGAAGTTTTAACATTTTATTGCTTCGCTCAATACTTTTTGCACGTTCTTCTATACCCGTTCCATTTAACTCAGCGCCAGCGACATAGATGGAGTCCAGAAATTCATCTATGCTATTTCCAAATTCAATCTGGAACTGCATTTCCAACTGATGTACCACAACCTTCAGGCTGTAAGTAGCATCCCGATAATGCCGCAGAAATTGATAAGTGTCGTGAAAACGAGGATCCTCTTCTGGGGTAGGAAAGTTTCTTTCTTTTTTCATTGCCATCTTATATTCTCCCTTCCTGTTTGATACATTCCTGTTGGGGTTGCAATGCGAATTGGACATCCGGTGATTTTGAGGTTAATGTCAATTCAAACTGGTATTTCATATTCCCGAAAGGGCAGATAATACTTAGAGCATATTGAATTACTGTACTCTTGCAGTCTGATAAAGGAGATAATATATACTCCGTCTTCTCACAGTGGCAGCATGGAATCCCTTGAGAATCCAGTAGTTCGACTACTTTTTGGATGATATATTTCATATGCGGTTTCGGAACGCATAAATTATTTTCTGAAACTGTTAACTGGTCATCTGTCACACATTTTGAAACGCATTTGGATGGTTCCTCGCTGTCCGGGATATGGATTGGTAATTGCATAGTCATAGCAACCTCCTCTTTGTCAATCATGACATCACTTACATTAAACATGACAGATAAATAGTTGTTGAGATAAATGACACTGCCATGCCTCCCCTTAAAATTAATCAGAGTAATGTACTCCTTTTCTTCTAATTTTTTCAGCATACGAGATACAGATGCTTTTGATATACCCCACCTCTCACCAAGGCTCTGATAATTGACTAAAGGATTATGGGTATTGTTACGATAATATACAACGGGACCTGGTTGAGAGCCTTGTACCGAAGGGTCGTTATAAATAGCGTGGATCCATAAATCTAAAATTATATCCATTTCAGAGCATTTCCCTATACTGATTAACTCATGGACCTTGGCTATTGTAAAAAAGAAGAAGCCGGCATTTTTTTTACAAGGATAATTATATTCCAGTACAGTATTGTCTTTCTGCCAGTCACTGATTTTAAACTTAATTATTTTGTTTTTTCCCAATATAGAATAGGTGATGTAATGCTGCTCCTCAAAATACTGAAGTATAGATAATACCTGGTGCTGAAAGCGGCAGCGAAACCAAACCTGTAATTCTGAGATATGACACACCCACTCACCGGGACTGACGGTATATACGATGCCGTCTATCCGATTGTAGGATGTTCTGTAGTTTGCGTAAGAGCACAGAACGATATAGTAAAAAAGATAAGAGCATCCGTTTGTCCGGATGCTCTTGTCGGCAATCAAGGTACGTATAAATTCCCGGTACATTCTGCAACGTGGAAAATCTACAATTTGTTTTAGCTCTAATTCATAATCCATAAATCTTTCTCCTTTGATAAAGAAAAGCAGACGAAATTAATCGCCTGCTTAATCAGTAGTGGTGTTATATTAACGGCTACCTTGTTGTTTCCTGTATAGAAACATCCTGTGAAATGTCCCTTATCGTCCCTAAAACGTATTTTTTGCCTTGCAAAACGAGAAAATCTGCTTTATACTGATTTTAGTGTATTTTTAATCAGTGCTGCAGAGAAAAGTCCTTATTTTATGGGCTTTTCAGTGGGTTCTAAGTACCATTTTGATACCGATAGTTCCGGGAAGTTCCATTGGTATTCATGGACTTAAAATCCCGTGGGTAGTGATACCCGTACCGGTTCGATTCCGGTCTGCGGCAGTAGGTAAAAGTGAGAGAAACGTTGAATTTACAGCGTTTCTCTTCTTTTTTTGCTTCAAAAAGTTTGAACACCTTTGAACACTTTATGAGGAAATCCCCAGTTTTTGAAAAGCAAAGCGGTCATTCTTCCTCTTGTTGACGTTCCGTAAATAGTGAAGCGTGGTTGCCGTTTCGCTATGCCCCATTAAATAACTCAAGGTTGTGAGATTGTTTCCGTCAAAGGCAGTTGAGGCATTGTAGAAACGGATTTTATGACTGGAATGGTAAGGAACACCAGCTTCTTTGCAATACTTCTTTAAACGGCGGTTGAAGCTGTCTGTTGTCATGATTTCTCCATTGGGTTCAAAGACATACACTCCATGCGGATTTAATTCTCTGGCTTTCTGAAGAATCTTGATTGCTTCATCAGTCAAGAACTGTTTGCGGAAACCATGAGAGGTATTTCCTTTCATCTGGTTGACTACCTTTACTTCTCTTTTGGAAAAGGTTAAATCATCGTTTAGTGTCCGTTCACAGGTAGCCTGTCGGTGCAGATAGACCATTCTGTTTTCATAGTCAATATCTTCCCAGCGGATTGCTTTTGTTTCCCCGATACGGATAAACAGATAAAAGGATAGTTGTATCGCAAGGGAATAAGGCTCTGTGATACAGCTAAGATAATGCAGTAGCTTATGTGTATCGTCACGGGAAAATACGTTGTCACTTTGTACTTCCACAGGCTTGTAGGTGAACTGCTTGAAATTCACATCAGAGACAGGATTGTGGGAGATGATTTCTTCCTCAATGGCATAACTCATGATTCCATTTAAGACAGAACGGGCGTTGCTGATTCTCTTGTGGGTATGCTGACGTTCTTTTGTGGCTTCTCTGAAAAAGCGGATAAGGGTAATCGGTCTGATTTCTCCTATCTTCATTTTGGAAAGAGCCGTGTCTTTGAAAAATCTGTTCCATTCAGAAACATACTCTTGAATCGTCTTTGCCTTTACAGAAGTGTAATCTCTTTTGTATAAGAGCCATTCTGTATATAACTCTTCCAGTGTGATATTCTCACGGTTTTCGATTTTTTGCTTCTCAATATAAAATCTGATGATTTCTTTTTCAAGGTTCTCTTTACTCTTCCGCTTGATCGGACGGCGGTTGTTGGGTTTGGTGTCATCTGGTAAATAGGTACGCCAGCTTTTTTCAGATTCCGAGTAATAAATTTCATATTTGTGATTCTCCAAGATTTTCTTATTTGCCATAATTTCAAAATCTTTGAAGACTTCATCTGGAGTCATATTAGCACAAGCGGCTAATGTGTTCAATAACGTAATATCGGAAGATGTAACAGGGTTATTCATCAGAATCCCCCCTTACACCCATAGTTTCTTTTTTGATTTTGATGTAGGTAACACTGCTGTCCTTTAAATAAGAACCAGTAGCTAAAAAGGATTTTGTATCATATATCTGCCGTGTGTACTCTTTTTGAAAAATGATAGTTTCATTCTGTAATTCGAGAATCATATCATCAGTCAGCATGAGTCTTGTTTCTTTCGGCATTTTCAGGTTTTGTGATTTGAAAAACGCCTTTTTCTTATGCTCCTTTACATCAAGGTCTTTCCCAAAATATTTGCTGAGATAGCGACCACGGTTCTCCTTGCTGTCTACATCAATACGGTTTATCTTAATAAAACCATGCGACCATAAATCTTGTAATTTTTCTTTTGCTATGTATGGAAAATCAAAGAAAATAACATGGTAGTGGATTGCACCACGTTTTTGTTTCTCCCACGTTGCAATATACTTTAATAATTGTCTTTTGGTTTGATACAGGTAATAATTTAATCGCTGGATAAAATACTTAAATTCTCGGTTCGTTATGGTAATGTCTTGAATATTATCTCTGAATGTCAGCGTTACAAATTTGGTTCTGTTATTGAAATTACAGTCCACGATACGGGCAATCTCCCAACGTGTCTGTTCATAATGTTTTTGTTTGCGTTTCAGGCTGTCATATTGCTTATGAGCTGACATCTCATCAAAGGTTTTACGTTTGCTTGTTTTCTCTAAATCTGCATTTTCTGTTGAATGACTGAAAATAGGATTCTTATAGATATATACTTCTTTGGTGGTAGGAGTTTCAATGATTTTCGTATTGTATGCAAAACATTCCTTTGCTTTGCTCACGAAATCCACCTCGTATCCTATTTTGTAATGTGTTTTCTTCCTGTTTTCGGAAGATGTTGTTTTATATATCAAGTCTAGTCAGAAGAAATATCTGCCCTTTCCAAGTCAGACAGCCAGCACCTAAGACGCTGTCCGGCACTGTCTGTCTGACAGGAGAGAGACTATTTCATTCCGGCTATCTTGATGTTATTTGCTTCTGCTTTGACAGAAAGCCGTCCGTTATAGAGACTCGCCCATGTATGTAATCCCTCAAACATGACAGGGACTTGCCCTTTCTGTTCCAGTTCTTCATTGGAAATCAGCGGACTGGACGTTTTTACACCTACTTTGACTTTTTCAAATTTCAGCTTTGGAAAGAGAACAGTATAGTAGAAGCCGAGCTTTTCTTTTGTAGAAAAATCTACCCAGTCGGAAACTTCTACAAGCTGGAACTGTTCTTCCAGTTTGTTTGGATTTAAAATAAAGTCGCTTCCTCGAATCATGGTATCACCTCCTTTTGAAATATCTAAAAATCAGATATTAAGATAATCATATGATAAACCAAACTAAATGAAATGTCAATAGAAAATATCTGAATATCCGATAAAAAGATTGACAAGGGAAAATTGATGAAATATAATGTGCTTAGAAAGGAGGACGTTCAACATGAACAAAATTAAAGAATTACGGAAAGAAAAGAATATCACGGTTGCAGAACTAGCAAAAGAACTGGGAATCTCACAGAGTATGCTGACAAACTACGAAAACGGAAATGGAACGCCAAGAGATGAATCTATCTGGGAAAAACTGTCACAGATATTTGGAGTGAGTAAAAGCCATGTTATGGGGCTAACTACGGATATTGAAACGGCAAATAAGAAAAAGCCGTTGAAAGTGGTGGTGGATATGTCACAGCCTGTTTCTATCCAGCCGAAGAACCAGACCGACCTTGACGTGCTGATGAAACTGGATTTAATAGACAGTGATGATATGGAAGAAGTGTCGGAGTTCCTCGACAAACTCTTAGAAAAAGAGAGATATGAGGGGCGGAGAGAATCAAACATGAAGTATGTTGCAGGATAGGAATGCTTTCTAAGCCGTCCGCTTGCCCAGCCGACCCGCCGCCCTGTTAGGAACCGTCGCTCTGGGCACCCTGCGGGACACTGGTTAGCAGAAAAGCACGAACAAGGGAATATGGACGGCAGACTATGCTTAAAGTCGGTACAGTGCGGAAAAGGGTATGTAGAGATGTCAGAGTCTTACATACTTTTTTCTTGTGCGCTTCATATATTTAGATTATACTGAATAGTAGTTAAGTAAATTGGAATGGTGGAGGTTAAAACAGTTGATATTGAATGAAAAAGTACATATAGAAAATCATAATCTTCATTGGCGCTATGATTTTAATGATGAAATAAAAATGTTAAAAAATAAACCGCACTTAAAAACACTGACTTTTGAACATATTGGTAGCACTTCAATTCCAAACATAAAAGCAAAACCGATTATAGATATTATTATAGGGGTGAGGAGCTTCCCGCCAGAAAAGATAGTAATACAAGAAATAGAAGCAAGCGGCTATACATATATGCGGGAAATGAGTGTATCTGACAGATTATATTTTATAAAAAGAGATATAAAGAATTTTAACTTACATATCGTCGAATACAAAGGGGATGTATGGAAAAAGGATATATTGTTTCGTGACTATATGATAAAGTATCCGGAAAAAGCACAGGCATACTCGGACTTAAAAGAACAAATTTTAGCCGGTGGAATTGATACCTTATTGGAATATTCTGAAAAGAAAGCAGAGTTTATTTCGGAAGTTCTACGAGATATATAGCGTTTGCAAATTCCAGTTTGAGAGAGACAAGCGTTTGAACACTTTTTGAACACCGCAGACGTGATGAAGTCTCCAAAGCCCCTTTCTTTCGGTATTTTTGATTACTTAAAACGGTTCGATTCCGGTCTGCGGCATGGATTATAAGACTGATTCTTATGAGAGTTAGTCTTATTTTTTTGTCGTAATTTATTTTAATAAAAGATTGAGTAAAGCGTTCCATATTCACAGATGGGCGCTTTTTTATTATTTACAATACCTCCATTATAACATGGGCGGAAGGAAGAGCGGCGGCACTGCAGCACGCGAGCACGATTGGCGGATGAAGCGGTTGTGTGTCGAACGGTATGGCCGGTAGTGTGAGAGGTTGGAAAGTATAATTTAAGTTTATGATATAATTAATTCAGAAAAATATTATATTCAGAAACAGAAGAAAAAAGAGCAGCTTATAGGAAAGATAAGACTGCTCTAAGTGTGATTGATTTTCAAAATGCTTCCGTACATTGTCTGCGGAAGAAGATTTTAGGGAAAACACACTTTGGCGGCTTGGTTACGATCATAATAATTCTGTAGTATGAAAGAAAAAGTGAATAGAAAAAGGAGAAGACATGAGAGGAAAAAAGAAAATGCGTTATCTGGCTATGTTTATGGCAGTGGTGATGGGGGTCACTTCACTGTCTGATTCGGTTCTTGCTGCTTTTAATAGTACCGCAGAGGAGGCTAATGCAAAAGATACCCTGAAGAAGCTGGAGGAAGGCCAGGAAATAGAGGCTCAGGAGGCGAAATACATTCTGGAGAGCCTGGGCATTTTTAATGAAGACGGCTCTATGAATACGTCAAAAATCATTATGGATCAAAGAGAGTATTCTCTGGAAGAGATAAAGGAATATCTGCAGGGAGGAACAGCTGATCTTGATAAGAAGGTATCTGTGGATGGAACAGAGCTGACTCTCGGAAATGTGCAGACCATGCTTCAGATCGAGGAGGAACTGTCCAATTATCAGACCACTTATTTCCCTGAAAACACAGGGGAATATACACCGGAAATGGAGGCAACCATATCTTCCCTCCTTATGCAGCTCAATGAGGGTAAGCTGACCATAAAGGCTAAAAATGCGGCAAATGTGATCAACAGAGATGTAACCCTTTCGGTGGATGAATTGGCAGAAGCTCCGGCAGGTGAGGAGATTACAGTAAATCTTACCATCTCGGAGGCGGTCACTCATACTATTTTTGTAGAGTACAGGACAATGGACGGGGTTGCCAAGGACGGTACGGATTATGAAGGGAAAAAAGGTGTTTTGCGCATCCCGGCAGGGGAGACAACAGCTTCTGTTACCATTCCTACAAAAAACAGTATTGATGAGAACGATGAAAGTACCTGGTGGAACGGAAATAAGTTATTTTATGTTGAGTTTACGAATGTAACAGGCGCTGTCTTTACAGACGGTGGAAGCTTCCAGTATTCCAAGGCCGGAATCCAAGGAAATCTGGCAGATTTAGATGGCAGTCCGTGGACGGCAACGTCAGGAAGCCTTCCCAATCCTGCCTATGATCCCACAACGACCACCGAACCTGAGAATTTTTATTTTTATAGTTTTTCCGTGCCACAGAGTTATGTAAAAGTCATTGACTTTTTGACTGCGAATCTTGACAGTGACGATGGCAATGGTGTGGGCGTCTTTTATGATTTGCGCACCTTGAGTGAGGACGGACAATCTCTTTCCGATAAATGGGGAAGCATAGGGGCCTATCCGGAGTATCAGAGCGGAAATCTGGTTTATAATATAGATTTAAGTGAAAACAGTACAGGATTTCCAGCATTCGTGAAGAATGGGGGCTACAAAAAGACTATAGCGGCATTACCCACGACAAGATATTCCGCACTGTATTCACTAAAACCTATGTGTAAACCAGTAACGGGAACAACGGTAACTTTAAAACCGGCAGAAACGGACCAGATCTATTATGAAGATGCTATGATTCCCTGTGTTTTACAGACCAATGGAAATGTATCCTTGGGGGGACCTGTGAGTATATTTGAGGACGGTGTTTTGTCTACGGATGATGGAAGAAGATTTGGCGATACTTTTTCCTGTCTGTTGACAAAGGATCAGTATGAAGCCGTAAAGTTAATGTGCAGTGAAAATGAAAGTACCTATCCGAACTTTAACAGAGCAGACTACAGTTGGAGCCAGGAACCCAATATGGGTGCCATGGATATGGGGAAGGGAACGGTTCAGTTTGAGGGATTCGATACTGCCAATAATAAGTTCATTACAGACGGTCCTAAATATGTGCAGGAATACATTAAAGGAATTACGGTGGACAAGCAGTCCTATGACCCGGGTACCGAAGGGGACCAGACTGTTACGGTTACAGTAACTTATGATAACCAGACTCCTAATGATGACTGGCTCTGGAATGATTATGCCAATGATTACAACAAAGAAGGAAAAGAGTCTGTGGACCGTCTGAAAGTAAGCTTGGACGGAGGGGCAACTCTGTATCAGCTCTCCCCGGAGCTGGACGAAAAGGGAGACCCTAAAAAGAATGGTAAACTGACGGCACAGATTCCCCTGCCCTATAATACCCAGACGGAGGAACAGACCTACAGAGCAGAACTGTTTCTTATGCCGGCGGCTGCCGATGTGACGGTTCCCCAGGTAACCGGTGTGAAATCGGATTATGCCTGCCTTGTGGGAGCAAACCATATGGCAGAATTTAAGGTAAAACCAGTGAATCTGATTCAGGAGGGGGAATTGGAGCTTCAGAACCTTCCGGATGGAAATATTCTGTATATGGTGCAGGAGGAAGCGTGCACACTCGGATGCAGTATAACCACAGAGAATCCTACATTCCCCGGAATCGAATGGACCAGCAGCAATGAAGATGTGGCCCTGATCAACCGTATGACCGGCGTGATCACACCTAAGGCCGAAGGTGAAGTACAATTTACGGCAACAGCTAATAACAGGAAAGCTGCGCCGGCAGTGTCAGTCCAGACGCCTGTGATCACAGTGGTAAATGATGGGCCTCCGGCCATTGCCGTTCCAAAAGGGATGGATATAGTCCATGCCAGAAAAAAGGGAAAAGCATCTGTTTACTGGATGAGTAATCTTAACGGTAAGGGAAATGATCAGGTTTATACTGTAGATCTGTATGAGGGAGATTATACAGATAAAGAGAAAGAACTTCCGGCAGAAGACAAGATCATCAAAACATATGAATTTACGGAAACCGTAACCGGAGAAATCGAAGAAAATGTTTTGACAAAAGTGTCAAAAGACGGATTACCGGTATATACCTTTGCAGTACATACACCCAACCCGGATAACCCTCAGATGGAATTGTCCGCAAGAGGAGGAATCATAGTCAGTCCGGTTCCTGCCTCTGTGCGTCTGACCACACCGGAGAAGCTTTACATGGTGGATAGTGAGACAGACAGTTTTCCGGTTTCCTGGTCTTTATCGGATACGGAAGAAGATTATGAGTTCCAGCTTTCTGTGAAAAAGAACGGGGATGAGATTTACAGTACCACAGAGGGGACATCTGCAGCATTTTCAGTTGACAAAGTTGACGAGGGAACGCTTAAGGATGTTTATACTGTTACGGCAAAGGTACGAAATAAAGGTACAGAAGATAAGCTGTGGTCCACGGATTCTTATCTGGTGCAGGTATACCGTGAGGGGGCTTTTGCTTTTAATGTGGACGGGGAGAGAGAAGAAAATGGCGCAAGTATTGCCATTGCCAATGAGGAAAGGATTCCTACTTTAAAAAATTATAACGGCAGTTGGTCCGACGAGGATAGTCAGGCAATCGTGGATATGAACCGACAAATCTCTCTGGATAAATCCGTTAAGATTTTTGATAGCAGTAGCTGGAATATGGCTGCAGACAGATTTGCCTGGTCATCGGATGACAGTTCCGTGATGCCTCTCTACAGAAAAGACAGTACCGGATATACAAATATTGAGAAACTTGCCAGTCCTTATCAGGCACCGGACCAGGTATTCATGATGTCCGGCAAAAAGGATGGAACAGCTACCGTGAAAGCAGTGCACAGCCGTACGGGCAAAGAGATGAGTCTGACGACAGAGATCAGTACCCTGAAAGACAAGCTGTATTTATTCCAGTTTACTCCCATGCAGGAAACTACCATTACGTACGAGAGAAGAGACGGAAAAGAGGTAAGTATTCGTACCAACGAACAGGGACAGGCGGCCATCTATGACCCGGACGGTATAGAGAATGCTGTTCAGGCCCGTTCCGGTTCTGAGGATACCACCCTTTATCTGGGGACTGTTCAGCCGGATGTTTTAGTTTCCTCTGAGAAGGACAAGGGAAGAGATGAGCTGTATCCTGTGAACTACATTACATTGGATGAAGCGGCTCATGTAAAATTATATCTGAAAGATGAAAAAGGAGATCCCTATAAGGGGAAGGTCACCTATACTGGAGGTGCTTATAAAAATCAGAAATACTGTCCCCTGGTGCAGAAAGGGAGCATGGACAATCGTCTGGAGACGACTTTGGGACAGGACGGAGAATTGGAATTCTATTATGATGTTACCAGATTATACAGTGAAGACGAGGATGCCCATACACAGCTGCATGCAGGTGACTATCTGGAATTTGTGTACGATATCCGAACACCGGATGATGCATATTATCCCAGACTGATAACAGTGGACAGTTATTCCCAAGAGAGAGGGGCAAGCTTTACAGACAGTATCGTAAATCTGGAAAAAAATACGGATACGGAAAAGAAAGTCTATATCTCTGCACAGAAGGTAGAGTATCCCAATAAGGGAGACTTAGATATTTTGGGCAGAAAGGAACCCATAGGATGCACAAACCAGTATCCCAAAATCTCTCTGAAGACAGAAATGTTGTGCTGGGGACTGGATACAGATTCTGATTTCCAGTGTTTCCTTACAGATGAAGAACAGAAGAAACTGGGGCGGCAGGAATTTAAAGTGAAAAAGTATCCCTTTACAGACCTGATGACAGCATCTAATGAGGTGCCTGTAGATGAGAATACGGGGATAGACATGGGAAGCTCCAGACGCTTTACATCCCAGTTATATGAGAACGGTGAAATGGTCAGGTCTATACCGCTGCCGTTCCCTGTAACAAATATGATAGGGATTGAGGTGACCGAAGAAAAGCAGTTCAAGCCTTTTACCGTGGATGTAAACTTAAAACAGACAACCGCAGGTGATGCCGCTTCCCAAGGCGGTGAGGTAGGGAGCAGGGGGCTTCAGAAGTTTAATACAGGAGTAGACACACCCTTCTTTAAGGTAACCGTTACGCCTACGGTGGATCCCTTTGTATTCCATGCATTTGCGGGATATGATATAGATCTTCTGGGGATGGATACAGATATGGTCATGAATCCCATAGACTGTGACACTACCGGTGCCAATGCATCCGCTTTTGTAGCGGCTGTTACGGGTAAAGAGAAGAATTTATCAGGGCGGTTTCAAGGGAAAATGAATAAAACGCTGAAGAAACCGGGAGATACAGATTTCGGAGGCAGGGCAGCCGGTTATATGGCCGGAGATATTATATTTAATATAGAGACAGGAGCCTTTGAATTCGTGATCACAGACAGCGGATTTACACTGGGTGGGAAATTCGGATATCATTGGACCTTTAACTCTGTGGTGGGAATTGTCCCCATCACGGCAGAATTTGCACTGGGTGCTGCTATGGAGCTGGATTATAAGGCCATGGCCGCTTACTCGCAGGAGACCAATAAGTTTGGTTCAGATATTCTCACCACGCTGCGGGTAAATGCCTATATGCGTGCATTTGCGGGATTTGGTTTTGATGTGGCGATTCTGGCACTGAAAATAGGTATGTTCGGACAGATCAATTTGGAGCATTACAGTCAATTCTTGAGCCGGACCTATCAGAAGAGTGACAAGCAGATCCAGGGACACAGGACAGAACTGTCAGGTGTGATCGGTATTGAATTTATGCTGAAGGTATTTTTCTTCAAGTACAGGAAGGTGCTGGCGTCCACCAATATGCCTACGCTTACCTTCTATAACGGAAACTGGGATGCTATCCAGCAATGGATCGCCCAGGCAGATCTTCCGGACTGGGGAGGAAATGTATCGCCCAATGCTATGCTGTTGTCTGAAAACGGCGGACTCGCCGAGGTGGATAATGCTATTCTTGCAGAAGACAGAAGCTATCTGCAGCGTGCAGCCGTGTTTTCACTGGAAGACGACCATACGGCTCTTGATACCCTGTTGGCTCCGGCTTATCCTTACGGATATCCCCAGGTGACCAGGGACGGAGGAATTACAGTGGCGTTGAGTGACCAGAATTCTGCGGATCTGAATCAAACAAGGGTTTACTGGAGCCAGGGCAGCAATGCGCCCTCCCAGGCAATTCCCGTAGACTGGACAGGTGAGGAGACGCCGGATTCCAATGTTTCACTGGCAGGTACCGGAAGCTTTGCCGTGGCCGCATGGGAGAAGCTGAGAAGCCCTGTATCCATGGATCAGCAGGGGGAATATTCTAATGCTGAGGCATCTGTGGGTATGTCTCAGATGATGAACGATTCGGAGGTGGTGGCTTCCGTTTATGAGGGAGGTTCCTGGAATTCTGTTCGGCTGACAGATAATAATAATGCGGATATGGCACCCCAGGCCGCATCAAACGGTGAAGATGCAGTGGTTATTTACCGGAGCATGGCAGGTTCCAATTTGGATGATCCCCTGGATAATGATGTTATGGATGAGCTGTGGTACAGCCGTTACAGTAAAGGAAAGTGGTCAGAACCCACACCCATCTACCGGGAAACCAACGGTTCGATCAGCGCTCTTGAGGCAGTTATGGATGAAAATGGCCATACAGGAATCGCGTTTACTGTAAAAAGAGAAGATGCATCCTCTGAGGAGGAGATAAGCGATACCTTCTTTATGGCACTGAGAGCGGACGATACGGTTACAGATTCCATCAGACTTACACTGGGTGAAGGTACAAACGAAAATGCCAAGATCACTGCTGCAAATGTGGATGGCAGAAGCCAGTTTATAACAGCCTGGTATCAGAATCAGTATGACGCAGATTTGGATTCTACGGTAGGTGACATCTGTTTTAAGATTCTGGACAGCGATGGTGTGGTCAAGACGGATTTCCCGGACAGCTTAAGCGAAATGAACACCAACAGCAGCGCAGCTCTTGGCAGCAGATTTGAATTTGTAAAATCAGCAGGGGAATCTCTGGAACATACAGGAATCGCCTGGACAGCATCTGATATGACACCGAAGGAGGATTCCTCACAGGAAACGGAAAAAGACCTTCTGTATGTATCTATGTTTAAAGATACGGATAAAGGGATTGTCATGACACCTGGAACCGTTGCAGCGGATCCGGGAGATTATACATCCATAGACAGCTTCAGTGTATGGAGCCAGGATGAAAAGACGCTGAACAGCATGCTTTTGGGAACCTATTATGATTCATCCAATGCATCTCTGGCCACGATCTATGAAGGACAGCCAGTTAATATTGCGGAAGATACATCAATCCTAATGAGCGGAAGTGCGTCACTGAACAACAAAATGGAAGTGGACCATGTAAGCTATGAAAATGAAGCTCTTCAAAAAGGAGGACTGCTTCCTCTATCATTCTATGTGGTGAACCAGGGATATGAGACAGTAAACAGGATTAAGATCACCTCAGGGGATACAGTTCTGGCAGATGAAGCGGTATCTCTGCTTCCGGGCCGGGATATGATGGTCAGTGGAAATTATCCTATACCCAATGAGGAAGATAAAAATATTGCCAACGTTGAGTATACCGTCAGCGCATCCTTTGAGAGTGGTGAGGAAAATACAGAGGGAACCATAGTATTGGATACACCGGATGCGGGGATCAGTTTAAAAGAAGTAAATATTTTAAAAGAACAGGATGAAATAAGAGAGTTCCAGATGCAGTTCTATAATGACAGCGCAAATGATCTGTCAAAGACGGGATATAAAGTAAAACTTGGATTTTATAAGAGCAGCGGCGGAGAAGTAGCAGCAGATGTGAAACTTCTCTCCGATACCCGAAAAACCCAGGAACCAATAGGAACAGGTGTGTACCAATTGTCACAGGAACAGGTACAGATGCTTGACAAGGATAGTCTGAGCATGAATTTTGCTTATGAACTTACAGACGCGGACACACTCCCTATGAATTTATATGCCAAATTATGGATAGAAGATGAGGATGGCAACAAGGTCATGGATTCTAATGTCCTGAACAATGACAAAATGATCAGATTCCAGGATCTGATGGCAAAGAACAACGGGAAACAGTTTCTCACAGAGAACCAGGTATCTGTAAAGAGTAATTCCACAGAAGCCACTGTCACGGTAAAGAATCTGTCCAGGACAACAGCAGAGAATGTAAATGTTCTGGTGGGGCTGTACAGCGCTTCAGGAAAACTTTTAGATACCAAATATCTGGCAGTTAATCAAGATGAACTGATGAACCTTGGAGCAGAGGGAACAGAATCCAGACAGTTGACATTTGATCAGCCGGGTAATTATGTGCGCTCAACAGTGCTGATGCAGAATTTTGACCGGGCAGATGCTTCATTAAAGAGCCTAGGCGCAGAACAAGTAAAATTTACGGCAGATTTTGATCCGGATACACTGGATTATGAAGGAGATGGTGAGAATCTTTCGGGAACTGTCATCACAGCAGCCAGCAGCCATCCGGAAGCGGCTGTGACCATCAACGGAGAGACTACTGTGAACGGAACCCTCCAGGTACCTCTTTCCTACGGGGAAAATGTGATCACCATTGAAGTGCGATCCGCAGAAGAGGGAATGGAGACAAGAACCTATACATTGAAGATCAATAATAAAGAGGTAAAGGAGAACAATTATCTGACTCTGGTACGGGCAGATCAGGAAACGGAAAGTGACTGGTACGGCACACCTGTGAGCTATAGGATCAATTTGCCAGAAAATGTAAAGGATGCAGGATTTGCCTCTTTCAGATTCACCACGGACAATGGCACCACCTGGAGCGAAGAGAACGTATGGGAGCAGGGGAAAGAAAACCTGGTCGAGATTGCCCAAGAAGGTATCTATGACAATGGAATTGCGGTCCGTCTGTTTAGAGAGGACGGAAGTTATTTGGAGAGTAATCCCATATCTGTAAATATTGATATGACACCGCCTGTTATTACGGGGATCACTTATGAAAAATTAGATGAAGAAGGTAATGTAATACCGGGCGAAGAAGCAGACGGCAACTGGAAAGGAAACTTAAGGATTCTGGTACATACAACGGATGCTCTTTCAGGAATCGGAAAAGTAAATGCTGTCATGGAATCAGAGCCGGGGACAGGGTATACGGCCGAGGCGGGAGAGGAAGGAATCTATACTTTTGAAGTATCACCATCCTACAGAGGCAACATCCTGATCACATCCGAAGACAAGGTGGGCAAGTCTGTACGAAATTCCATTCGTGTCAATGTGGATGATAAAGTACCGGCAGGCATGCTTTTTGAAACACAGGTAAGTAAGACAGATCCTACGGCAGAACCGGTTACTGTTTCTATAAAGACCATTCATCCGGATATGGTATCTGACAGTATCGAATATTCTGTAGGAGATGAAGAACACTGGCAGCAATACAGTGAGCCATTTGCCGTGGAAGAAAACACGATAATCTACTACAGGGCACAGGATACCTCAGGAAATATGACAGAGGTTCAGACGCTGACAATTTCCAATATTGATAAGAATCCACCAATACTGAAGCTGAACCTCACAGGAGATGCAGAGGGGTGGAATGCAGGAGATGTAGGCGTGACAGTGGCCAATGAAGGTAAAATACTGGGCGAACCGGCATTCTATTACTGTGAAAAAGGGAAAGAGGATCAGGAGAGCAAATGGAGAAAGATAGATGCAGATGAGGATGGAAAATACGGGGTTGTCTTTACCGAAGAAGGTGAGCACACCTGGATTTTCAAGGCTGTTTCCCCTGCAGGAACAGAAAGCAAGTATGTGGAGTCCGTGATCAGGATTGACCGTACGCTGCCCACAGGAAGTCTGAAGATTGGCACGGAAAGCTGGGACAGCCTTCAGAGCAGGAGTAGTAAGACCATAAAGAGAGGAAGCGATCCCTCCATGAGAATCACCTCTGATGATGAACCCTCAGGTGTCAGAAGTGTGGAATATGCTGTAAGCACACAGAGGATCACAGAAATCTCAAAAATGGGAGAAGAGGAATTAACCTGGAAAACATACCGTTCTGCTGTAAAAGTACCGTTGAATAAAAAGGGTGTAACTATCGTATATGCAAGAATAACAGATATGGCAGGAAATACAACGTATCTGTCCTCCGATGATTATAAATATGAGGAGTCCAAAACGATTATTTCCAAAATAAAGGATATGCTTACCGGAAGTGTGGCAACCGGAGATAATACACCTATTATGCTGTTTGTTATTTTGCTGTTGGCAGCCGCAGCAGTTCTCCTGACTTTGTCTGTGAAACGGCAAAAGAGAGGAAAAAAGTAGAATAGCAGTATCAGAATTATAATTGAAATTTTCAAAAACAGGAGGAGCGCCGGGAGTGTGCTCCTTCTGTTAAGGTTTTTCATTATATTGCAGCAGTATCAATAGAAAACCATACATACTAGAATACACCCTGTCATATTAATGGCAGGGTGTTTAAAAATATCTGATATTTTTATGTATAGGCTGGATTATATATTGTTAGTTAATATTTTCAGAAGCAGCTAGCATTTGACGGAACATTTCATTTTCAACTTTATCGTAATTGTTTGACCATATCGAGCTGTTTTTTCCAGCGTCTTGAGGATTGTTTCGTGAGCTATCAAATGTATTTTTAACTAAATCAGCACCAATTTTATCCCATAGACTAAAAGGAGAGATCCTCCATGAGAGTGTCTCTTTGTTAATTAATACGCGGAAGGCACCGAATACAGGAAGTATATACCCGGAAGCTACTTTATAGTCTGTGTCCTTTTCAAGAAAGAGAGTTTTAAAAGGCTCTTTTCCATCTTTCTTTTTTTCAATGCCACGAACTGCTCCAAACTTTCCAGATGGATTATATTCTAAATATTTGTTTCTGAAATCTAGCTCAATTCGATCATATAAACGAACCAGCTCTGGTAATAACTTGGCTAAATTGTGATAATACCCGGTACCATTGTCTAAGTCTGCTTTAATATCCTTGAAGACATATGCCTTTCCAGAGTATGCTTGGGTTGGAGAATCTTTAGAATCTGAAAATCTATATATATTGTAGGTAAAAAGTAATTTTAGTAATTCGACTATTTGCAATCTTTCCTTTGAATTATCTTTGATGGCAATGTCATTAGCATATGGCTCGTCTTTTACGGCCTCTTTAACAAAATCAAATTTATTGTCAAGTTCATATAAGGCTATATCTGAAACAGATGCAGAGGTATTTCTGGCATCAGCAATACGTGAAACTGTAAGATTATCACCTACAATGATTTCTAATTTGACAAATTTATCAATGTCTTCGGAAAGATCATCTCGATTTTCTATAATTGCAGTATATGTATGTCCGCCATCAAGGATACCATAGTTTTCAGGATCATTGTCCAGATCAAGAGTTATCGCATTATTAGTAGTGTTAAAGTTAAAACTTTTCGCAACTATCACAATACCTCTATTATTGATATCAAAGTCTGTATCAGGAGATTTTACTGCGTTAATTAAAGCCTTTGCGACAGCAGTATTCATTTTAGGCTTGCGAGGGTTTACTTCAAGAGGGATATCACTTGGAAGTTCTTTGAAGTTGACATATGCAAAATAAGTAGTGACCCCTTTTTGGGAGGGTGAATTAATTGTGCGAACAGAATACGCTTTAAAATGTACTTTGGAAGTCATATTGACGTCCTCCTTTGTATTTTTTATTTGGCTTGATGGATTACCATAAGCTATGATTAAAATATAACATAATCAAATTAAATTTGTAAGGAACCTTGGTTCCAAATGTGATATAATAACGACATGACTAGACGTAAAAAAAATAATCAAAATATTGAAGTGGGAAATTTAATATATGAATATCGTAAAAAATTAACAGATATACCTAAGTCGAGACAAGGTTTTATTGATGATAGGAGCGCAAAATTTTTTAACAATGAAGAATGGATTAGTGAGAAGACTTTGGGTAATTATGAGACAGGGCAAAATATACCGTCGTTGGAGAATTTAAAGAAATTATCAGTTGCCTTAGAAGTTGATACACTGGAACTCATAGCAGAGATCTTAAAACTAATATAAATAGTGCGATTGTAATATTGTTTAAATAAAAGAAGTTCAATAAAATTTATAAGGATATTACTGTCTGGCTTATTTTTTTTATTCTCATGCTGCGGGAGAAACCCATATGATCACCAGCATAGAGCCATCATAATTGGGGTATGTCATTCAGAAGCGGGTATAACTCTGGGAGCGGGAGAGTGTTTATCCCACATTTACATTGCCGCCATGTCATGCCCCTGTCTATGGGGAAATGGGCAAAGACTATATGCTGTATTACTTGGAAGGCAATGCCTCTATGATAACGATGGAAGCTGTGAAAACTTTTCGTATAATCCTGTGTGATTTTCATCTACTATTAAAATCCCTTTCGATTTTCTCATATAATTAAAAAATAGTGTTACCGGTATGCTGCGTCCCGGCATTCCTCTACAAAGCCATGCTAATTATTACAAAAATATTAAAAAATCTTGACAAATACATTCTACTACAATAGAATAATAATATATTCTATTGCAATAGAACAAATGAAAAAGGAAAGGGACATTTAGATAATGAAAAAAAGAATTGTCTGCATTTTATTGGCTTTGGCATTATGTCATTACGGGGAGCTGCCTGTATCAGCAGCCAGGGAAGAAGAGCTTCAGGCGGAAAAAGAAGAAAATACCAGGAAACTTACCGATATAAATGAAAAGGTCAATGATTTGGAGTATCAGAAACAACAAATGCTGTCTGACATTGATACGCTGGACCAGAAACTTGTAAGCGTCCTGGCACAGATTGAGTTGCTGGATGAGCAGATAACAGGTAAAAAGAATGAGATCACAGAGACAGACGCCAAGCTGGGTGAAGCGGAAACGGCGAAAGAAAAACAGTATGAGGCTATGAAGAAGAGGATTCAATACATATATGAGAACGGAGGCTCAGCAGTATGGGCACTGTCTCTTCTGGAAGCAGAGGATCTGTCTGACTTTCTGAACAAGGCAGAATATACAGAGAAGCTATATGATTATGACAGAAAAAGTCTGGAAGAATATGCAGAGACCATCAGTCAGGTCCGGGAATTATCAGAAAATCTCACAGCAGAAAAGGCAGAGCTGGAAGAGATGAAGAATGAACAGGAACTGCAGAGGGCATCCATGGAGGCTTCTATGGAAGAGAAAAAGGAAGCCGCATATGATTATGAAAAACAGATTGAAGAAGTACAGGCACAGGCGGCTCAGTATAAAGCGCTGATAGAGGAGCAGAATCAGGAGCTGAAAGAGCTTGAGGAGGCAAGGAAAAAAGAAGAGGAAAAGCAGGCAAAAGAGGCAGCAAAGAAGCAGAATGAGAAAAATTCGGAAGATGAGACCCGAAATGACCAGAGTAAGGATAACTCTGACAGAAAGACGGAGGATTCCTCCGCAGCAAGCGGCAGCAGTACAGGCGGTACGGATGACGGTACGGAGGCTGATGGGGATTCAACAGGCAATGAAGATAACGCAGGCAGGATTGACACAGGGATGTCCGATTCCAGCACTACCCCTGATACAGATGATTCTTCTGAGACCGATGATTCTTCTGAGACCGAAGGAAGTACACAGGCCGGAGGAAATACACAAGTCGGAGGAAGCACACAGAACGGAGGTGTCAGCGGGCAGGATGTGGTCAACTACGCGCTGCAGTTTGTCGGCAACAAATACGTATGGGGTGGAGAGAGCCTCACCAATGGGGTGGACTGTTCTGGCTTTACCATGAAGGTTTATGAGCATTTCGGATTCAGCCTGCCACACTATACGGGGGATCAGGAACAGTGCGGAAGAGGTGTATCTTATTCTGAAGCCCAGCCAGGGGATCTGATCCTCTACTCAGGGCATGTGGCTATTTATATGGGAGGCGGCCAGATTGTACACGCTGCCAACAGCTCGCCTTATCCAAAAGGAGGAATCAAGGTAAGTGATAATGCTGCTTATATGCCGATAGTTGCAGTTAGACGCCTGATAGGTTAAAATAATATTAAACATATCAGGAAAGGTGTTTTGCCATGACAGTAAAGTTATTTGATTCGGAGCTAAAGGTAATGGATTTGCTATGGAAGAAGGGCGATATCAGCGCGAAAGAAATTGCGGCGGAACTGAAAGAACAGATTGGATGGAGCAAGACCACAACTTATACAGTGATAAAGAAATGTATAGATAAGGGAGCCATAGAAAGAATAGAGCCTAACTTTCTCTGCCATCCCCTGGTGACTATTGAGGAGACCAGAGAGTTTGAGACGAATGAGCTGATAGATAAAATGTATGACGGTTCCCCGGATTTGCTGGTTGCTTCTATTTTAGGCAATAAAAAGCTGAAACATGAAGAAATCGTCCGGCTGAAAAAGTTGGTAGAAGACTTGAAGTGAGGTGTGTGATGCGTATTTGGATAATGGGTACACAGGCATCCCTTCTGATATTGACGGCAGTTTTTTTCAGAATGTTTCTACTTTACCGCCTACCGAAACGTACCTTTGTGTTTTTATGGTGGGCTGCAGCCTTCAGGCTTCTTATTCCCTATTCAGTGGAGACCAGATGGAATTTGTATACGGTTCTGGAAAAAAGCAGCCGATCTTTCGAGATAAGCAGTGCCATTACGGCGCAGGGACTTCAGGAGACAGGAAAAGGTGGGATAGGACGGATCACACGTGCAGCACCGGCAGTTACAAAAGCAGGTGCGGAGGGGATACAGATTCCAATATGCCTTTGGCTGGCAGGAATCCTGGTTATCGGCTGTGTTTTTCTAGCCATACATATCCGTTTCCTGCTCCATGCCAGAACTTCCCTGCCGGCAGAAAATATAGGCGTAAAGCACTGGCAGGCAAAGCACAGATGTATCAGGAATGTTCGGATAAGGACTTTAGATACCATATCCTCCCCAATGACGTATGGTATCCTGAGGCCTGTGATCCTTTTGCCATCCTGCATGGATATGTCCGATCTGGAAGCGCTGACTTATGTACTGGAGCATGAGTGGATACACATCAAAAGAATGGATGTGGGGCTGAAGTATCTGCTGGCAGCCGCGCTTTGTATACATTGGTTAAATCCTGTTGTGTGGATACTTTTTTTTCTGGCACAGCGTGATATAGAGTTGGCTTGTGATGAGAAGGTGGTAAAAACACTTCACCCCCAAAGCAGGGAGCAGTATGCCATGACTCTTATCAGAATGGAAGAAAACCGGGGGATGGGGAGTGCTTCAAATGTATGCTTTTCAGAAAAACAGTTAGCAGGCAGGCTTAAGGCGATCATGAAAATGAAAAGCTGGACACGCAGTAATGTATTAGGTGCGCTGATGCTTGTGATACTGCCAACGGTACTGTTTTTTACGAGTCCGGGGGTCAAGGGAGAGAGTCTGGTCTTACCTTCCGAAATGGAAAGAGGAGATACACTGGGAGAGCAGATCGCGCTTCTTTCCAGGACACTTGTGGGAAAACCTTATATATACAGTGGAAAAAATCTTTTGGGCGGAACCGACAGTGCGGGATTCGTGAGGGCAGTTTATCAGGAGGCTGGGATACTGCTTCCTGAAGATATGGCTGAGGTGGCAGAAAAAGGCCGGGATATTCCTCCAGAGGAGGCAGTGCCGGGCAGTATTGTTTTTTACGCAAGGGATCATGTGCCCGATCATGTGGCCATTAGCCTGGGCGATGGAAATGTAATACATGCCAGCAATAGCAGGGATGGCGTAAAGATTTCTGCAATAAGTTATAGAGAAATCTGGAAAGTGGTAGACATTCCGGACGATAGGAAATAGATAGATCATGCATATGGAAATGCCCACCGGTTCGGCTTGTAAAAAGGTCAAATATGCTTTATACTGATAGAAATATGAATCTATGAGACAGTAGGGGAAGTACCACAGGTGCTTCTCCTATTTTAGCTAGTAGTCCATAAAGTTTGAAACCTTCATAATGACTGGCCTGCTAGAGCATTGTAAGAAATCTGTAAGGAATCTGTCAGTTGTTTTGTAAGACAGAGGGGGTATTATAAATACAAGCTTTAAGGAGGAGGAAACATGAGCGAATGTATTCTTGTGGCAGATGATGACAGAGAGATAGTCAAGGCCATAGCTATTTTACTGGAGAGAGAGGGCTACAAAGTCCTGCGGGCCTATGACGGATTGGAGGCGTTGGATCTTCTGGCGCAGAACCAGGTTCAGTTGATATTGATGGATGTCATGATGCCCCGTATGGACGGCCTGTCCGCTATTATGAAGATCAGGGAGAGAAGAAATATACCCATCATTGTTCTCAGCGCAAAAAGCGAGGACACAGACAAGGTGTTGGGACTTTCCATGGGAGCGGACGATTATGTGACGAAGCCTTACAATTCACAGGAATTGGTTGCCAGGGTAAAAAGTCATCTCAGACGATATACCAGATTAGGGGATATTAATGCGGCAAGTGCCGCCAAGGAGTTTAAGAGCGGCCGTCTCTGTTATCACGCTGAGGAGCGTGTGCTGTATGCTGATGGGGAGTCCGTGCGGCTCACTGCCACAGAGACAAAAATTGTGGATCTGTTTATGCGCAATTTAGGCCGTGTATTTTCAGCGGAGGAAATCTACCGCCGTGTCTGGGAAGAAGATGCATTTGCCCCGGAAAATACGGTCATGGTGCATATCAGGCGCATTCGCGAAAAAATTGAACTGAATCCAAAGGAGCCAGAATACTTAAAGGTGGTGTGGGGAATTGGATATAAAATCGAAAAAATGTAAAGTGATAACAGCCTGGGCGGCTTTTTTCCTGAGTATCTGCCTGCTTATGGAGAGCGGATTGACTGGCCTGAACCTGCTGGCAGGGAATAACTTACGGGGAGTGAGTGTTAAGGATGCGTTTACCTCAGATTTTGAAGAGACAGAGGAGTTTCGCAGCTTTGTGTCAGATTATCTGGATATCTTTCTTTCCATGGCCGCAGGAGGCCCGGTGAATTGGTATGGCAGATATGGGGATGTAGTCACCGGAGATTCTGAGGACATCTTTTGGGGGAGTGGCACAACGGAAAGTACCATGGCCAGTGTGGCTGAGGAAAGTGCGGAAGCCATCTGGGACGGGAATGATATCTCGGATGAGTGGGACTATAAAACATCGGCTAAGCAGGTACATGAGACCATAAAAAATGATAAGAACCTGCTCTACGATATCCGGTATAACGGCAAGTCTGTATATACAAATGATGCGGATGGGGTTTTGAAGGACGGAGAAAAAAATCTGCCTTCTGATTACAATTTTTACTTGTCCTTTGCAGAGGGAAAGGCTTCCGTATTCAAAGACAAAAAAGCTGTGGACGTATATGGAAACGGGGAATACCGTGACGACAGCAAATGGCGTATTCCGGGGTATAAGAATTATACTGTGGATGACAAATCAAAAAAAGCTGAAGTGCGTATGGCGGTGAGAAAATCCCCGGTAAATTATGTGCAGGAGAATTATTCCGGCAGTTCAGGAAGCTATTATGGAACAAGCAGCCTGTACGACACGGTCCGAAATCTGAAACGTGCTAAGGACAGCTATATTGCTAAAATCGCAGAGTTTATTGCGGGCCTTGTGCTTCTGGGTATTTATCTGGTACTGAGAAAGTACAAAAAAGACGGTGACAGATTCCTTGCTGTTTATACAGGAAAAGTCTGGATGGAGTGTAAAATAGGTCTGGCAGTTCTTGTGATCGCAGGAGGGATCGTAGGGATCAACAACTATATGGATGTCTATTATGGATGGGACTATTATGAGTATGTATCGGAGATTTTCTATCCAATGATGTACACATTATTCGGAAATCCCATATTGCTGCTGGTATTTTTCTGGATCTTGTATATCCTCATCAATGACTACAGGTATAACAGAAAAAAGCCCAGAAAGACATTGGTCAGGGATATACAGAAACTATTTCAGACAAGAAATATGGAGTACCCCTTTCAAAAACAAATGATCCGTAAATTTTCACCGGTGATGATATCAGGTATCGTGTTGTCAGTCATTGCGGCTTTGGCATGTTTTGTGTCAGCGTTTTATCTGTATGATGATGGAGGCAGTTTTGCAGCGGTATTGCTGCTTGTGGCCATTGTGGTATTTTTGATCGTACTACTGGTGGGTATGATGAAACAATATGCATCAGATAATCAAAAGTTTGCAAATGAGATTGGCGATTTGATCCGTCAGATAAAGAAAGTCCATGACGGAAATATGACAGATAAGCTGATAGTGCCGGAAGATTCAGATCTGTATGAAGCCGTACAGCAGTTAAATGATATTCAGAACGGAATGGATACAGCGTTGTCAGAGCGAATGAAGAGTGAGCGCATGAAAGTGGAGCTGGTATCAAATGTATCCCATGACATCAAGACGCCCCTGACCTCCATTATCAGTTACGTGGAGCTTATGAAG
This sequence comes from Blautia coccoides, assembly GCF_034355335.1. Taxonomy (NCBI): domain Bacteria; kingdom Bacillati; phylum Bacillota; class Clostridia; order Lachnospirales; family Lachnospiraceae; genus Blautia; species Blautia producta. Next base: position 847,470 of record NZ_CP136422.1, read on the forward strand.
CAGGAGGAGAATCTCCCGGAGGATGTGAAAGATTATGTCCGTATTCTGGATACAAAATCCCAGCGCCTGAAATCCATGGTACAGGATGTCTTTGAAATCAGTAAAGCGGCGTCTAAGCAGCTTCCTGTAAATTTAGAAGATCTGGATCTTGGCAAACTGCTCCGTCAGACTCTGGCAGATATGGAGGAACAGATTGAAGAGAGTTCTGTGACAGTTAAGGCACAGATCCCGGCAGATGCCGTGATGATCCATGCGGACGGCAGCCGTCTTTACAGAGTATTTCAGAACCTTCTGCAGAATGCCCTCAAATATTCACTGGATGGATCCCGTGTTTTCATAACATTGAAGGCAGACAGCAGAACAGCCAGGACCACAGTAAAAAATATCTCCCAGGAGGAGATTCCGTCAGACATTGACTTTACGGAGAGATTTGTCCGCGGAGATGAGAGCCGTACTGACGGAGGAAGCGGATTGGGACTTTCCATTGCCAGGAGCTTTACGGAGGCATGCGGAGGTGTGTTTGGGATAGAAGTGGATGCGGATCTGTTTGTGGTGACGGTGGAATTTCCGATTCTTTAATACCTGAACATAAAAGTTTGTCTGTGACAAAAATATGGGAGCTTAAAGAATAAAAAAGATATTTGACTAACATGTCTGATATAATAAAAAGACTGCCTTGCGGGCTTATAAATGATAAGCCAACCGGGGCAGTCTTTTTTGTGAACACAGTGTGCATTTGTATGCACGCTTTAAAAAAATGTGAAAAATACAGAAAATGATAGATTATGTTTTTTGTATACACACATAAAATATCTACTAAATCCCAAGAAAAAAATTGAAAAAATAATGGATAAAAATAGTCAAAAAACACATTGCACGCGCAAAAATACAAGAAAATAAAGCATTTTCTGTTCTTTCAACGCACGCAGAAAAAATAGAATGATTGAAAGTGTACTTTTCTACACTAACGTAGTAGATGAGGCAAAAAAGTACAAAAAATCGTTAAAAAGTTGTTGTTAATTTCTTGTCAATATGGTATTCTTAATCCGTAGCGCGAAATCAGATTCTTCTAAAAAGCCCTGTAAACCAGGGGGGCTGAATAAATATGTTTTAACAGAAAAACATACTTATGGAGATGGAATTTGTGATTTCACATTTTTTTGAATATTGATTGTTAAAAAAAAGACAATAAGGACCACCCAAAGGAAGGGGAAAGGAGCAAGCATGAGTAGTAAAATTACTGTCATCGGAGCCGGAAGCGTTGGCTCAACAATTGCTTACACATTATCTAACGGAGATATCGCATCAGAGATCGTATTGATCGATATCAACAAAGAAAAGGTTGCCGGAGAAGTTATGGATATCGCACAGGGTACCTGTTTCCGCGATCCAATCAACATTGTAGCCGGAGAATACGAGGATGCAAAGGATTCCGATATCGTGATCATCACATCAGGTATTGCCCGCAAACCCGGTCAGACAAGAATTGAGCTGACACAGACTAACGTGAATATTTTAAAGAGTATCACACCGGAAATCGTAAAAGCTGCGCCCAATGCGCTTTACATCATCGTAAGCAATCCTGTTGATATTATGACTTATGTATTTACAAAGATTTCAGGACTGCCTGAGAATCAGATCATTGGTTCCGGTACAATTCTGGATACTGCACGTCTCCGCTGCGGACTGTCTGAACACTTTAAAGTTGCTCAGAAAAATATCCACGCTTATGTATTCGGTGAGCACGGTGACACTTCCTTCATTCCCTGGACAGGTGCCTATATATCAGGTGTCAGTGTAGATGAGTATTATGAACTGGCTAAGAACCTTGGCAAAGAGGTAGATGTGCTGGATAAAGACGAAATGCTGACCTATGTTCAGAAGTCTGGCGGCAAGGTGATCGCAAATAAAGGTGCTACCTTCTACGCGGTATCTGCAGCGGTATGTAAGCTCTGCGGAATCCTGCTGGCATCATCTGATTCCATCGCAACCGTTTCCTCTATGATGCATGGGGAATACGGCATTGAGGATGTCTGCGTGAGCACCCTGACTCTGGTCGGCCCCAATGGTATCCAGGGCAAAGTGCCAATGCGTATGAATAAAGAGGAAATCGCTAAACTTCAGGCAAGTGCCAACGCACTGAAAGAAGTTATCAAACAGATAGAACTGTAGAAACAGGATGACTGTTCCGTATCCTTTGGTCCGCCAAGCGGGGACTATGAGGATACCGGACAGTTTCCGGGATTATTAGGAGGAACTATGAAGTACAGTTATTATCCGGGGTGTACCCTGAAGACAAAAGCAGTGGAACTGGACGCTTATGCCAGAGCTTCTGCAAGGGCACTGGGATTTGAACTGGAAGAAATTGAAAACTGGCAGTGCTGCGGCGGCGTTTATCCGCTGGGGTCTGACGAGATCGCCACAAAACTTTCTTCCGTCCGTGCTCTCAATGAGGCCAAAGAAAAAGGCCAGGATCTGGTAACACTCTGTTCGGCCTGTCATCATGTGATCAAACGTGTCAATGATGATATGAAGAATGTAGATGACATTCGTACCAGAGCAAATAATTATATGCAGTTAGAAGAACCCTATGCGGGTGAGACAACAGTGCTCCATTTTCTGGAGGTGCTCCGTGACCGCATAGGTTTCGATACGTTAAAGGAGAAAGTGACAGCTCCGCTCACAGGAAAGAAGATAGGCGCTTATTACGGATGCCTGCTTCTTCGTCCAAGTGGACTTCTGGAATTTGATGATCCGGAGAATCCGGCTATCATTGAGGATTTTATTCGGGCCATCGGAGCAGAGCCTGTTATTTACCCATACAGGAATGAGTGCTGCGGCGGTTACATATCCCTGAAAGAAAAAGAGATGTCAAAATCTATGTCTGACAAGATCATGGACAGCGCATCCGGCTTTGGAGCTGATATGCTGATCACAGCATGTCCGTTATGCCTGTATAACCTGAATAAGAGCACCAGCGGCAGCAAGCTTCCTGTATTTTACTTTACAGAGCTTCTGGCAGAGGCTCTCGGCGTGAAAGAGGAGGCAGCAAAAGCATGAATACCCCAAAGAAACAGGCTGAAATGATAAAGGAAATCAGCGGCGTCAATCCGCTGAAATGTATGAAGTGCGGCAAATGTTCTGCGTCATGTCCATCCTACAATGAAATGGACATCAAACCTCATCAGTTTGTATCCTATGTGCAGAATGAAGATATTGAGTCCCTGGTAAATTCAAAATCCCTTTGGAAATGTCTCTCCTGCTTTGCATGTGTGGAGCGCTGTCCAAGGGATGTGAAACCGGGAAAACTCATTGACGCGGCAAGACAGCTGGTTGTCCGTGAAAAGGGCGGGGATTACCTGACAGCCGATGAAATCCCTGAGCTTTTGGACCCGGAACTTCCACAGCAGCTTTTAGTCAGTGCATTTAGAAGATACAGGAGGTGAGGTTAAGTGCAGAGAATAGGTGTATTTGTCTGTCATTGCGGCAGCAACATCGCCGCTACGGTAGATGTTAAGAAAGTAGTGGAAATGGCTAAAATGGAGCCGGGCGTTGTCCATGCGGAGGATTATCAGTATATGTGTTCCGAGGCTGGACAGTCCAAGATCGCAGAGGCCATCAAAAATGAAAAACTGACAGGACTTGTGGTATGTTCCTGTTCACCGCGTATGCACGAGACCACTTTCCGCAAGGCAGCGGAGAGAGCCGGCCTAAACCCATACATGGTGGAGGTTGCCAACATCCGTGAACATTGTTCCTGGATCCACAAGGATATGGAGGAAGCCACCAAGAAGGCTGTTATCCTTGCCAGAGCGGCAATCGCGAAAGTAAATCTGAACGCATCCCTGAAGCCAGGCGAAAGTCTCGTCACAAAACGAGCTTTGGTCATCGGCGGCGGTATTGCAGGTATCCAGACTGCACTTGACATTGCAGAGGCCGGATACGAAGTGGATATTGTGGAGAAGACTCCGAGTATTGGAGGAAGAATGTCACAGCTTGACAAGACCTTCCCCACCCTTGACTGCTCTGCCTGTATCCTGACACCGAAAATGGTGGAAGCGTCTGCCCATGAGAAGATCAACATTTATACATACAGTGAAGTGGAAAAGGTTTCCGGCTTCGTGGGTGACTTTACTGTGGATATCCGCAAGAAAGCCAGAAGTGTGGATATGGACAAGTGTACAGGCTGCGGCGTATGCCAGGAAAAATGCCCGTCCAAGAAGAATTCCAATGAGTTCAACAGGGGCCTGAACACAAGAAGCGCCATCTATACACCGTTTGCCCAGGCAATCCCCAATGTTCCCGTTATTGACAGAGAGAACTGTATCAAGTTCAAGACAGGAAAATGTGGTGTCTGCGCAAAAGTATGTCAGGCAGGTGCCATTGATTATGAGCAGAAGGATGAGATCCTCACAGAGAAGTATGGTGCCATTGTAGTTGCCACCGGTTTTGACACCATCAAGCTGGACAATTACGATGAGTACGCGTACAACCAGAGCAAGGATGTTATCACATCCCTGGAACTGGAACGTATCATGAATGCGGCAGGACCCACAAAGGGCCATCTGGAGCGTATGTCTGACGGAAAAGCTCCGAAGAATATGGTATTTATCCAGTGTGTAGGCAGCCGCTGTGCAGATAAGAGAGGTAAGAGCTACTGCTCTAAGATCTGCTGTATGTATACTGCAAAACATGCCATGTTGATCCGCGATAAATATCCGGATGTGAACGTGACTGTATTTTACATTGATGTCCGTACCCCGGGCAAAAACTTTGATGAGTTCTACAGAAGAGCCGTGGAGGAATACGGTGTGAACTATATCAAGGGCCAGGTGGGTAAAGTCGCTCCCCAGCCAAACGGACAGTTACTAGTACAGGGCGTTGACCTCATTGATAACAAGCAGATCCTCATGGAAGCAGATATGGTAGTTCTTGCTACCGCTATTGAGCCGGATCCTTCTGTCAGAAAGATTGCCACCATGCTCACAGCCAGCATTGACACTAACAACTTCCTTACAGAAGCACACCCCAAGCTTCGCCCGGTGGAATCCCCCACAGCAGGTATTTTCCTGTCAGGCGTATGCCAGGGACCAAAGGATATCCCGGAGACAGTTTCTCAGGCAGGGGCTGCAGCAGTGAAAGCCATTGGACTCCTTGCAAAGGATAAACTGATGACTAACCCATGTACAGCCAAGTCCGACGAACTTCTCTGTAACGGATGCTCTACCTGTGCAAATGTGTGCCCGTATGGTGCCATCACTTACGAGGACAAAGAGGTGAATGACCACGGAATCCGTGAGACACGCCGCATTGCAGTGGTGAACAACGCACTTTGTCAGGGATGCGGTGCATGTACCGTTGCCTGCCCGTCAGGAGCCATGGACTTACAGGGATTCTCCAACAGACAGATCATAGCGGAGGTGGATGCAATATGTCGATAGAAGCAAAAGAAGAATTCAGACCTAAAATTGTGGCATTCTGCTGTAACTGGTGCAGCTATGCAGGCGCGGATCTGGCCGGAAGCAGTCGTCTTTCCTACCCTGCAGACGTTAAGATCATCCGTGTGCCCTGTTCCTGCCGTGTAAATCCTATGTTCATTTTACGGGCATTTGAAAAAGGCGCTGACGGCGTGATCCTCTGCGGATGTCATCCGGGAGACTGCCACTACAGCACAGGAAATTACTATGCCAGAAGGCGTATGACACTGTTATTCTCCATGCTTGACTATATCGGTGTGGAAAACGGACGTACCCGTGTGGAATGGGTGTCCGCAGCGGAGGGCGTTAAATTCTCCACGACCATGAATGAGTTTGTGGAAAAAGTCCGCTCTCTGGGCAAGAACGTAAGATTGGAGGATTTGAGATGCAGGAAGTAGTGAGCCGTGCAAAAGAGCTGTTAGCGGACGGTACCGTAGCCCGTGTCCTCGGCTGGAAAGCGGGAGACCTGCCTTACAATCCGGAACCGGCGTATTTTGAAAAAGAAGAAGACTTTGAAAACTTTGTATATAACGGGTTCTGCGGAGCCAATTTGAGCAAATATATGATCGAGGCCTCCAAGCTGGAGGGAAAAACCCTGGTATGTCTGAAGCCCTGTGATACTTACAGCTTTAACCAGCTCATCAAGGAACACAGAGTTGACAGAGACAAAGCCTATATTATCGGTGTCGGCTGCAAAGGCAAGCTGGATATTGAGAAGATCAAGAGCATGGGGATCAAGGGAATCCAGAACATTTCCGGTGCGGAGATCACAGACGAAGCAGATATCCTTACCATCCAGACTCTCTATGGAGAGAAAACATGTTCTTACGCGGATGCCATGCTGGAGAGATGCCATGTGTGCAAGGGAAAAGAGCATAAGATCTACGATGAAATAATAGGGGAATCCAAAGAGACAAAGGACGCGGAACGTTTTGACGGTGTGGCTGCCATTGAAGCCATGAGCCCGGAAGAGAAATTTGCATTTTTCCAAAAGGAACTGAGCAAATGTATCCGATGCAATGCCTGTAGAAATGTATGTCCTGCATGCAGCTGCAGAAAATGTGTATTTGACAGTAATAAATTCGACAGTTCCCAGAAGGCCAATGTGGATTCCTTTGAAGAGAAAATGTTCCACATCATCCGGGCCTTCCACGTGGCGGGACGCTGTACAGACTGCGGTGAGTGCAGCCGTGTATGTCCCCAGGGAATTCCGCTTCATCTGTTCAACCGGAAATTCATCAAGGACATTGATGAGTTCTACGGGGAATATCAGGCCGGTGAAGACACAGATTCAAAAGGACCGCTGACAGACTTTACATTTGAGGATGTAGAGCCGGGTATTGTGGCAGAAAGGGGATAATGTATGTATAAGACAGCAAAAGAAAATCTGGCGGCATTATTCCAGTTAATTGCCGGCACTCAGGAATTATATCTGCCTGTAAAAGTGAGCGGACAGGTGAACTTCAGAGCCTGGAGCGAGGATGCAGAGGTGGCCCTTGATACACTGAAGACAGTGAAATCCCCCAAAGACGCATTTTTCCCTCAGAGTGAAGATCTGTATACCTGTAAAAAGGATGGAAAAAAACTGACGGTTGAGCCGGAAGCACTGAAAGAACAGGATTTTGTGGTATTTGGAATGAGAGCCTGTGATGTAAAAGGTGTGGAGGTTTTAGATAAAGTATTTTTAGCTGACCCGGTGGATTCTTTCTATGCCGCAAGACGTGAGCACGGAACCATTGTGGCCATGGCGTGTCATGAGCCGGAGGAAACCTGCTTTTGTAAGGTGTTCGGTGTGGACTGTGCAGAGCCTGTGGCAGATGTGGCTGTATGGATGGCGGGAGATGAGCTTTACTGGAAACCTCTCACTGAGAAGGGGGAAACCCTCACAAAATCTGTGGAGAGCCTTCTGACCAAAGCAGAAGCAGCAGACGAGAAGACATTGGAGGAAGAGAAAGCTTCCATCCGCGCCATTGTTGAGAAACTTCCGTATTCAAACCTTTCCCTGGAAGGATGGAATGGGGAGGCATTAGATGAAAAATTTAACTCTGAGCTTTGGGAAGAGCTGTACAAACCTTGTCTGGCCTGTGGTACATGTACCTTTGTATGTCCTACCTGCCAGTGCTATGACATCAAGGATTACGACACAGGACATGGAATCAAGAGATACCGCTGCTGGGATTCCTGCATGTACTCTGATTTCACCATGATGGCACACGGAAATAACCGTACAAGTCAGATGCAGCGTTTCCGTCAGAGATTCATGCATAAGCTGGTATACTTCCCGGCAAACAACGATGGGATGTATTCCTGTGTAGGCTGCGGTAGATGTGTAGAAAAATGCCCGGCTTCCTTAAATATTGTGAAAGTTATCAAATCCTTTCAGAAACAGGGAGGTGACAAATAATGAGCGAATGTACCTGTCATAAAAATTATACGCTGGATACCCTGATCCCCCAGGTGGGAGTTATCACAGATATCCGCCAGGAGACACCGGATGTAAAGACCTTCCGCGTGAACGCGCCGGAGGGCGGCAAACTTTTTGAGCATATGCCGGGACAGTGTGCCATGGTGTGTGCACCGGGCATCAGTGAAGGTATGTTTTCCATTACTTCCTCACCGACCAATAAAGAATTCCAGGAATTCAGCATCAAGAAGTGTGGTATCCTTACCGATTATCTCCACAGCCTTGAGGTTGGAGATGAGATCACAGTGAGAGGACCTTACGGAAACCATTTCCCGGTAGAGACAGAATTAAAAGGGAAAAACCTGCTGTTTATCGCGGGCGGTATCGGCCTTGCGCCTCTGCGTTCGGTGATCAACTATGTACTTGACAACAGAGAGAACTACGGCACTGTGGATATCCTTTACGGTTCCCGTTCCGCAGACGACCTGGTTCAGTTAAAAGAGATCCAGGAAGTATGGATGAAGACAGAGGGTGTGAACGTATATCTGACGATTGACCGGGAACAGGAAGGCTGGGACGGTCATGTGGGATTTGTACCTAACTACTTAAAAGAGGTGGGATTTACCACTGACAAGACAGCCCTTGTCTGCGGGCCGCCGATCATGATCAAATTCGTGCTGGCAGCTCTGCAGGAGATGGGATTTTCCAAAGAGCAGGTGTACACAACACTGGAACTGCGTATGAAATGCGGTGTCGGAAAATGCGGCCGCTGCAACATCGGTTCTAAATATGTATGTAAAGACGGACCTGTTTTCCGCTGTGACGAGATAGATGAGTTACCGAACGAGTATTGATTAGCAATGAGCAGTGCGCCGGAGCGTACAAGCTGGCAGCGTTGTGCTTGCACATAAGCGGACGGATTGGACGCTCTGGCATAGGGCGAAGGCCCTCAACCGAGATGAAAGGATTGGTACCTAAAATGGAAAAAATGGTAAATGTATATTTTTTCGGCAAGAGATACAGTGTGCCTGCGGATCTGACGATCATGACAGCCATGGAATACGCCGGATATACTCTGAAAAGAGGCTGCGGCTGCCGTCATGGTTTCTGCGGAGCATGTGCTACAATTTATAGGATCAAAGGAATCAACGAGCTGAAGACCTGCCTTGCCTGTCAGACACAGGTGGAGGAAGGTATGTATGTGGCAAGTATTCCTTACTTCCCAACTGACAAGAGAACATATGAAATAGAAGAGATCAAACCTACACAGCAGATCATGATGGAGTTATATCCGGAGATCTATAGCTGTATCGGATGTAATGCCTGTACAAAAGCCTGTACCCAGGATTTAAATGTTATGCAGTATATTGCCTATGCCCAGAGAGGTGAATTCGAGAAATGCGCGGAGGAATCCTTTGACTGCATTAGCTGCGGCTGCTGTTCCGTGAGATGTCCGGCTGGTATTTCTCATCCGATGGTGGGCCTTCTGGCAAGACGTCTTACAGGAAAATACATTGCGCCTGAGACGCAGCACCTGAAAAAACGTGTGGAGGAAATCCATGAAGGCGCGTATGATGAGCTGATCGAACAGGTGATGCAGAAGCCGATCACAGAAATGCAGGAACTTTATAACACAAGAGAGATTGAGAAATAGGGAGGGATACCATGTTTACACCAGAAATGCTTGAGTCCATCAAAAAGGTGGAAGCTACCAGAGACGAGCGTATGGGCATGGAACCCAGACGTATGACTGCTGATGAAAAAGATGCTCTCTTAAAGGCTTATCATCCTGATTACAGAGAAGACGGTTTTGCGGAGATCAAGATCGGGCCAAACAAAGGCCAGAAGGCACCTACAGAGCTGGGCAGCCTGCTTCACTCCAACAGTCGTCTGTTAAATGTAGATATTGATCTGAATAAAGTAGATTATGATGTGGATGTGCTGGTGATCGGCGGCGGCGGAGCCGGTTCTTCCGCAGCCATCGAGGCTCACGAAGCCGGCGCCAATGTCATGATCGTGACAAAGCTGCGTATCGGTGATGCCAACACGATGATGGCAGAGGGCGGTATCCAAGCTGCTGACAAAGAGAACGATTCCCCGGTTCAGCATTATCTTGATGCGTTCGGCGGCGGCCACTTTGCAGCAAGACCGGAGCTGTTGAAAAGACTGGTCATGGAAGCACCGGACGCCATTAAATGGCTGAATGAACTGGGTGTAATGTTTGATAAAGACGCAGAGGGCAATATGGTGACAACCCACGGCGGCGGAACATCCAGAAAGAGAATGCATGCCTGCAAGGATTACTCCGGTGCAGAAATCATGCGTACACTCCGCGATGAGGTGCTGAACCGACAGATCCCCGTTGTGGAATTTACATCTGCAGTGGAGCTGATCAAAGATGAGAAGGGTCAGGTGGCAGGTGCTGTTCTTCAGAACATGGAGACAGATGATTACATGGTGGCAAGAGCCAAAACAGTAGTTATCGCCACAGGCGGAGCAGGCCGTCTCCACTATCAGAATTTCCCGACCTCCAACCACTATGGCGCAACTGCCGACGGACTGGTTCTGGGATACCGCGCAGGCGCTCCCCTTTTATATCAGGATACAATCCAGTATCACCCCACAGGCGTTGCCTATCCGGCACAGATTTACGGTGCGCTTGTTACAGAGAAAGTCCGCTCTCTGGGCGCTATGCTGATCAATGCAGAGGGTGAGGCATTCATGCATCCTCTTGAGACCCGTGATGTTGCCGCTGCATCCATTATCCGCGAGTGCAGTGACAGGGGAAAAGGCGTTGAGACGCCTCTGGGCAGCGGCGTATGGCTGGATACTCCCATGATCGAGAGGATCGGCGGAGAAGGAACTATTGAAAAACGTATTCCTGCCATGCTTCGTATGTACATGAATTACGATATTGATATGCGAAAACAGCCTATTCTTGTATATCCAACTCTTCATTACCAGAACGGCGGTCTGGAAATCGGCGGAGACGGATTTACAAAAGCGATCAGCAACCTGTTGGTAGCAGGAGAAGCCGTGGGAGGAATCCACGGAAGAAACCGTCTGATGGGCAATTCTCTTCTGGATATTATTGTATTCGGCCGTAACGCAGGTAAGGCAGCGGCAGCCAGAGCAAAAGAGACAGAACTTGGCTCTATGACACTGGAGCATATTGAAAAATATGCAGAGGAACTGAAAAACGCAGGCATTGCTTCCGATGATGTATCTCCATTATTGCTTCCTAAGTATGCCCGTCATGAAAGATAACAAGTAAGACAGGAGAGTGAACGTATATGCGTGAAATAATGGCAAGCCAGATAACAGATGTCATTGAAAATCTTTGCATCCAGGCTAATGAGCATCTGCCTGAGGATGTAAAATGTGCGATCAAAAACTGCAGAGCCTGTGAAGACTGGGAAATCGCGCAGGGTGTGCTGGACAATATTATTGAGAATTTTGAGATCGCTGACGAACAGAATGTGCCAATTTGCCAGGATACCGGTATGGCATGTGTCTTCCTGGAAATCGGACAGGATGTGCACATCACAGGCGGTGATCTGAGTGAGGCTGTAAATGAGGGCGTACGCCGGGGATATGACAAGGGATATCTGAGAAAATCCGTAGTAAAAGACCCGGTTCGCAGAGGAAATACAGGTGACAATACACCGGCTATGATCTATACGGAAATTGTCCCGGGAGAGCAGATCAAGATCACCGTAGGTCCAAAAGGTTTTGGAAGTGAGAATATGAGTGCTATCCGCATGTTCAAACCGTCTGCAGGACTGCAGGGGATCAAGGATTTCATCCTGGAGACTGTTGAGACGGCAGGCCCCAACCCATGTCCGCCTATGGTGGTAGGTGTGGGTATTGGCGGTACCTTTGACAAGGCAGCCCTTCTCGCAAAAAAAGCACTGATGCGCCCCATTGATTCTTCCAATGAAGACCCGTACTACGCAGACCTGGAAGTGGAAATGCTGGACAAGATCAACAAGCTGGGAATCGGCCCCCAGGGATTCGGCGGTAAGACCACAGCTATTGGCCTGAACATCGAAACCATGCCTACACATATTGCAGGTATGCCCTGTGCCATTAATATCAACTGCCACGTAACACGCCACAAAACGGAGGTGATCTAAATGGAAAAACATATTACACTGCCCCTTACCGAAGAGTTGGCGAAAACTCTTCATGCGGGAGATACCGTATATGTAACAGGAACCATCTATACCTCACGTGACGCAGGCCACAAGCGTATGTGTGAAGCACTGGCAAAAGGTGAGGAGCTTCCTTTTGACCCCACAGATGCCACCATTTATTATGTAGGGCCTACCCCGGCAAAACCGGGACAGGTCATCGGTTCCGCAGGCCCCACAACCAGCGGCCGTATGGATGCCTATGCGCCGACCATGATGTCCGTGGGAGCCAGAGGCATGATCGGAAAAGGTGCCCGTCTTCCGGAAGTCATTGAAGCCATGAAAAAATACAGCGGCGTTTATTTCGGAGCCACCGGCGGAGCAGGTGCGCTGCTTGCAAAATGTATCAAAAAGGCAGAGCTGATCGCATATGAAGATTTAGGCGCAGAAGCTCTGAGAAAATTATATGTGGAGGATATGCCCCTTTTTGTCATCATCGACAGTGAAGGAAAGAACCTGTACGAAGAGGGAAGAGCCGCATATCTGGCACAGCATAAAGAGTAAAATGAGAGAGGGAATGGAGAAAATATAATGACAAACTTATTAGAAGCGCTTATGATACTCTGCTTCGGCTTATCATGGCCGATCTCAATCCGCAAATCTTGGATTTCCAGAACAGCAAAAGGAAAGAGTCTGTTCTTTGAATTCTTTATCTGGATCGGTTACGTATTCGGTATTGCCCGTAAAGTAATCCTGTGGGTGGAAGCAGGAGCGGCAGGAACATCACTTGACTGGCTGTTCTATCTGGGATGGTTCTTCTACATACTGAATATTGTGGAGATTTCTATTGATATGGCACTTTATTTCAGAAATGTAAAGCTGGATAAGGCGAGAGAAAAAGCCTGAGTTGCTAGGAAGCTGAGAGGCTGAATAGTAACGGCCTGAAATGTGCCAGTGAAAAGCAACCAGCGATCAACATACAATAAAAAGGTATGGCGCAGAGGCCTGCCGCCCACAAGGCAGGCCTGTATATAGAAATAGAAGTAGAAAAACCACCCCGTTTTGATATGCCCCCTGTCAAGTAGACAGGTGAAATATTTAAAACGAGGGGCTGATGAACGGCCACATTTTTGTGGCCGTTTTTCTATGCACACCATTTTTCTTTATATTTTTCGATTCGCTTGTTTTTAGGAATAGGGTATTCTTCTGGATGTTCAGCAGCGATTGCCTCATTCCTTACTTCTAACGGTGTCTTACAATGATACCTGTCTTGAGGACGTTCTGCGCTATAAAACTTCATATATTCCTTTATTGCATGTCTCAATGTCGTTTCATCAGTAATTTCATACATCTGATACATTTCTGATTTTATAATTCCCCAGAAACCTTCTGTGGGGCCATTATCAATACAGTGTCCTACTCTTGACATGGATTGTTCCATTTCATGTTCCTTTAGTTTCTTCTGAAACACTCTGCTAGTATATTGAAAACCTCTGTCACTATGAAAAATCGGCGTTGCGTTTGGATTGGAGATCACCGCCTTATCAAATGTTTTAAACACCAGTTGATTATCATTCCGGCTGCTGATTACATAGGAAACAGGGTATCGGTCATATAAATCAATGATTGCACTTAGATACAGCTTCTTTTTTTCGCCCGGTATTTTAAACTCAGTTACATCTGTAGACCATTTCTGGTTTGGTGCAGACGCATAAAAATCCCTGCATAGCTTGTTTTCTGCGGTTGTTTCCGGGGGAGAAGATGTGTATTTTTTCTTTTTCTTTCTGATTACAGATTGTATACCCAGTTTCTTCATAATCCGATGTACCCGCTTTTTTCCATAAGCAGTATGGTTAAAGCGATTGATCCATGAAGTCATTCTTCGATAGCCTAAGATATGGCCAAAGCGTTGATCGTATTCTTTAATCAGTTTTGCCAGCTTAAGATTTTCCGATTCCTGTTTCGGAATCTCCCGGTCCAGCCATTTATAATAAGCTGCCCTTGAGATTTCAAGCTGTTTGCACATCCATGCAATGCTCCATTGCTCTGTTTCATGGAAATGTCTGATTGCTAAATATTTTGATTCGTAACGCAGCTTTCCAAGCTTCACATCCTTTCGAATTCTTTCACTTTTTTTAGTAGTTCAACAGCCTTATCCTTTTCTTCCAGCTGGCGTTTCAACCTGAGATTTTCCCGCCGTAAACGCTCCAGTTCATCCACTTCATCATCTGCTCTGTGATGGCCGCGTTTATCTGTTAAACCGTCTTCTCCATTCACATCATACTTTTTTACCCAGGAATAAACCTGGCTGTATGAAACGTTATAAATGAATGCAGTCCCTTTATAATCATGGTTATGTTTAATACAATACTCAACGATTTCTTTGCGTTCAGTAACGGTTGTTTTTCTTCTGGCCTCTGTCATATAGACCTCCCTTTTCGGAACATAATCCTTAAGTTCCCTATTGGCATTATAACTCACAACCCATTGGCTGAGTACCCTTCTTGAAGAAATGTTATATTTAGCAGCGATATCATCTACGCTTCCATCACCAGATAAAACCGCTTCGACACACATGGTTTTAAAATCGGATGAGTAAGAAGCATTCCCCGTTTTACGGATAAATGCTCCGATTCCATGAATTCTGTATTTAGCAACCCACTCTTTTAATGTTTTACACCCGATATTATATTTAGTGGCTAAATAATTATAGGAACCCGATCCATCAAGGTATTCCTGTGACACCTTTGCACGGAATTCCGAAGTATGAGGGGATTTGGACATAAAAATACCTCCTAAGTAGATTTTGGTTATTTATCTTGTCTACTTAAGAGGTATCATATCATTTCTGGTCAAACGTAGGGGTGGTTTTTTACCGCCTGGTTCTAAGATTCAGACTGGTCACATAAACTGATACAGAATGTGACCGGGGGCCGGACATGAACAGACAGAAATGGAAAAAATATGGTTTTATGGCAGAGGTCATTGTGCTGACCCTGACAGCAGCGCTTTGCTGGAGAGATGTCTCACAAGGCGCATTTGCCGCCGGACGTGGCACAGCCCAGGCAGAAAATAATTCTGCATCAGAAAGTGCAGAGGATTCGGGAACGGACAATGGAGGGGATTCGGGAACGGATAATGCAGAGGATTCCGGAATGGACAATGGAGGGAATTCCGGAACGGATAGTGCAGAGAAGGACTACATAAAGTGGGTGGACTTCCATGTGACAAGTGAAGCCATGCGGCAAGCCTGTGCCTATGATGTGGACACCTATGGGCAGGAAGGCCATGTTAACTGGGTGGATCTGCTGGCTTATCTGGGAGCCAGATACGGCGGTGATTTCAAGCAGTATAAGGCAAAAGACATGGATGAGATTGCCGAAAGGCTCCAAAAAGGCGAGACTACAGTGGAAAAACTGTCCGCTGAGATCAATTCTTTTGACTACTACCGGGAAGCCTACGGCGCAGTTCTGGATGGGTTGGTTGGAGAATATCAGATAGAGGCAGAGGACCGGGGAAAGGTAAGCTGGACAAAAAAGTACGGCCTGAAGGGTTTCAGTCCTATAGCAAAAAGTTTTCCCTATAACGATTATGATGATTTTGGTGTGGCGAGAAGCTATGGGTATAAGAGAGAGCACCTGGGACATGACATGATGGGGCAGACTGGAACACCGATCATAGCTGTGGAATCCGGATATGTATCAGCTATGGGATGGAACCAGTACGGAGGATGGCGTCTGGGTATCAGCAGCTTTGACGGCAGACGATATTATTATTACGCCCACCTGCGTCAGAACTTTCCGTACTGCAAATCCTTGGAAGTGGGCAGTGTTGTTCAGGCCGGGGATGTTGTGGGCTATATGGGACGAACAGGATACAGCGCAAAGGAAAATGTGAATAATATTGACACGACCCATCTGCATTTTGGACTACAGCTTATCTTTGACGAGTCCCAGAGGGAAGGGAATCATGAAATCTGGGTGGATGTCTATGAATTGGTAAAATTTTTGTATAAGAACCAGTCAGAGGTGGTCAGGGATGATGCCACAAAGGAGTGGTCAAGAATGCTCCAGATGAAGGACCCGGAGGCTTTGGAGTATTTGAAGACTGCAAAGGAGCAGCCGGCAGCAGGCACGGATTCGGAGAAGCCGCGAGCTGAGCTTCCAGGATTGTGAAAAGAAGAGACCTTATCAAAGGCAGCAGTGATATTATACTGTCTTTTGGATAAGGTCTCTTTTGCTCATGATATAATTTTTTCGGTCAGACCGAGAGTCAGTCCGGTGTCAGGCCAAAAGTCGGGCCAGTAGTACAAGCACGTATACGTGCAGCGGGTAATACATATAGAAAAAGTATTTCATTTTCTTTCCCCGCTGTCCGCTGTAAAGCAGGATAAAAGGTAGGGAGAGGACCATAAACCACTGGTCATTCAGGATGAACAGATTCTCATAGGTCATTCCTTCGCCGGCTGCGGTAAAGAAGAAGAATCCCGACATAAGTACATAGAAGACAGAGAGACCGATTTTCTTATTTCTGAGAAAATAAAAGCCGGTTCCAAGGAACACCCAGTAAACAGAGCCTTCCACAAAAATCGGTGATGGCACCAAAGTATACAGGGCCTGGAATACAATCCTTCCGATGGGTGAAACTGATGCGGTATTTCCCATGTACAGAGTGACCCCAATACCTGAACCTATGGGAATGAGCACCATAGCCAGTGCAATCCCTATGTTTTTCCAATTTTTCTTTTTTATATTTCCCAATAACAATTCGATGGCCCAGATATAAAGGCCCACAATAAATAAGGTGGCAAACATGCCGTTAATGACCATGGCACCATTTGGGTGCGGAAGAAAGGAATTGACCAGGTCATTGCCCACTGACATGAGTACAGATGCAAGATACAGCCTCTTGAGATATGCCATCCTGTCATGTGTGTGTGAAAAACCCTCTGCCATGGCAAACAGAAACAGCGGTGCGGAAATCCGGCCAAGCAGGGTGAAGATATGTGGGATCGGAAGGATTCCGCTTCCCAAATAATAATAAATATGGTCAAGTGTCATCAGCAGAAGCGCCAGAACTTTCAGGGAGTAGGACGTAAATCCCCATTTGGCGGCGCCTGTCTTATTTATAACTGCAGCTTCGTTCATTTCAAATCCTCCGTAATATGTGTTTTACAGTGATGATTATAGAGCATGGCAGAGATGTCTGCCATCGATTTACCTTACAAATTCAAAGAATATCTTACAGTTTTGTCATATTAGGATATGTAAAGGACATCTATGCACAGACCGGCTGTCGTCACAGGATTTAACTTTAAAATATACGAAAACACGACATGAAAGATTTCAAGGTGTCGCAGATATCTCTAATAACCTTCCCGCAAAATGGTATAATAAGGACAAATAAGAAACAGCACAAACGCTGGAATTCATGGTTGGGAGGACAACAATTATGGCAGTAAAAATGCTTCCGAAAAAGATGGCAGGCGCAATACTTCCGGGCAACAGCTCTGTGGAAATGAAGGAGTTCGATGTTCCGAAACCGGGTCACGGACAGGTATTGATCCAGACAAAGGCAACTACGATCTGCGGCAGTGATATCCGCTGCATTTACAGGGAACACGTGGGAAAAGGGCCGGAGGGATATATTCCGGGCATGGTGGCAGGCCATGAGCCCTGCGGTGTTATCGTGGAGGAGGGCGAAGGCCTCCGCAGATTCAAAAAGGGTGACAGGGTGATCGTATATCACATTTCCGGATGCGGTGTGTGTAATGACTGCCGCAGAGGATATTACATTTCCTGTAAGAGCAAATTTCGTCAGGCGTACGGCTGGCAGAGAAACGGCGGAATGGCCCCGTACATACTGGCAGAAGAAAAAGACCTGATCGCCCTGCCGGATGAACTGACATACAAAGACGGTGCACAGGTAGCCTGCGGATTCGGTACGGTTTATGAGGCGATTGAAAAGATCGGTATCAGCGGAAATGACGCGGTTTTGGTGACAGGACTTGGCCCTGTAGGCCTGGCAGCACTCATGCTTGCCAAAGCACTGGGAGCGAATCAATTGATCGGCGTGGAAATGAATGATTACCGCATTGACCTGGCTAAGAAACTGGGACTTGTGGACCATGTATTCAAACCGGGCGAGAATACCCTGGACGAGATTTTGGAAGTGACCAAAGGACACGGTGTAGAACGTGCCATTGATGCCAGTGCCAATGATGCTGGCCGTCAGCTTGCTATCCGTGCCACAAGAGAGTGGGGCAAAATTGCATTCGTTGGAGAGGGCGGAACCTGTACCTTCAATCCAAGCCCGGATATTATTCACGGACAGAAGACCATTTATGGTTCTTGGGTGACAAGTCTGTGGAGAATGGAAGAGCTGGTTGAGCGTCTGGTGCGCTGGAATATCCATCCGGAAGATTTGATCACAGATGAATTCTCCATTGAGAGAGCAGGTGAGGCCTATAAGCTGATGGCGGGCGGACAGTGCGGCAAGGTTGCGGTTGTATTCGGCAGCCAGGATGAAAGGTAGGTTTTTATGGGGAAAGGAGTAGATCCGGCAAAAGTGCCTTACAGAACCTTATATACGGGCGTCAGAATGCCGGCAATCGGTATGGGGACATTTGGCTCTGACAAGTATTCTGCAGAACAGGTGTCAAATGCAGTGTATGGTGCTGTGGAAAACGGATACCGTCTCATTGACTGCGCATCTGTCTACCAGAATGAGAAGGAAATCGGAGAAGTGCTCAGAAGACTCTTTGACAATGGAGTTGTGGAGCGGAAAGATTTGTTCATCACTGGAAAGGTGTGGAATGACATGCACGGGGAAGGAGAAGTAACAGCATCCTGTAAACAGAGCCTTTTAGATTTGGGCCTGGATTACCTGGATCTGTACTTTGTACACTGGCCATTTCCCAATTACCATGCACCCGGCTGTGACGGAGATTCCAGAAACCCGGATTCCAGGCCGTTTTCCACAGAGGAGTTTATGAGTGTGTGGAGACAGTGTGAACAGCTTTTGGAAGAAGGCCTCGTGCGCCATATCGGTATGTCTAATATGACCATACCGAAACTAGAAGCAGTGCTTCCCCTGTGCAGAGTACAGCCGGCTGCCATTGAGATGGAGCTGCATCCGGGCTTTCAGCAGCCGGAATTGTTTGCGTACGCACAGGAGCACAATATTGTGCCTATCGGTTATTGTCCCATTGGCTCGCCCTCACGCCCGGAGCGCGACAGAACCTCTGAGGATATTGCGGATACCCAGATGCCGGAAATCTTGGAAATTGCCCAGGCACATCAGGTACATCCGGCGGTGGTGTGTTTAAAATGGGCGGTACAGCGCGGGCAGGTGCCGATTCCCTTCTCCGTGAAGGAGCCACAGTATATCAGCAATCTGAAATGCACCACTGAGGACCCGCTCACTGAGGAGGAGATGGAGAAGATCCGCCTTGCCGACAAGAACTGCCGTCTGGTAAAAGGACAGGTATTCCTTTGGGCCGGGGCAAAAGGCTGGGAAGATCTGTGGGATCTGGACGGGACGATCACAAAATAATGGAAAGCCCAGCGGGAGGAACAATTTCATTTCGGATAATAAAATTTTTTGAAGATTCGGTCATGATACAGTGAAGGGGGATGCTGCACGAGTGTTTCGTGCAGCATCCCCCCTGTTCATGTCAGAGCGTTATTTTGTATAGTGGACTCCCTTCCAATACATAGGAGTGGTGACCTCTGCGATTTCAGGAAGCTGCACGCCGTCAAGGGCCCATTTCTTAAATTCCTCAAATCCGGTCCGGTCCACAATATATCCGATGTGTTCCTTGCCGCCGGGAGCGGAGCGGTCGATATAGTGCTCCACATATTTGTAGGTATTCAGTATGATCTTAATGATACTGTCCTCATCCACCCATTTGATGAAATCCTCACCCAGACGCGGATTCCTTTTTCCGGTACGTCCCAGAAGTGTAAGGCGGTAATACTTCTTTTCATCCCTGGTCCAGGCGGAAGCAGGGCAGTTCAGAACGCATTCTCCGCAGCCGATGCACTTTTCTTCGTTTCTCTTTGGACGGTAATTTACTGTTTCCAGTGCCTCCACGGATTTGCGGCGGCAGTATTTGACGCAGGCACCGCAGTTTACGCAGCGTTCAGGATCCAGGCGCGGGAGGGTCATGCCCATGATGCCGAAATCATGCATACGCACTTTTGCACAGTCATTTGGACATCCGGTGAGAGCAATCTTGAAATGCAGATCATTGGGGAAGATTGCCTTTTCAATTCGCTTTGCAAATGCCGTGGTGTCATAACAGGCATAAGGACATACCCGGTTTCCAATACAGGCGCTCACATTTCTGGTTCCTGAGGCCGGATAGCCGGTGCCGGGGTCGGTCTGGTTGATGTCCAGTCCCTCGATAATGGGCTGGAGCATTTCATTCACTTTGGGCATATCAGCGTAGTCTATGCCGGGGATTTCAAAGCCCTGGCGGTTGGTGATGTGTACGGTTCCGTTTCCATACTTCTCTGCAATATCCTGTATCATGGATAGATAGCAGGCATCCATATGACCACCCGGTACACGGACACGGGAGGCTGTTTTGCCGCGCTCTTTTGTGACGCGGAACGCGTTTTTCTTTAAAGCCTTTGTATTGACATCCATTCCCTGCACCTCCTAATCCAGCAGCTGTCGGCCTTTAGTAAAGTTAAAAACAGGGCCGTCCAGACATACATAGACATCATTGATTTTACAGTGGCCGCATTTTCCAAGACCGCAGCACATTTTGCGTTCCTGGGAGATCCAAATCTGCTCTTCTTTTAAGCCTCGGTCCATAAGGGCCATGGTGGAGAAGCGCATCATGGCAGGAGGGCCTACGACAATGGCGCAGGCGTCTTCCATGTGCTCAAATTCCAGACCGGGGATATAGGCGGTTACAAGGCCTTCTTTATAAGAAGGATTGCCTTCACAGCTGTCGACTGTGAGGATCAGGCTGAGGTTCTCCTCCCAGAGCTTTAAATCACGGCGGAACAGGATATCATTGGGTGTTTTAAAGCCTGCAATGACAGTGACGCTCTTTGCGGCCTCGGGGTTGCGGGCAAAATAGTCGATCACGCCCCGGACAGGGGAGACACCGGTGCCGCCTGCTACTATGACAAGCTCTTTATCTTTATAATCTTCCAGGTCGAATCCGTTTCCGTAAGGTCCGCGTAGCAGCAGGGTGTCCCCTTCATACTGTTCAAATACCTCATTTGTGACTTTACCTACACGGCGGATGGTCAGATCCACAAAGTCGTCCCCAACGCCGCTGACAGAAATAGGGGCTTCGCCGAATTTGGGGATGGATACCTCAAAGAACTGTCCGGGTTTTACATCACCTGTGTATTCCATGCGGAAGGTATACTCTATATCTGTGTGGCGTATGACATCTTTTATTTCAGAGCGGAAAGGAATATATTCATTTTTTGTCATAAGTCTTCCACCTCCTTCATGGCATCGGACAGTCGGTTCAGGCAGTGGGAGAAGGAGATGTACTCCGGACAGACGTCATCGCAGCGCCCGCAGCCCACACACATCTGATAGCCTGCTCTTTGTTTGAAATCCAGTGCCTTATGCATGACTTTAAAGCGCATACGTTCCCCGTTGGTTTTACGGTAACTTCCTCCGCCTGCTACGTCCGTGTAGCCGTCCACCATACAGGAGGCCCACACTCTGCGGCGCTCGCCAACCTTGCCGTTGTCTGTATAGAACAGATCCTGCATGGTGAAGCAGGTACAGGTAGGACATGAGAAATTACAGCGTCCGCAGTTGATGCAGCGGCTGTCGTATTCTTTCCAGATGGAGCTTTTGGCGGCTTTGGCAGTGAGGCTTTCGGGAATATGTACACGGGTTTTTGTCTCTGTCACAAACGAGGGGGTGACAGATTCCTCTGAAACGGAATACTTTTGGAAAAGCGCTTCCTGTTCCGGCCATTTGACGTCTGTTTTCCAGGTATCTCCTGTAAGATCCAGACTGAAATCATAATCAAGATTTTTGTTTGTCCCCATATCCACGCAGAAACAGGAGTCAAAACAGGAGGGACAGCCAAGAAGGGCAAATTTTACATGGTCCCGGAGCTGTCTGTAGTAGGAATCCTCAGGGCCGTTTTCCAGATATATATGATCCAGGCGGCGCACTGCGTGAAGGTCACAGCTTCTAAGGAAGATGACCGCGTCCTTTTTGGGGGGATTCGGTTCTGTCACTTTGTCCTCTGTGAAATAGAATAAGGTCTGGGAAATGGGAAGCAGCACTTCTTTGGGAGAGAAGCGGGATTTCCTGTCTAATACGATTTCCTCAGGGGAAGTGATCCTGCCATAGCGGACCAGATCCGTGTCGGAAAAGGCTCCCTTTTTCAGAAAAAGTTTGGGAGCGTAAAGGTCATAAGTTTCTGTAAGAGCAGAAAAGACTTGCTGTAGATCCTGCGTCTTGTAACAATAACCCATAATTTCACCTCTTTCATAAATGGTGTGAGGGCGCAAAACTGCGGCCTCACTCGTTCTGTGACAATGGAAAGATAACACGCAGCGATCCAGTATTCCTATAGGTACCGGAAGGTTTCCATTGCTTATGCAGATAAGTATAGCCGCAGCATTTTGGCAATGCCGTGATGAACCTCACGTTTTTATGAAATATTTTGTAGATTGATCAATTTCCTGCCGTATCCTGTTGTCATGAAGGCCGGATGTCTGTTCTACTGCCTTCTGAAACGGTTAAAACAGGCATAGATCTCCTGGGGTCTGGGCATGGCAAGGCCGCATGGGGTGTAGGAGGTTCCGCAGACAGAGGAGAGGCCCTTCGTCTCAAGCTGATGCAGAAGCAGCTTCACCACCTGATCCAGGGTTTTTCTACCGTCGATCAGGTTTTCACATGCGTAGCGCAGGATGGAGGCAAGGGCAGCCGTCTGTTCAAAGTCAGTGAGCTGTTCCACATACCGCAGGTCCACGGATTCTTTGCCGATGGAGAAGGTGTAGCGGTCATGTGTCTTAGTCTTTAACCCTCGGTTTTCTCTTGGTCCGTGTCCGTTTCCTTCTGCCCCGCGGCCGCCTCTGCGTCCCTGAGGCTCCCGGAAATCAGGGGTGCTCATAACTCGGCGGCTCTGCGGAAGGATAAACGCAGGGGTATCTGCCGGGGGCAGCGGAAAGTCTTTACACAGTTCTTTTACAGAATCTGTTATGTCCACAGGGCGGTAGCAGTCCATCTGGATAATAGTATCAGCAATGTGGAAGAAGGCACCGCTGCTGCCCGCCACCAGGATGGTGGAGATTCCTGCCTTTTCATATAAATCCCCGGCGCGCTCCAAAAACGGGGTGATAGGTTCTTTGTGTCGGCTGATCACATGCTGCATGAAAGTGTCACGCACCATGAAGTTCGTGGCAGAGGTATCTTCATCAATGAAAAACAGACGGGAACCTGCCTCCATGCTCTCCACAATAGCCGCGGCCTGGGAGGTGCTGCCGCTTGCGTCAGGGGTAGAAAAGCAGTGGGTATCTTTCTTGTTGGGAAGGTCATTAATGAACATGGAGATATCCACATCCTTAACAAAACGTCCATCCTCAGAGCGCAGCTTCACTGCTGTTTGGTCCGCAATGACATATTCTCTTCCGTCACCGGCGATGTGGTTGTACACCCCGGATTCCAGGGCGTTCAGCAGGGTGGATTTTCCGTGGTAGCCGCCGCCTACGATCAGGGTGATGCCCACTGGAATGCCCATGCCTGTGATCTTTCCTTTGTGCGGAAGATTTAGTTCAATGCGCATAGAGTACGGGGAAGAGAAGGGGACGCAGTCAGCAAGCGGCTTGTCCGATACACCGCTCTGTCTTGGCAGGATGGCGCCGTCAGCCACGAAAGCGGCCAGATTCCGGCTCTCCAGTTCTTCCCGGATGTATTGCTGGTCCTCTGCGAGAAAGAAGACGCTCTCCACGGTCTTTGCGTTCTGGTTTTTGTACAGAAAGGACTTCCGCACGCATACCGGCAGAAATTCAAACAGGATCTTTTCCAGTTCCGGCGCATTGATAGTTCTGCCATTTGCAGGAAAACCTACGGTAAAGCGGGCCGTCAGATCCGATGCGGTGATCTCACAGGCGGTTCTGTCCAGGATCTCCTGGCCGCAGCGGCTGACAGAGATGAGTCCGCTCTTGCCGGAGCCTTTGGCCTTAAAGCTGAAATGGTACACCTGCTGTTCAAATTGTCTATTCAGATAGTCCTGAAGGGCAATTCGGGTATGCTTTTCCCTATAGTAATGGGAGGGGAAACCAGCCGTTTTGAGGGGAATCTTTATGCTCAGGCTGGAGGGGGCTGCAAAGGGGTCACCCTGTACATGGTCGATGGATAATGTATAATCGCCGAAGGAATAGATACCCCGTAAGTCCTTGTAGGCGGGATAACTTTTCCGGTGAATGGAGGCCAGCATGGTCTTCAGGTCTGATGATGATTTCATAAGATGATCTCTCCTTTATAAATATGTAGATTGCGCTTACCTTCTAATATAAACAATCCGCTGAAAAATGGCAAGCCACTATTCACAGCCACTGGCCCGCAAGGTGTTTTTATGCGCCTGCGCATGAAAATCCCGAGGCGGCCAGCGCGATATGGGGCAGAATGCTCCGTATCTGTGCATCGCGAAGCGCGTTGCTGTTCACAGAACTGCGTTTTTTGCAGAGCTGTGAGTAGTAAAATGGCAAGCAAAGAGGAATAAAAAAAATTCAAAAACCTATTGACATTTTTCGCACCATAAGATATAATAAATTTCGTTGCTAAGGCAATAACAAATAAATACCTATCCAATCAATATTGGATGTGCGCGTAGCTCAGCTGGATAGAGCGTCTGGCTACGGACCAGAAGGTCGGGGGTTCGAATCCTCTCGCGCACGTCAAAACCCTTGTAAAATGAAGATTTTACAAGGGTTTCTTTTTGTTCAGATATAAAATCGGATAAAGGACAGATCAGGTTCAGGGATCCTGCCGGCTTCGGGGAGTCCGCAGTCTTTCATGAAATCACGGACAAAGGTCAGTAGATAGCAGTAGCAGGCACTCAGTTGTTTGGCGAAGGCAGCCCGGTCATTTTCACGAAGATACTTAAAAGCCTGCAGTCCCATCTGATTTATAGTATTTGACATCTGGCTGCCCTCTGCGTAGAAAGAAAAATAGTATCCCCAGTGCAGCAGCTTTCTCACCTCTTTCAAAATGACTCTGAAGGGGTAAAGGGGCATCTGTTGGGTGATACAGTCCATGATCAGATCAAGGGGAATGGCATTGGGTTTCCTGAATTTTTCTTCCAGTGAATGTATGGCATCCTCTGTTATCCGGTCAAAAGTCAGTCTGACGGCAGGGGGGACGGCAAGAGCCATGAACTGGAGACCGCTAAGATACAGCAGCGTATCCTTTTTGTAATTTTTGTCCTTCATGCAGGATAACGTGGCATCATCATTAAAAAGAGTCACCTGCGTTCCCTTTACATTATAGGTTTTGCAGAAGCCCAGCCGGTTCAGGACAGAGAGGGACTTTCGTATGGTGGCAACGGAGACCTGATAGTGGCGTGCCAGAGTCTCTTCTGAGGGTAGAAACTGCCTGTCTTTATAGATTCCAATCCCTATTTTATCAATGATATCCCGGACAATCTGCATATAATAATGGTCCCGGCCCAGGTCTGCATTCCAGGAGTATATATTTTTATCAACTGTCTGTACCTGTGGATATTCCAGTGAAAGCCTGTCCAGATATTGTTCTATCCTATCTGTTGTGAAGCGGTAGAGCCCGGTAAAATAGCGCAGAGCTTCCTCCGCATTTTCCGGTCTCAGAAGTCCGTTTTCCCAATAAGAGCATTTTCTCCTGTTTTCTTCCGGCTTGATAATGGAATCTCTGTGTTCCCAGAAAAATGGGATGTGGGCATAGAGTTCAAGACTGATATACAGATCCCGGAACAGCAGGCTTCCTGAGGCGGAGAGGATTTCATGGAGAAAACAGGAGTAAGTCTGCCATTTGTTTCTGCGGGCTATTTTCTCATGTTCCAGGATCCAGAGGCAGTGCTGCATTTTTTCTTCACTGCAGACCTGGGCGGAGAAGGCGAGCAGGGGAGGCATCAGGATAGTCATGGTCTCGTACACAGACAGGATAGAGGATTTGTTTTTCAGGGCTGTGCGCACGGACGGCTCAAGGGCAGAGTCTGTCTCAGGCATCTCTGTAAGCTTGTATATGACACGGGAGGGCTTTCGTTCGGCTGTCTGTATCATCCCTTCCTGTGCCAGGGCTTTCAGCACTTCTCTGACTGTGCGCATTCCCACATGGTATATTTCGCAGAGCTGGCTCATGGACGGCAGCGCGCTTTTGTAGGGCAGGATTCCGGTCTCGATCTGCTCCTTTAGATTTTGATACAAAAAATCGAATAATCTGTTTTTCTGTTCCATGGCAAAGTCTCCTTTATACGGTAAGTATATCTAATATTATAATACTATATGCATACGTACACAAATATAAGATTGCACTTCAAAATCAAATTATAGTAAAATGATTTTGACCATTCAGCAGGTCTGCGCATGTACTGCGCTGACCATCGGAAAACATTCGGCAGTTATAGCAGGAGTATGTATGAGGCTATGAGACGAAGGAAAACAAGAGGCTCTGCATATCAGGGTCCTTTTTTTATAAGCGGGATGCAGGTGTGGATTATTTCGGCAGTTATCCTGATAACACTGATCATTACCGTATGGAATGCTGTTGGGCTTCAGAAAGTGCTGGCCCGCAGCACCAAGGAATATCTGAAGGATGTGACCACCCATATGGCGGGTGAGATTGGAAATACCATGCATCATAAATCTCAGGATCTGGCCATGACGGCGGATTTTGTAGTGAGCAGTCTTTCGGGAACAGAGGAAGACGAGGGCGGGCTTGTACAGTTTCTTGAACAGGAGGCCAGACTGTTGGAGTTCAATGTTCTGACAGTCATTGACAGGCAGGGAGAAATGATACATACGCCACTTCCCGATACCATAGATGAGACAGAGCTGAGAGAAATCGCAAAACTGGACTGTGTCAGGGAATCCTTTGACGGTAAAGCAGGAACCAGTTATCTTGGAGGCCAGGAGATCATCTATTCGGTACCGGTTTATGTGGATATGTCCGTGGAGTATGTCATGGTGGGCACCCGCAGCAAGGAAAAAATGCAGGATATGATCGCATCCAAAAGCTTTGACGGAAACAGTCTGAGCTGTATCATTGACAGCAGCGGAGAAGTGATCCTTTCCCCCACTGATTTAAAGCCGTTTTTGCAGTTGGATGATATTTTCAAGGAGAATAAAGACGAGAAGCTCCTGTCTGAGATTGGGCAGATGCGGAGGAATATGCAGAAGGGAAAGGGCGGAATCCTGGAATTTACCTCTCCCCTTCAGGAGGAATTGTTTTTGTCTTATGATGTGCTTGGGATCAATGACTGGGTTTTGCTGACCATCATACCCGCTGATCTGATCTCGGGCAACTCAGAGGGGAGTATATGGAGGTTTTTCCTGATCCTTATATTTGTCATGGCAGTGTTTCTTATCTTTCTTGTAAATGTTTACCGCTTTTTCAATACGGGGAGAAGAGAACTGGAGCGGTATGCATTTGAAGACAGTGTCACCGGAGGGATGAATCAGGCGGCTTTCTGCCTGAAATACGAGGAGTTGGCAAGTAAAATGGAGCCTTCGGCCTATTCCATTGTCATGATGAATGTAAAAGGCTTTAAAATGATCAATGAGAGGTTCGGTACCGAGGCGGGCAACGCCACCTTGCGGTATATACATCATGTACTGCAGTGTCATATCAGACCATCCGAAAATGAATTTGTTTCCAGGAATGAATCTGACAGCTTTTTCCTGTGTCTGCGGGATGCAGAGCCTGAATCTATCCGGACAAGGCTGAAAGATATGACCGAGGAAATAAATTCCTCTTCCCAGGAGGGAGTCCCCCGCTATCCTATTGTATTCCGACAGGGGGCCTGCGTGATCCGCGATCCCGGCGAGGAGATTACCATTTTACAGGACCATGCGCGCCTGGCTGAACAGAGCGGTGAAAAAGAGGCGGGGGGAGACTGTGTCTTTTACGACGAGAAAATTGTAAAACGCCTGAAGTGGGAAGAGGAGATGAACGCTTTGTTTGAGGAATCCCTTCGCTGTCATGAGTTTCAGGTGTATCTTCAGCCAAAGGTCAGCCCAAAGTCAGGCGAGGCTGTGGGGGCTGAGGCACTGGTGCGCTGGCAGCATTCCGAAAAAGGTGTGATCTTCCCCTCAGATTTTATTCCTCTTTTTGAAAAAAACGGAAAGATATGCAGACTTGATATGTATATATTTGAGGAAGTATGTGCACTTATGGCAAAGTGGGAGAACATGGGCAGGCGGCAGATACCTGTCTCTGTGAACCTGTCCAGACAGCATTTCAGGAAACCGGATTTTCTCAGTGAGTTTTCCGCCATAGCCGAGCGCTGCAAGGTCAGAAAAGAGCTGCTGGAATTTGAGCTGACAGAATCCATATTCCTGGATGAGGAGCAGATAGATGTGGTGAAGGACAGCATCCGCCGGATGCATGAATTGGGATTCAGGTGCTCTCTGGATGATTTCGGA
The DNA here is from genome assembly GCF_034355335.1 of Blautia coccoides. Classification (NCBI taxonomy): domain Bacteria; kingdom Bacillati; phylum Bacillota; class Clostridia; order Lachnospirales; family Lachnospiraceae; genus Blautia; species Blautia producta. The sequence continues at coordinate 876,100 of NZ_CP136422.1, forward strand.
TCCGGGTTTTCCTCCCTGGGACTCTTGAAGGAATTTGATGTGGATGCGTTGAAGCTGGACCGGCTTTTCTTTCTGGATATGCACAGTGAGAAGGCAAGAGATGTGATCGCCTGTCTGATGGAGCTGGCGAAGAAGCTGAATGTAGAGACTGTGGCAGAGGGGATAGAGGAGCCGGAACAGGTGGAATATCTGCGGCGGGTAAACTGCGATATGATACAGGGGTATGTGTACTCAAAGCCCATTCCGGCTGATGAATTTGAGAAAAAATATATGTGCTGATGACTCTTTTGGGTCTGTTCATAACGTGGTATAGTCATTCTATAGAGAAAACGGATAACGTGTCAGGGGGATTGGAAATGTTTCAAAATTCAATATTATTTACAGCCGGGCAGTTTGCCAGGCTGCATCATTTAAATAAACGGACCCTTCACTATTATGATGATATCGGCCTTTTTTCACCTGCGTACAAAGGCAGGAACGGGTACCGCTATTATACTTATCAGCAGAGCGGAGAGCTGGAAAGCATACTGGCGCTCCGTGAACTGAATATGTCCATTGGGGAGATCAAAGAATACCTGAACCGTCCCACAGCCCAAAGGTTCATAGAACTCTCGGAGAAAAAAGTAGGGGAGATCGAAGAGACCATTCAGAACCTGGAGACTCTGCGGAATGTTTTAAAGAAAAAACAGGAAATGCTGCGTCTCAGTATGGAGGTCAGGGACGGACAGATCGATCTGATCCACTGTGAGGAGGAGTATCTTTTTATAACACCGTTGTCTTCTCAGGTCCAGCAGGGGGAGTTTGCTGATATGAGCACACTGCTGGAACATCTGCAGAAGGCATGGGATCTGAGCAAATATAAGACAAGCTGTGGCAGCTTACTGTCTGCGGAGAAGATTCGGCACGGGGAGTTTCAAATCTACGACGGGTTATATACCCAGTTGGAGAGTCTCGCAGAGGTGGAGGGATTTTACAGAAAGCCGCCGGGGACTTATCTGCGGGGCATCAGTATAGGGAGCTGGGAAAAGCTTCCCGGGCTTTACAGCCGTATGCTGGAGTTTGCGCAGAAGCATGGTTACAGGCTCACAGGATATGCCTATGAGATCGGGATGAATGAAATAGCAGTCTCGGATATGGAACATTATATTACCCAGGTGACCATTTTGACGGAAGAAAACACTGATAAAATATAGAGGAAATCCCTCGGCAGGCTGAGCCTGACAGAAAGAAGCTGCTGCATGAAGCCAATTGTGCGGCAGCTTTTTTCTGTAAGTTACCGACACCCGGCATCGGAATATGGAAAAATATTACAGATTTTGCCATAAAAGTTTAAAAAACGGCAGGATTGTAATACAATAGAGTATAAGAACAGGCGTTGGGGAAAAGGGTACTGAAGGCAGAAGGAGGCCGATCGGGATGAATGAAAAAGCGAACAGCTCAGACGGGAAGAGCAAAATCGGCGGAGGGGTATTTAACTGCCGGTATGACAAGTATTTTACGTTGATAGATGCAGACGATCATCTGTTTGAATTTTTGGGATACACCAGGGAAGAATTTTCAGAACGGTTCCACAACCATATTCTGGATGCGGTCTATGAAGGGGACCGGAAAATGGTCATGGGGGAAATCAGCAGACAATTGAAGAACGGCAGCGTATTCATGTATGAGAACCGTCTGGTCAAAAAAGGCGGTACTATCTGCTGGGCATGGATCAGCGCGGAGGTTATGGAGAATAAAGAAGAGGGCTGCTGGTTTCACTGTATCTTCCATGATATCAGCAGGGAGAAGGAGGCACAGCGTCAGCTTGCTATCAGTGAGCAGAGGTATGAGATCGTGCTCTCACAGATGCAGGATATTATCTTTGAGCTGGACTGTGTCACCTATGAGATATATTATTCTCCTAACTTTGAGAAGAAATTCGGATATCAGATTCCGGCAGAAGGTTTTCCGGATTCTATGTTTGCCACAGATATTGTATATGAGGCAGATAAGGCGGGGCTGCGGGGCGGATTTCAAGCCATCTTAAAGGGGAATGACAAGATGGAATGTGAGTACCGTCTCAAATCCAGGGATGGTTCTTATCTCTGGGTGGATGTCCATGCCACAGCGCTCAGGGACGGGGATGGGAGGCTTCTGAAGATACTGGGTATCATTTCAGATATTGACCAGAGAAAAAAAGAGATCATCAAAGCCAGGAAAGCCGCTGCCCTGGATCCCCTTACCGGTCTTCTGAACCGGCGGGAATGCGAGGTGAGGGCAGAGCAGTATATGCAGCAGGGACATGATCCGGCAGCCATGCTGCTGATCGATGTGGACAATTTTAAGCATATCAATGATACCTATGGCCATCTGTTCGGTGACAAGGTTCTCAACGAGACTGCGGGCAGCCTTCGGGGAATATTCAGGCATGAGGATATTGTGGCACGCATCGGCGGTGATGAATTTGTGGTCTTCATGACCAATATTCAGAAGAACAGCGTTATTGAAGCAAAGGTCAATGCCATACGGAATATATTTGACCATTACACCAATGGCGAGAACACCTGTAGTATCGGCTGCAGCATTGGTGTCAGCTTTTATCCGGAGCATGGCACGGATTTTATGTCCCTGTTTGCCAAAGCGGATGCAGCCATGTACCGGGCAAAGAAAAACGGCAAGGGCCAATACTGTATATACGGGGCCTGGAAGAACCGGCCGGAGGAACAGGTAGTGGCCCGTGAGGCGCAGGCCATACTTCCAAGGGGATATACACAGACAGAGAATCCTCTGGAGAGGGAGCTGGCCCATAAGGAGATGGTTTACAGGGCAGCGCTGAAAGAAGCTCATATCAATGTATGGGAATATGATATGAGGACCCGCACGCTGTTTCTGACGGAGGGCGCACAGGAGAGTCACGGATTCCGGCAGTTGGAACATGCACCGGAAGCGCTGTTGGAGAATGGGTATATACATCCCAGGAGCAGACAGGACCTGCTGGATTTATACAGCCGGCTCCAGAATGGGCAGAGCCATGTACAGGCAGATATTCTCACACGTTCCGCGGACAGAAGCTACTGGTGGTGGGAGAGGGTCAGCTATGCCCTTTTGTGTGATGAGAATAACAGGCCCTGCTGCGCAGTTGCTGTGGGAGAGGATATTACAAAACAAAAAAAGGCGGAGATGGTCTACCAGCAGGAAATGCAGCTCAGGCTCACCTACGACGGAGGTGTGATCGCCAGTTTCCGCTGTAATCTTGACCAGAATTGTGTGGAGTACGTGGAGGGCCAGGTGCGCATGGAATATCCTCCGGGAATGACTTATGAGGAATTGATGGTGCTTCACAATGAAAGTATGGCCAATGAGGAGGACAAACTGCGTCTGCAGAAGATGATGAGCAGAGATGCCCTGTGCAGAGCGTATAAAGAGGGCAGTACAGTCATTAACTTTGAGTACCGCAGGAAAGACAGGAGCGGAAGACTGTCCTGGGTCAATGCTGTGGCACGTCTGGTGCGGGATGTGCAGAACGGCGATCTATATGTCTATGGTACACTGGAGGATATCAACGAGAAGAAAAATCTGGAGCTGGCCCTGAAGTTCCGTGCGGAGTATGATGTACAGACCGGCGTCTACAACAAGGAGACCGCCATACAGATGATAGGGGATGCGCTGCTGAAAAACCAGGGCAGGAGGCAGGCTTATGCCCTGCTGGTATTTAACGTGGACTTTTTTACAAAACTGGTTCATGAAATTGGTTATGTGGCAGCGGATGATGTGCTGAAGGAAATCAGCAACCAGCTTAAATTGAGGTTTATTGAGGATGCCATTATCGGCAGGTTTTACGGGGATGAGTTTGTAGTCTTTTTGTATAACAATCCCAGGGCAGAGTTCGTGCGGCAGTGTGCAGAGGATGTCATAAAGACAATTGCCCTTCCCTATATGTTTCCGAATATCAGCCATCCGGTCAATGTATCCTGTGGTATTATTTTTGACAACTGTCCGGAGCATATTTTCCAGGGGCTGTATCAGATGGCCAGAGCTGCCCTGGAAACAGGTATATCCATGGGCAGGAGTGGTGTCTTCGTCTACAGCGATCACCTAAAAAAATATGAGCCGGGGAATCCTGGGGTTCCGGACACGTTACGGAATACGGCACAGACAGAGCTTGGCAGCGCTGGAGAAACGGTATTGCTGCAGGGCATGTTTGCACTTACCAGTGCAGCTGACTTCGGACATGCACTGGAAAACGTGCTGGGATCGCTGGCCTCCTATTATGGAGGGGACAGGGCATATGTGATCGAGTGTGAACCGGAAAGCGGCAAAATCCGGGAAGTGTATGAGTGGAAAAAAGAGGATATGTTTTCCGCCGGTGTCAGCGGCAGTCCTTATTTATACCCTGGAAGCCCCGGCGGGTGGAAATGGGAGGAATTAGGCAGGCTTCAATTAATACAGGATATAGAACAGTGGAAAGAGAAGCGCAGCGGCCTTTATAAAAATATGAAGAGCCTTGGCATTGACTCCTGCTATTTAGTGAGCCTGGAGGACGGCGAAAAACGGATGGGTTACATGGAGATCGACAACCCCAAAAGGAATACGGAGCATACCACTATTCTCACTACAATACAGTATTTTGTGGCAAATGAACTCACAAAGCGCAGATTACAGGAAGAGCAGGAGTTTCTCATGCACCACGATGGACTGACAGGAGTGCTGAACCGGAACAGTTATAAGGAGTTCTGCTCTGCTATCAGGGAGGAAAGCCTGATTTCACTGGGGATTGTTTCCGTAGACATCAATGGTTTGAAGGATATCAACAGGATTTACGGAAACGCCTACGGCGACAATGTGATTCAGTTTACTGCGGATATTATGCAGGAGGAATTCCCTGCGGCAAGGGTCTATCGTTTTACCGGAGATGAATTTTTACTGGTGAGTGAGAATATTTCCCATGACGCTTTTGAGAAGCGGCTGAAGAAGATGAGGGAGAGAATGCGTGAGGCAGCCAGTGTTTCTGTGGGAAGTGCCTGGTCAGATACGGACATCAGCCTGGATTTCCTTATCGCCAGTGCGGATGAGCGCAGAATGATAGCAAAGCAGGAATATTATAATGAGCATCCTTTTGCGGAAGTCCACAGAAGCGCAGGGATATTGAAGGAATTGTTAAAAGAGATCTCTGCAGGAAGATTTACAGTTTACCTGCAGCCTAAGATTGATACATATAACAACACACTCTGCGGCGCGGAGGCACTGGTGAGGTATCAGGACCCGAAGAAAGGCATTGTACCGCCGGGGAAATTCATCCCTTATCTGGAGACAGCCGGCCTGATTCATTACATAGACTTCTTTGTCTTTGAGGAAGTATGCAAAATCCTGAAAGAGTGGGAGAGAAGAGGGGTAGAACTGATTCCTGTTTCCCTTAACTTTTCCAGGGCAACACTTCTGGAAGAACAGCTCATAGAGAGAATGGAGGAGATCATCTTCCGTTATGGTGTGGACAAGCGGTATGTGGAGATAGAGATCACAGAGAGTATGGGAGAAGTAGAGCGCAATACTGTGGCACAGATAGGAAAACAGATCTGCCAGGCTGGATATAACATCGCGCTGGATGATTTCGGGGCAAAATATAGCAATTTGTCTTTCCTCTCAGCAATCCGTTTCAATCATTTGAAACTGGACAAAGGGTTGGTAAATAATCTCCTCACCAATGAAAAAGCCCGTATTATCGTGAAGAATATATTGACGCTCTGCCAGGAATTGTGTATGGAAGTGGTTGCGGAGGGCGTAGAGAATAGAGAACAGCTAGAAATCCTTAAGAACCTGGAGTGCTTTTATATTCAGGGCTATTATTTCAACAAACCTCTTTCAAGGCCGGAGTTTGAAAAACAATACCAGAAGACAGGGAATCCCGGTACAAATTCCGGGACTTTGGACAGTGAGTAGTGAACAGCGGACAGTGAGCAGTAAACAGAGATGAGATGAGTTCGGCAGCTTGGGATTTTTGCGTTAATATATTGACAATTCATCTCCTCTGTGCTATATTTTATCCAAGCAATCGAAAGGGAGTAGCTGAACGTTCAGAGATGAACGGGTTTGAAATCGTCAACCGATACCGAGAGGTGTCCGTATCAAATGAGATAGCAAGACTTTTATTGTGGCGGATGTCATGATAGAGGTCTTTTTTTAGTTCCATCTATTCTCAATACACCTTCCAGATATCCGCCGCAGAAAAGCCGGCTGAAAAAATGGAGGAAAAGAAAGATGAGAGACGAAATGAGAAGAAAAGAAATTGAGGAAGCGGCAGCAGCTGGGGAAAAAGCCCTGTACAGTCTGGAAAATGCCAGAGAAAAGCTTCAGGGAGCAAAGAACTGGGGAATTTTCGATATGCTGGGAGGCGGTTTTTTTACAGACTGGGTAAAGCATTCAAAAATGTCAGACGCCACAGATTATATGGAAGAGGCAAAGAGACAATTGCTTGTATTCCAGAGGGAGCTTAGGGATGTTCAGGTTCCCCTTGATCTGCGGATGGATATCAGTTCCTTTCTTACGTTTGCTGACTTCTTTTTTGACGGGCTTGTAGCTGATTATCTGGTACAGAGAAAGATCAACGATGCCAGAGAACAGGTGGATGACGCAATTATGCGGGTTAGAGTGATTCTTGGAGAACTGAGAGACTTGTTAAATGAATAAACTGGAACAGGAGGTGTTCATATGGGATGTCTGGGTAATTTGCTTTGGTTTATATTTGGAGGCTGCATCAGCGGCCTGAGCTGGTGTCTGGCAGGGCTTTTATGGTGTGTGACGATCGTGGGGATTCCTGTGGGGATGCAGTGTTTTAAATTTGCGTCGCTGGCTTTTTTCCCTTTTGGAAAAGAAGTACAGTATGGTGGAGGAGCAGGCTCTCTGCTTCTCAATGTCATCTGGATGATAGTGACAGGAATCCCCCTGGCACTGGAGTCCCTGGTGATCGGCTTTGTGCTCTGTATCACTATTGTGGGAATTCCCTTTGGAATGCAGCATTTTAAAATAGCAAAGCTGGCACTTATGCCTTTTGGGGCAGAAGTATATTAGAAATGTAAGAAAGACGGCACTGTATGGTTTGAGCCATACGGTGCCGTCTTTTTGCAAGGTGATCAGGAAAAACAGAGAGAAAAGGGGCCGCACGAGCGGAGGTTTCGTGCAGCCCCAGAGGGTATCAAAAGGGATGGATCATTCTAAACGTATTTTTCCAGTGTACTGCGGACTGCGCCTGTACCGGCTGTCATCTGTGAGAAGTAGCTGCATACAGTGTCTGCCATACCTGCTTCGTATAGGTTTACACCGAATATCTTATCATTTTCCAGAACCGGCTTTAACAGCTTCTCTGCGTCCACAGCCTGGCCCAGTTTTACGTCTGCAACGTATGGGCGCACTGTGTCAAGCAGGGGATCAGGGCTTAATTCAAAGGTATTGCCGTTGTCATCCACACCCATCAGGTAGCGCAGCCATCCCGCAAATACAAGAGGGATCAGTTTCAGGTCAGATACCTTCAGCTCAGGAGAGGCCTGATATGCCTTGATGGTTTCACCGAAACGGATCGCCAGCTTCTGAGAAGTATCGGTAGCGATACGCTGGGGTGTATCCGGCATGAATGGGTTCGGGATACGAACGCCTAATACGGTGTCAATGAACTCTTTCGGGTCCAGAATGCCGGGGTTGATAACAACCGGCAGGCCTTCCACATATCCGATGCCTTCCACAAGCTTTTTCAGGGTCTCATCCTTCATCTCTTTGGAGATCAGGTCATAGCCCAGAATGCAGCCAAATACGGCAAGGGCAGTGTGCAGAGGATTTAAACAGGTGCAGACTTTCATCTTTTCCACTTTGTCCACAGTTTCGCGGGTTGTGAAGATCAGACCGCCTTTTTCAAGCTCAGGTCTTCCGTTAGGGAATGCGTCCTCGATAACAAGGTACTGGCATTCCTCAGCGTTTACGAAAGGAGCCACATAGGTGTTTTTGGAGGTTACAACCGGCTCTAATTCTTCCACGCCGTCTTTTTTCAGGATTTCTTCTACGGACGGATCCGGTCTTGGGGTGATCTTGTCGATCATGGACCAAGGGAAGGAAACTTTTGCAGGATTTTCAATATAGTCTGCAAAGGATTTATCTGTCAGGCCTGTTTCGGACCATTTTTTCGCAAATGCATAGACTGCGTCGTGAAGCTTGCTTCCGTTATGGGAGCAGTTGTCCATGCTCACCATGGCGATGGGTTTTTCACCTGCCTGAAATCTGGTGTACAGAAGGCTTACAACTTTGCCGATGTAGCTCTCAGGTTTTTCCGGGCCTTTTTCCATGTCGGCTACAACAGAGGGGAGCATTTCACCTTTGCCGTTCACAAGGCTGTAGCCTTTTTCTGTGATGGTGAAGCTGGCCATCTGCAGGGAATCCTTTTTGAAAATTTCACGCAGACGATTGAAGTCAGCGTCGTTGTCAGAGTCAACGGTGAGGGATTCCACAACGCTGCCTACAACGGTTTTCTCCACAGAACCATTTGCTTTTAAGGTCACCAGGATACTGTAGCCGTCATGGGGACGGTTCATTTTTTCTACGATCTCATAGTCAAATCCTTCGGCAACGACCAGACCACGGTCCAGAACGCTGTCATTTAAAAGGTTCTGCACTACATTTGCCTGGAAAGCACGGAAAATATTGCCGGCGCCGAAGTGAACCCAGAATGGATTTTCTTTTGTCTTCTCAGTCACGGCTGCTCTGTCAAATTTGGGAAGGTCATAGCCTTGGCTTTCCCACTGTTCTTTATTTTTTAATCCCTGTTCATTTACCTGCATGACTATCTTGCTCCTTTCACGATTGCTTCCCAGAGTCCATTTAAATAAGTAGCGCCAAGTGCTCTGTCGTAGAGGCCGTAACCCGGCATTGCCACTTCATCCCAGATCATACGGCCGTGGTCCGGGCGGACAGGGCCTTCAAATCCGATGTCATACAGCGCATTCATGATTTCATACATGTCAAAGGTTCCGTCTGTGGAAAGATGAGCTGCCTCCTCAAAATCTGTGGGGGAGTTAAATTTCAGGTTACGCACATGGGCAAAATGGATTCTGCCTTTTAAGGAACGGATCATATCCGGCAGATCATTTTCCAGGTTGGTGCCATAGGAACCGGAGCAGAAGGTAACGCCGTTGTGCGGGTCATCCACCATTGCCATCATGCGGAGGATGTTGGCTTTGTTGATGATGATACGCGGAAGGCCGAATACGCTCCATGCGGGATCGTCGGGATGGATCGCCATATTGATGTCGTATTTGTTGCAGACAGGCATGATGCGCTCCAGGAAGTATTTCAGGTTTTCAAACAATTTTTCATCGTCAATGTCTTTGTACATGTCGAACAGCTCTTTGATCTTAGCCATACGTTCCGGCTCCCAGCCCGGCATGATCGTACCGTTGGTATCGCCTGCGATGGATTCAAACATGTTTTCCGGGTCAAGGGCATCGACAGCTTCCTGTGTGTAGGCAAGAACTGTGGAGCCGTCCGGTCTTACACGTGCCAGCTCTGTTCTGGTCCAGTCAAAGACAGGCATGAAGTTGTAGCATACCAGATGAATGTCTTCTTTTCCCAGGTTTTCCAGAGTTTCGATATAGTTGTCAATGTACATGTCTCTCTCGGGAGAACCTGTCTTGATGGCGTCATGGATGTTGACGCTCTCGATACCGGAAATGTGAAGTCCTGATGCAGCAACCTCTTCTTTCAGGGCAGCGATGCGCTCTCTGCTCCATACTTCGCCCGGCTGTGTGTCGTAAAGGGTGGTGATAACCCCTGTCACACCGGGAATCTGGCGAATCTGTTTCAGAGTAACTGTGTCAAATTTGGAACCATACCATCTTAATGTCATTTCCATAGCTTTTTGTATCCTTTCTCTTTTCCGCTTGGGATTCATTTACTTGATATCTATTATTATAATTATTGTGGGGAAAAAGCCAATTGACTGATTTGTTGTTTACATTGCAAAAGTTGCGGTTTCGTGATAAGCTTAAAAAAATGATCCATTTAGATATGACGGAGGTGACAATTATGAAAAAGAATCTGCAGACAGCGTTCAGCACCAGGCAGTATATGCTCTCAAAGGATTTTGAAATCTATTATTACAGTGATTTTTATTTGTCCCAGGTAAAGGACCATGCGCATGATTATTATGAATTCTACCTTTTTTTGGAGGGAAATGTGAACATGGTAATAGGAGGAAAAGATCACGCTATGAGACCCGGGGATATTGTACTCATACCGCCCAAGGAGCGGCATCATGCAGTGATCAGGGACCAGCGGGTTCCCTACCGGCGTTTTGTGTTCTGGATCACAGAGGAATACTGCAACAGTCTTATGGAGACATCGTCGGATTATGCCTATCTGATGCAGCATGTGAAGGTGACCAAGAACTATATTTTTCACACAGATGTGGTGACGTTCAATACCATTCGCTCAAAGGTCTTCGGCCTGATCGACGAAATGCGCTCCAAAAGGTTCGGCAGAGAGGCAAAGATATCCCTGTGTGTCAGTGATTTGATCCTTCATCTGAACAGAGTTGTCCATGAACAGAATTATCCAAAGAGTGAGAGGGAGGAGATGAACCTGTATCAGGGGCTGGCTGATCATATAGAAGAAAATCTGGACGGGGATCTGTCCTTGGAAAGTCTTGCCAAGCATTTTTATGTGAGCAAATATCATATCGCCCATGTGTTTAAAGACAGCACGGGACTGTCCATCCATCAGTATATTACAAAGAAACGCCTGGCTGCCTGTAAGGACGCCATACTGGGGGATGTGGGGATCAGCGAGGTGTATCCAATGTTTGGATTCGGGGATTACTCCAGTTTTTACCGGGCATTCAAGAAAGAGTATGGGATATCACCAAAAGAGTTTAAGGATATGCAGGTGACCCTTTAAAAAATATTATGGAAATAGTTGACAAAATAAACTATTTGGAGTAGTATATCTAAATAGTTAATAAAGTAAACTAAATTGACAAGGTGTAATGAAACGAAATGGATCGAAGTGGTACGACAGCAGGTACTTGCAGAGCAGCCGTAACGGTAACTTTGCAGATTCATTAGCGGGAGAGGGACAATGGAATACGATTGGATAGAAATGATGGAGCGGATGCAGGATATCAGGCTTTTCTGCAGTCTGCATGTAAGGAGAGCAAAAAAAGGCGGGATATCCTCCTCACAGGAACTGGATCTGCTCTCCAGGGTAGCGCTCTCAAAGGAAAAGCTAACATCCCATATGCTCTGTACGGGTATGGGAATCAGCAAGCCGGTGGTCAGCCGGCTGGTGGAAAGCCTCTGCAGAAAGGAATTTCTGGAGAAAGAGATGTGTGCAGCAGACCACCGCAGTTATTATCTGTGTATCACCGGGAAAGGGCGGGAAGAGCTGGAGCGCACTTACACGTATTATCTGGAACCCCTGTATTCCATGAGGCGCAGGGCAGGAGAGGAGACTTTCAGCCGTCTTATGGAGCTGATACGTCTGGTAAACCATCAGGCCGGGGAATACGGGGAAACAAAACAGTAACGGAAATTTGTCATTCAGGGAGTTGATCATTTGAGTATTTATCAGGAATTACAGTTGAATCAGGCCGGTTCCAAGGCACTGATCAAGAACAGTAAAGACAAGAGGGAAAAGGGAAGACATATTCTCATCTATATATTTAAAGTGTTTCTGACACTGGCCTTCTGTATGGCTTTTGTCACGGCATATACAAAGATATTCGGAGAGAAGAACAGTGTTGCCGGTGTGGTGGTGCTGCTTACAGTGATGGTTTTCAGGTCCGCGGATCTGGGAATCAAAGCTTCCCACGGCAGTGCAGTGATCGTCATTTTATTTGGGGTTCTGGCTGTGGGGCCAAAGGTGACGAATATGGTAACTCCGGGATGGGCGTTATTTCTGAACCTTGTCTTTTTGCTCCTGCTCCTTACCCTGGGATGCCATAATATCATTATGTCAAATCATGCCACCTGGGTTCTGGGATATCTGCTTCTCCAAGGGAATGATGTGTCGGGCCGGGAATATTTCATGCGTGTCCTGGCGCTGGTTTTGGGCGCACTTTTAACAGCGTTTGTCTTTTACAGAAACCACAGGAAGATTTTGTATAAGAGAGGGCTGGGTGATCTGCTGCGGGAATTTGCATTTTCCTCGGCCAGAACAAAGTGGCAGCTTAGGATGGCTCTCGGTATCTCATCCGGCATGTTTTTCGCACAGCTTATGCACCTTCCCAGAATTATGTGGGCAGGATTTGCCATGATGTCTGTAATGCAGCCCTTTCGGAAGGATTTGATAAACAGGTGTAAACACCGCTTCCCCGGAAATATAATCGGCTGTGCCCTGTTTTTTGGACTCTGTGCTGTGTTCCCTGAGAGCTTCTACGGGTTTATCGGAATTCTTGGGGGTATCGGTGTGGGATTTTCAGCCACCTATCTGTGGCAGACAGTCTTTAATTCCTTCGGAGCACTTGCCATGGCTATGGGAATGTTCGGTATGACTGGGTCCATGGTGCTGAGGCTGGCAAACAATCTGTTCGGAGTTGTATATGGTCTTGTGTTTGACTTTGTTTTTGAGAAGTTCTGCTGTAAAATAGAACGGCTTTCACAGAGAATGGAATCTGTGGACGCGGCATAGGCGTGTTTTCTATTTCAGGAGGGAATATAATTTTGAATATTCTTCCCGAAAAATCGTATCTTTTCGGAAGACAAAGTTAAGTCCGTGCATCAGATGGAATTCCTGCAATCTGATCTCTTTTAATTTTTGGCTGCGGAGCTCGTGTTCCGCGGCTTTTTTGTACATAAATGTAATACCGCATCCTGCAGCGGTCAGCCGTTTGATGGCGCCGATGCTTCCGTACTCTATTACCCGGGCAAAGTCGGCAAGCCTGAGATTCTGCTGGGCAAGTATGGATTCCAGGATATCTCTGGTGCCGGAGCCTTTTTCACGGGTGATCAGGGTGTATGGGAGCAGGTCTTCCAGAATGCAGGGACACTTGGGAAGGGGAAAGTCCCGGGCACATACGGCGATGTAGGGTTCTTTGCTGTAGGGAAGGAAGTCATATTCTTCCTTGGGGAAGGAACCCTCCACCACGGCAAAGTCTATTTCCCCAGTGTCAATCTGGCGAAGCAGTTCCCTTGTATTCTGGACTGTGATCTTCATACGGCAGTCAGGGTCTTCCCTCAGGATGTTTTTTATTTTTTCGGGAAGGATGTATTCCGCAACGGTCAGGGTTGCGCCGAAGTGGTATTCTTTTTTTGGCTGCTGTACATCCCTGAGTCTGCGGCGGAGATGGGTTTCATCATTTTTCATGGTCTGGGCAGAGGCGTGAAGGAGCTTTCCTGCCTCTGTCAGGTATAATTTCCGCCCCTGCACAGTGAAAAGACGAGTATTATAACACTCCTCCAGAAAATGAATGTGCTGTGAGACGGCAGGCTGTGTCAGTCCCAGTTTATGGGCAGCACGTGTATAGTTCAATTCTTCACATACGGTTAAAAACGTTTCCATGCGGAAATCCTGCATATTTTTGTCCTCCTGAAATCTTTGTATTGCGGGTATATGACCGTAATCCTGCTACCGTGGCGGGTACAGATTATTTATAGAATATCATGTGGCCGGTACGGATTATATTGTAGAATATTTGGTAGTCAGTGTTGATTATATTATAAAATATTTTTATGGAAAAATAAATATAAATAATTTTTCTTTATTATAAATGCGTGGTAAGATATACCAGTAACAGTAATTTAGAAAAGGGGAAAAGAACTATGGATTTTATGAAAAAAAATTGGAAAGGCCTTCTGCTCTGCCTGGCCATTGCACTGCCGAGCTGGTTTTTGGGAAAGGCACTGCCGGTCATTGGCGGACCGGTTTTTGCCATTCTTCTGGGAATGGCAGTCACTCTCATTCTGAAGGATAAGACAAATTTGCAGCCCGGCATTACATTTACATCAAAAAAGGTTCTGCAGTATGCGGTGATCCTTTTGGGATTCGGGCTGAACCTGTCGGTTATTCTGCAGACAGGAAAACAGTCCCTGCCTATTATCCTTGCAACCATCACCACATCACTGGTCATCGCCTATGTGCTTCACCGGGTGATGCGGATTCCGGGAAAAATCTCCACTTTAGTAGGGGTTGGTTCTTCCATCTGCGGCGGTTCAGCCATAGCAGCTACGGCACCTGTCATTGACGCAGATGACGAGGAAGTGGCCCAGGCCATCTCTGTTATCTTTTTGTTCAACATTTTGGCGGCAATTCTGTTTCCTGCTTTTGGCGCTCTGATCGGATTTGACACACACAGCGGGGAGGCCTTTGGAATTTTTGCGGGGACGGCTGTCAATGATACCTCATCTGTGACCGCTGCTGCATCCACCTGGGATTCCCTTTACAATCTGGGCGCCGCCACACTTGACAAAGCTGTGACCGTGAAGCTGACCAGGACTTTGGCCATCATTCCCATCACCCTTGTACTTGCCATTGTACGGGCAAAGAATCTGGAAGAAGAGGAAGGAAATAACGTTGAGTTCAGAAAAATATTTCCCTTCTTTATCCTGTATTTTGTGGGGGCTTCTGTGATCACCACCATCGCTGTGAACCTGGGCGTTCCGGCGGGAATCTTCAATCCTCTGAAGACACTGAGCAAGTTCTTCATTGTCATGGCAATGGGAGCCATCGGGCTGAACACCAATGTGGTGAAGCTCATTAAAACAGGCGGGAAGCCTATTTTTATGGGGGCCTGCTGCTGGGCTGGGATTACATGTGTGAGTCTGGTCATGCAGAGAATACTTGGAATATGGTAAAAAAATGCCTGACGGATCAGACGCAGAGTCTTGATCCGGCAGGCATTTTTGCGCCTTAATTCAGGACGCGTGTTTCTTTAACTGCTTTTTGGCATATTTTTTTACCTTACACTCACAGTGGCCGCAGCCTTTCCCGGCTTTGGTCATTTTCCGCACTTCTTTGAAAGAAGTGGCTCCGTCTTTGATGGCTTCTTTGATGTCCTTTTTTGTGACCTTATAGCAGGGACACAGATATTTTTCCCCACTCATATCAAAGCACCAGGGAAGGGGCAGCGTATACCCGTGCTGCCAGCTCCGAATCCAGCATATAAAGGCTCTTGGAATCATGTCCGAAAAGCTCGAATTTGCGGATAAGATCCTCTGCGTTTTTTTCTTCCTCACCCTGTTCTTTTACAAACCAGTCCAGAAACTGCATGGTACGGAAGTCTTTTACGGTGTATGCGGCGTCGTAAATATTGTGAATCAGGCCGGTCACATAATGCTCGTGCTCCAGGCTGGCATGCAGGGGCTGGTCAAAGGCGTCAAATACCTTGTCCGGCTTGTCTATGGATTCCAGTGTAATTTTTTCGCTGTTATTCTGAAGGTACTGGATGAAGAGCACGGCATGATCACGTTCTTCCTGAGCCTGTACATTGTACCAGTTGGCAAAACCGTCAAGTCCCTGCTCTTTATAGTAATTGGCAAAATCCAGATATAGATAGGCGGAGTAGAATTCTTTGTTAATCTGCGTGTTCAGCAGTTCAGATACTTTTTTGTCTAACATAGTAATAACCTCCTTAAATTGGACTATTTTGTGCAGGTATCCTGCAATTTTGATTATAGCACGCTTGGACAGTTTCAACAATGGTAAAATTATGACTTTGCTGCCGCCGGGATTTGTAATATGAGCAGCAGTTAAAATTTATGATCAAAAATTAAAAAGGAATCAATAGTGCCGGGAATGGGTATCTGTTATAATATCTATTGTAAAGAGCGGGAGCTGGCGCCGGCTGTCCGTGTATATAACGGAGGACAATATGATGAAAATAAATGAGATTATCAGAACAAGAAGAAAAGAACTGAAACTCACCCAGGAACAGGCTGCAGAGTATCTGGGGATATCAGCGCCGGCTGTCAACAAATGGGAAAAGGGAGTGAGTTATCCTGATATCACCCTGCTGCCGCCTCTGGCAAGGCTTCTGAAGGTGGATCTGAATACCCTGCTGTCCTTTGAGGAGGAGCTTACGGGTGAGGAGATCAATCATTTCTGCGGAGAAGTTTACGCAGTGCTTAAAGAGAGAGGATATAAAGAAGGGTATGAGCTGGCTATGAAGAAGATCAGCGAGTATCCAAACAGCAGCAAGCTGATCTATAACCTTGCCGGTTTTCTGAAGGGGGCCATGCTCATGTTTCCCGTGGAGGAAAAGGATAAGGCGGCATATGAGGAGGAAATCCTGGGTTTATTTGAAAGGACTGCCATGAACAGTGAGACGGACTGGGAGATAAGAGGCAGTGCCCTTAATATGCTGGTTGCCGATTACATTCAGAAAGAGAACTACAGCAGGGCAGAGGAACTGCTGACGCAGATACCGGATCCGGGAGTGGATAAGAGGCCAATGCTCACACTCCTTTACAGGAGACAGGGGAAAACGGAAGAGGCAGTAAAGCTGGCACAGCAAAAGCTGCTCCAGGCTGCAGGCGATGTGCAGAACTGTCTGATCACACTTATGGAGATCCATAAGGAACAGGGCAGCCGGGAGGATATGGAATACTATGCGGGGAAATGCAGGGATGTAGTGGAACTGCTGGATCTGTGGGAGTACGGCAAGTATATGGCAGATTATGAAACTGCGGCTGCACGAAAAGATGCAGACAGAACGCTGGAAATGCTGGAGAAGGTGCTGGACGCTATGGGAAAACCGTGGAAGCTGGGGGAGAGCAGGCTCTATCACAGCCTGGACGAACAGAAGGGAAACCAGGAGCAGCAGAAGGAATTGTTTAAACGTATGCGCACGGGGTTATTGGAGGATCTGGAAAATCTGGAAGAATTTGATTTTATCAGAGACAGACAGGAGTTTAAAGCGTTGTTGGCAAAGTTCCGGGATGACAATACACTGAAGTAACAAAATACGAGGGCTTGGTGCCTGCATATTGTGAGTAGAGGAAACAGGAGACCGCAGAATAAGCAGTGAAAACAGGAGAGCTTGCAGAAAAAGCGCGTGAAAAATGGGGTATCCTCAGAAATAGCAAAGTGGAAAGGGGAGAAGATATGGATGGAAAAATTTTAGTTGTGGGGGCAGCCATACTGGATGTGCTGGCAGAACCGGTGGATGAGCGTGTTTTTGAGACCGGTTCAAGTCCGGCTGATGCTATCACCATGAGGACAGGAGGGGATGCCCTGAACGAAG
The DNA here is from genome assembly GCF_034355335.1 of Blautia coccoides. Classification (NCBI taxonomy): domain Bacteria; kingdom Bacillati; phylum Bacillota; class Clostridia; order Lachnospirales; family Lachnospiraceae; genus Blautia; species Blautia producta. The sequence goes on from NZ_CP136422.1 coordinate 893,291, forward strand.
CCACTATTCTGGCAAAATTAGGGGAAAGTGTCCAGCTTCTGACTGTGCTGGGCAGCGATCCCGCCTCAGAGCTTATTCGGGCACACTGCCGTAAATGGGGAATCGGACTTGATCATACTAGGACAGAACCCGGCGTGGATACAGGGATCAATGTGGTTCTGGTGAAAAAGGGCGGAGAAAGGAGTTTTCTGACGAATCCGCATGGCACGCTGCGCAGCCTTTCTGCGGAGCATCTGGAGGGGGATTATCTGCAGGGGGTAAAAATCCTGTGTTTTGCCAGTATCTTTGTTTTTCCAAAGCTTGGCGGCAGGGAGACTGCCCGGCTGTTTTCCAGGGCAAAGGAACAGGGAATATTGGTCTGTGCTGATATGACCAAGAGAAAGAATGAAGAGACAGTGAAGGATATCCGGGAGGCGCTGGCCTGTGTGGATTATCTTTTCCCGAATTATGAGGAAGCCGTGCTGGTTACCGGGAAGAGGGAACTGCATGAAATCGCAGACGCGTTTTTGGACTGCGGTGTGGGGAATGTGGTGATCAAATGTGGGAATAAGGGATGTTTTGTGAAAAACAGGGAAATGTTCTTTGAGAGTCCGGCTGTTTCCAGCATCCGGTGTGTGGATACCACAGGCGCCGGTGACAGTTTTGCGGCAGGATTTGTGTACGCCCTGTCACAGGACATGGATCTGCGGACAGCAGCGGCATATGCCAACGTCTGCGGCGGACTGGCAGTGCAGAGGCTGGGGGCAACAGAAGGGATCAATAATATTGTTCAGGTAGAAAATGCAGTAAAGAAGTATCATTCTCCATGAAAATATGGTAATATGGAACAGTGAGAATTATCCGGAAACAGGTTCAATGGTTCCGGGGAATGGGGATGAGATTATGTGGAACAGAATTGATCTGAAGATGAGCGGCAAAGCAAATTTCCTGAAAAATTACGGGCCGGCAGTATTGGTATCCTTGATATCAGCTCTTGTGGCTACAAAGTACGGACGTAACTATAACGGTGACGGCTCGGGAGGCCCGTTTCTTGAGATTCCGGGACTTCACTTGAAGCTGGACTGGAGTCATTCATTTTTTAACTGGGGAGGAAGTGCATTTACCGCAGGGGCTGTTTCCCTGGCTGTGATCCTTCTTGATGTTTTTATCTTTCAGATGCTGCTGGTGGGAGCCTGTAGATTTTATGTGGAGAACCGTGATTATAATGCACCAGTCTCCAAGCTGCTGTTTGGCTTTCAGAGTGGGTTTTACGGGAATTCCGTGTTGGTTATGTTTATGAAGAATCTGTTTGTTGCTCTGTGGACTTTGCTGTTTGTGATCCCGGGAATCGTGATGAGCTATGCCTACCGCATGGTCCCTTATATTCTGGCGGAGCAGCCAGATATCCATTACAGGGAGGCACTGCGGATCAGCAAGGAAATGATGTATGGACAGAAGTGGGAAGCCTTTGTTCTGGATCTTTCTTTTATCGGCTGGTTTCTGATAGGTACACTGACCTGTGGAGTGGCGGGTATCTTTTATGTGAAGCCATATGTGGATGCCACCAATGCGGAGCTTTATGCGGCACTCAGGGACGATTGGTTCGGAAAGCATGCAGAGATGCACTAGGCAGGCTTGGCCCGCCGTCTTCTATATCAATGCGTTATGCAGATCATACTGCATGGGGCGGAGATATAGAAGACGGTGGGCCGTTTTTTTTCCGAAACCGGTAGAAAACCGCAGTCGGCGGGCAGAGTAAGGCTTTGAATAAAGGTTAGAGCCGGCGTGACAGAAGAAGACGAACGGTTACGGATAAATGTCTTTTAGCGCGTTCATGATAAGACGGAAGGTCAGATCAGCCATGTGCTGGGGGGATTCACCGGTATCGGAGTCCAGCCAGGTTTTTATCAGGCCGATACATCCCGTCAGACAGAAGGAATAGGAGTATTTCAGGCTGTCCATATTTTCCGGGAAGGTGGCCTTCAGGACTTTCAGGCTGTGTTCGGATATGATGCTCTCTATGCGGCTGACAAAGGACATGTCACCGTTGGGGCCTAAAAGAGCGCTGCAGATGTCTTTGTTTTCCCAGAGGGTCAGGAAGATGTCTTCTATAAAAGGGAAACTGTCTTCGTTAAAGGGGCTGACAGGATGTTCCTGGATGATCTTCAGTATTTCTTCCTGGAGTTCGTTTTCTATGGTTTCCAGCATGTTGTAGATGTCAGTATAGTGGAGGTAAAAGGTGGAGCGGTTGATGTCGACCTCTTCTACCAGTTCTTTTACTGTGATCTCTTTGATGCTTTTGTGCTGCATGAGTTTTGAGAGACCGGCGCGGAGCTGGGATTTTGTTTTACGGATACGGCGGTCTGGTTTTTTGGGCATAGGGGAGCCTCCTTTCCTAACTGTTTCAAGTGGGAAGACAATTGTTAAAAAAGTATAAAATGCAACAAATATATGCAGAAATGTCTAGTAATGGATAGGGTGAGGGGGAATTGATGGTTGTGAGGATCAAGTGGTTTTAGTATAATACAGATTACCTTAAAAATCAACACGGTATCTATTAATAGAATTTTAGTCAAGCAAAAACAAAGGCGGGGCATAGAATGGTAAAAAGGGTGTGGATGGCGTGCTGATAAAATTGGTAACAGAAAGGGGAATGTGATTTGCTGAGAAAGGAATGGAAGGGACTGGTCCACAATAAGCTTCTTTTAGTGGTTGTTGTGGCTATTGTTTTGATTCCAACGATTTATACTACACTTTTTTTGGGGTCAATGTGGGACCCCTATGGAAATTTGGATAAGCTGCCAGTGGCGGTAGTGAATGAAGACAAAGCGGTTTCATATAATGACAGGGAATTAAATGTGGGGGAGGAGCTGACAGATAAGCTCAGAGAAGAAGAATCGCTTTGCTTTAATTTTGTGGATGCAGAGACAGCAGAGAGAGGGCTCAGGAACGGAACCTATTATATGGTGATCACGATCCCGGAGGATTTTTCCGCAAATGCTGCTACGGTGATGGATGAGAAGCCTGAGAAGATGGAGCTTGCGTATCAGACGAATCCGGGTACCAATTATATCGCGTCCAAGATGAGTGAGACGGCTATGGAGAAGGTGAAAAACAGTGTGGCGGAGGAAGTGACAAAGACTTATACCCAGGCTGTGTTTGACCAGATCGCTGAGGTGGGGGACGGGATGCAGGAGGCTGCTGATGGCTCCAGGGATCTGAAGGATGGTGTAAATAAGATTTCAGACGGGAACCGGACCATTACAGATAATCTTGAGACCTTGGCGGACAGTTCCCTAACCTTTCGGGAAGGAAGTGACACCCTGCGTGTGGGGCTGAAAGCCTATGTGGACGGCGTGAGTACAGTCAAGGATGGCGCCGGCCAGTTGGATTCCGGTGCGGCTGAGCTGAAGGACGGTGCGGCGGCAGCGGTATCAGGTGTAAATGAGCTTTCTGACGGTACCGGTACCTTGGTGTCGGGAGCAGAGGAACTGAAGAGCGGAGCGGGAACACTGCATGCGGGGCTTTCAAAACTGGATGGACAGATACCTGCGCTGAGAGGCGGAGTGGATCAGCTTGTGCAGGGTACAGGGGCACTGGCAGGGGGAGCGACGCAGTTGCAAACAGGAGGTACGTCCCTGAAAGTGGGGGTATCCAATGCAGATGCAGCCATGGCAGAGCTTTGCGGAGGATTGGAAACACTTCGTCAGAGTACAGAGACACTGCCGGATGCGGCAGAACAGCTCCATAAAGGCGCAGGGGCTCTTGTTGAGGGGACAGAAGTGTTAGAGGCCGGAAGCGGAGATCTGAAGACAGGAATAGGAATGCTGAAGGCCGGTATGGAGACTGTCAACGGGGAAGACGGAGCCAATTCCCAGCAGTTGGCAGATGGTGTATCCGCACTGAACCAGGGGCTGGACCAGCTTTACACTATGCTGACAACAGGCAAAGAAGGGGGAGGCAGTGCACAGAATTCAGGGGAAGCGGCTGCTGCACAGTCAAAAGTGGATGTATCAGATGCAAAGGCGGCTTTGGAAACACTGTATGGGGTGAGAGATGGACTGCAGGGAAAAGCCGGGGATCTGGAGGCCTCTGTGGATGCCCTTGGCAGTGTGGATCCGGTATCTGCTGATGGACTGGAGGCTGCCCTTGAGGAAGCTGTGGCCTCTGGTGATATAGGCCAGGCAGCAGCAATTGCTGACCAGGCCATAGCTGTGGCAAAGGAAAATGAAAACGCCGTATATGAGGGCAACAGCCGCCTGGAAAGTGCGGCGGCTCAGCTCAGAGAGAGCAGCAGTGCTGTGAGAGAAGCCGGGGAATCTGTCTCGGCGGCGGCAGACGCGGCAGTTCAAGGACTTGACAGTATTGACGGGCAGATCATGTCCGGTGCAGAGAACCTCCAGCCATCTGCCGCGGATGCGCAGGTGATGGAACAGGTAGTGAATGCGGTAGGCCGACTGCGTGACAGCAGTGAACTGCTTGCGGAGAAAACGGCTGCATACACCGGAGGCGTAAAAGCGGCTGCAGAGAAGATGGCAGCACTGGAGACAGGAGCTGAGGCACTGCATTCCGGGGCCACTCAGGCAAAGGCAGGTGCTGAAAAGCTGGAAGCGGGAACAGATGGACTGAGTCAGAAAACTCCGTTTTTGAAGGCAGGAATAGAGCAGGCGGCAGCAGCAGGCGGACAATTCAGGACAGAAGCAATGAAGCCGCTCCTGAACGGCGCAGACAGTCTTCTGGATGGCATCACCGGTGTAAGTGACGGTGCAGGCCGGGTAAAGGAAGGTGCCCAAACGCTGCAGGGCAAGGTGCCGGAACTGGCAGAGGGCGTCAGTCAGCTTGACCAGGGAGCCGGCAGCCTGGATGACGGTGCAGGAACCCTGTCGGACGGAGCAAAACGTCTGGATGACGGAGCAAAAGCGCTTCTTGCGGGAAGCGGTCAACTCTATGACGGAGCCGCGCAGTTGAAGGATGGGACCGGTTCTCTGGTTTCAGGAACCGGTGAGCTTACGGCAAATAACAGTACTCTGCTGGATGGAGCTTCTCAGTTAAGTGAAGGAGCAGGGCAGATCCAGAAGGGGGCCGGTCAGCTCAGAGATGGAAGCGCAGAGCTGGGGGACGGCATTCTCCAGGCTGCTGACGGTTCCCATACGCTCAGTACCAGCCTTCTGGATGGGGCAGAACAGGTGAAAAATACAAAGACTACAGATAACACAGTGGAAATGTTTGCCGCTCCAGTTGAGACAAATGAAACCATGATAACCACAGTGGAGAATAACGGGCATGCTATGGCCCCCTATATGATGAGTGTGGGATTATGGGTGGGATGTATTGCATTCAGCCTGATGTACCCGCTGACGAAATACAAAGGGAAATTAAAATCAGGATTTTCCTGGTGGCTCAGCAAGGCATCTGTGCTTTATGCCATAGCAGTCCTGCAGGCTGTTGCCATGGTACTGCTTCTTCATGTATTTGACGGATTTGATCCCATAGAGATGGGCAGGACCATGGGATTTGCGTGTCTGGCCAGTGTGGCATTTATGTCAGTGATGTATTTCTTTACTAATTTTATCGGCAAGGTGGGAAGCTTCCTGATGCTGGTATTTATGGTAGTCCAGCTTGCCGGGTCTGTGGGTACTTATCCGCTGGAGATTTCAGGCTCCTTTGTGCCGTATCTTCATAAATGGGTGCCGTTCACATACTCGGTGGAAGCTTTCAGAAGTACGATCTCAGGAGGAGAGAGTATTCAGAACGCAGTGATATTTATGATCATTCTTTGTGTGGTATTTACCGGGCTTACTCTGATAGAGTTTCAGCTCCGTGCAAGGAAGATCAAATCCGGAAAACATATTCTGGCAGATTGGCTGGAGGAAAAAGGTCTGGCATAATAAAAAGATCACGGGAAACCGCAGGTAATTCAGCGGGATTCCGTGATCTTTTTATGCATGGAATAAAAACAGCGCTCCTGAAGGTCCTTTATCTGCTGCCGTTTGGGCAGGGCAGGGTCAGGCCAGAGCGGCGGAAGGATGTGCAGATGCAGACAAGGCTTTCGTTTGTAAATCCGGCGGATGCCTGTGGGACTGTGGAAGGTTATCACCATGGGAAGTACAGGAACCTGGTTTTCCTCTGCCAGATAAAAAGCGCCTCTTCGGAAAGGACGGAGCCCCCGGCAGTAAGGGAGAAGGATTCCCTCCGGATATATCTGTACACAGGCACCTTTTTTCAGCGCTTTTCCCATCTCGGAAAACATTTCCGCAGTGGTCTGTACATCTGTCGGCAGGGGGACACCTCCCAGAATACGGATCAAGTGCCGTACGAGAGGGATTTTAAAGTTGGATGCCAGGGTGATGAAATAGGTGCGCTCTTTCCAGAGAGCCTGCTCCACTAAAGTGCAGTCCAGTACGTGAACATGATTGCAGACAGTGACCGCACCGGTATTTTTAAGACGGCGCAGGTTTTTCCAGCCGTCAATGCGGGAACCCAGCACAATGCGGTCAAATATTGAAAGGACAGGCACCGCGACCGTTTTTAGGAGGGAGGAGGTAAGGCGGGAGATGGGATTGGTGCGCCGGTAATCATAGCCTTTTTTTACTTCAAAAGAAAAAGGCTGCCACAGGTGAAGAACATGCTCATCCTCTTTCAAGATTTTGTTTGATCCGGTCTTTTTTTCCGGCAAATGAAACGCCTCCTTTTTCCTTTATGCTCTTCCATCTCCTGTTGGAACATTTCCTCTGCCTGGCGGACGCAGTTTTCGAGAGCATATTTTTTGCCAAGCTCACTGTATCTGTGCTCCATGATCTTCCGCTCATGCTCATGCTCGATCCAGTAGTCAATCTTAGCAGCCAGGTCATCGCTGTCACCTGCTCTGAAGAGGCTTCGTTCATCCAGCGCAAACTGTGGTGTGGCGGATTTGCGGCTGTTGGCGATGACAGGCACCAGACCGCCGGCAAATGCTTCCATACAAGACATGGCTTCTATCTCCACGTCCGCGGCATGTACGTACAGATCACTCATGGAAATCAGCTCCAGCAAATGATTCTTCGGAAAAAAGTGTATCTGTATGGGATTGGTCAGATGTTCTTTTTCTGCCAGCTTCAGCAGGGCGTCCTTTCGGGGGCCTTTACCTGCCAGGACGAGCTGGATCTGATCTGCGTACCGGGAACGGGACACAGCTTTTATCAGTACATCCTGCCGTTTCTCAATGGAGAGACGTCCAACCATGAGCACCACAAATTTTCCCTCCAGAGCTTTGGCTTTGGGGGATTTGCGGTATACAAAATCCGGGTCAATGCCGTTGGAAATCACATGGAGCTGTGAGTGATAACCACGGGAGCTGAGTTCGCCGGCAATAAAATTGCTGGGACAGTGGATATGACGGCAGTAGCGGTAGATATAAAAATGGAACCAGTGATAAATGGCATCATTCACAAGATCAGCTCTGCTCAGATGGATGGAGGAGGTAATATTCTCAGGCTGCACGTGAAAGGCACCTGTAAAGGGCACACCATAGAGACGGGCCATTTTTATGGTTACATGGGAAAGGGCGAAAGGCGAGAGGATGTGTACCAGATCGGCCCACATAAGGGCATCGCGAATGGTTTTCCTGTTCACTTTTGCAAATATCATTCCCTGAGAGGTGATCAGGCTGTCAAATATGGGGATGGTGAGCTTTTTCATGGCATAGGCATATTCTCCGTCCGCGTCTGCAGGTTCTCTGCTGTACCCCATCATACGGACCTCATGCCCGTGTTCTCTTAAGATCCGTGCGAATCGCTGACTGGAGATCGTCATGCCGTTGTTTGCCAGACAGAATTGTTCTGTTACCAATAATATTTTCATATCAAATAAAACGCTTTCTATTCCTTATTGACACCGTGAGTATGTCTTTTGATGGCATCAAAACTCTCGGCGCTTATGACATGTTCCATACGGCAGGCATCCTCGGCTGCTGTTTTGGGGTCAACGCCCAGGCGTATCAGCCAGCCGGAGAGGAGCTGGTGGCGTTCATATATTTTTTCTGCGATTTTCCGGCCTTCCGGTGTAAGTGTGATAAATCCCTCGGAGTCAACTTCGATATAGCCGTTGATTCTGAGATTTTTCATGGCAACGCTGACACTGGGCTTGGAGAAGTCCAGTTCATTGGCAATATCAATGGAGCGCACATGGGATTTCCTTTTCCCGATCACGAGAATAGTTTCCAGATAGTTTTCTGCGGATTCTTGTATTTTCAAAATCAACACCCTTCCTCTTCATTTGATTTAGGACAAAGGATTGTCCGAATGACTGTGCTGAAAAGTATAAATGCATTTTTCAGCACACATAAGTATTTACAGCATAACATAGATTGAAAAGAAGTTCAAATATTACTGTTTACAGTCCCGGAAGAGGCGAAGTCCTGTGAATAGTAACGGCAAAATTTCCTTGAAAAAAATTGTAAAAAATGTCTTGACAATTGGAACAATTTATTATATGATAAATAACGTCTTAAGGACAGACACACAACAACAGAATAACCTGCGGGTGTAGTTCAGTGGTAGAACACCAGCCTTCCAAGCTGGATATGTGGGTTCGATTCCCATCACCCGCTCTTATGCGCGAGTGGCTCAGTTGGTGGAGCGCGACCTTGCCAAGGTCGAGGCCGCGGGTTCGAGTCCCGTCTCGCGCTCTTTTTATTTGACGAGAAGGCATGTAAGAGTGTCTTCTTTTTTTGTTGTGTTTTTGGGGCTGTTCAGCAGGTCTGTCCAGTTATAATTTAAATTGCAGGAACTATTTGACAAATTGCGAAAATTCAGGATAATAGAACTATAGAAAAAGACTAACTATTAAAGAAAGTCAATAAATAGTTTCAAAAACAGAGATGTTTTGAGTATAGTGGCGATGACTTATTCATCGCAATCAGTACCTTGAAAATTGCATGACAAATAGAGCATCGAGTATGATGCTCTGACAAGAAGATATGATGTTGGAAGAATTAGATTGCTTTTTGGTATTGCTGTCCAGTGCGTTCGAGATGATAAATTAGCCGAACTAGTTTCTTGGTCGCGTGAGACATTGCAACATAGTAATGCTTGCCTTCAGCTCGTTTCTTGGCAAGATAAGCCTTGTAGGTTGGATCCCATAGACAAACATATGCGGTTGCATTAAACAGAGCATATCTAAGGTATCTAGAACCACGTTTTTCCATTCTGGCATAACAGTTATCTAACTGGCCGGATTGATAGGTAGAAGGCGACATTCCTGCATAAGCAAGGATCTTATCTGGAGAGTCGAATTGGCTAAAGTCACCTATTTCAGCAATAATCATGGCACCCATTCGATAGCTGATTCCAGGAATGCTAAGGATTGGAGAATTGATTTCATCCATGATGACTTTAATCTCGTTTTCAATCTCTTCGATTTCAGAATCTAGCTCTCTAATGAGCTTAATGGTGTGCTTTAATTCAAGCGATTTAGCTGGCATATTTGAACCGATAGAGGTTCTTGCAGCCTCTCTAAAAGCGATAGAGGTTTCTTTTGTGTAGTGGCCTTTAGATGCGGTTTCAAGAAGATTTGAAAGTCTTGTGAGATGTGCATTAGCTACCTGTTTTGCACCAGGAAATTCGTAGAGTAACTCATAAACAGAATTCTGATGAAGTGTTGGAACAAGCTTTTCTAACTCAGGGAAAAGGATACATACAAGACGGGATATAGATGTTTTAAGCTTCGCGCGTTCTTTAACTTTATCAAAACGATAGCGAGTAAGTGACTTAAGCTCTTCGTTGTGATACGATGTGTCTGAGTAGGACTTTAAGTTCACGTCAGACATTAGCATAGAAGCAATTGTATGGGCATCAACTTTATCCGTTTTCGTCTGTCTAAGGCTTAGACTTTTTCTGTACAGATTAGTATGTAACGGGTTGATAACAAAGGTGGCCAGACCTTTATCAAGCAGATATCCGAGAAGATTGTAACTATAGTGTCCAGTGGCTTCTAGGCCTACTTTTACTTTAGAAGCATCTTCCATAACGGATTCTATTTTCTGATAAAGCTCGTCGAACCCATCGAGATTGTTTTTGATGGTAAAAGCCTTGAAAAGGACTTCGCCATCAGAGTTTGTGATAAAGCAATCATGCTTATCTTTTGCGACATCAATTCCTACGTAAATCATATAGGACCTCCTGATATAAAGTATTGATACTGTCTTAAGATCCACAGGGCTCCTTGCAATCGTAACCTACTTCTTGATAAACCGTCATGCGGTAACTAACTGATTAACAAATAAACAAAGAGACTGTGGTTGGAGCCTTTTTTAAACCATCAAGTGGTAGGAGGTGATAACCAATCCACAGTATCTTAAAATAGCATAGTCAAACCTGTAGAAAAGGTAAAGAAAGACTATGACTTTATATAATAGTAGGAGGATAAAGGGATGAGTAATAGTGATATGATGGCTATACTGACTGCATTCGCCGCCTATCTGTTTTTGATGATTATAATCGGTGCAGTTTATATGAAGAAGACCAATAATTCTGAGGACTACTTTCTGGGCGGAAGAGGTCTCAGCGGATGGGTGGCAGCGCTGTCTGCCCAGGCGTCTGATATGAGCGGATGGCTGCTGATGGGGCTGCCGGGAACGGTATATGCTCTGGGAACGGGGCAGGCGTGGATCGCAGTGGGCCTGTTTCTGGGAACGGTGTTTAACTGGGTGTGTATCTCATCCAGATTGAGGCGGTATACGATCAAGGCGAATAATTCATTGACACTGCCGGCATATTTTGAAAACCGTTTTCGGGATAAAAAGAGGATTCTGCTTCTGGTTTCCTCCATTGTGATCGTGATCTTTTTCCTGGTATACACAGCGTCAGCGCTTTCAGCAGGAGGAAAACTTTTTAACTCTGTGTTTGGAGTGAATTACCACGTGGCTTTGGCGATTGGTGCGGTGGTTATCCTGGCGTATACATTTATGGGGGGCTTCATGGCAGTCTGTGTGACAGATTTTATTCAGGGCACTCTGATGTTGGTGGGACTTCTTCTGGTGCCTGTCATTGCCTTCGTCCTTGTGGGAGGCGGCAATGTGGGCAGTCTCCTGGATGCCAGCGGGGTGGCAGGCGGTCATGCCTCATATCTGAGTTTGATCAGAAACGGAGACAGGCCCTACACATTTGTGGAGATTTTTTCCCAGCTCGCCTGGGGTCTCGGGTACTGCGGTATGCCTCATATCCTCACAAGGTTTATGGCCGTGAAGAATCAGCAGGAGCTTCGCAAATCCAGGGTGATCGCCATTGTATGGGTGGCGCTGTCTCTCGGAGCAGCGGTGTTTATCGGTATCATAGGCCGGGCATACCTCTATCCGGTGATCTTAGGAACGGAGGGGACCGTGTCTTCTGAGAGCGTATTTATAGAAATGATCACCAGAATCTTTACCGGGGATCTGCGCCTTCCGTTTGTAGGTGGACTGTTTCTTTGCGGTATTCTTGCGGCGATCATGTCTACCGCGGACTCTCAGCTTTTGGTGACAGCGTCCTCTGTATCAAAGGATATCTATAAAGATATTCTTCACCCGGAGGCCGACGAAGATAAAGTGCTGAAGATAAGCCGCATCACAGTTATAGTTGTGGCGCTGCTGGCATTTGCCATTGCGTGGAATCCTGACAACAGTATTATGGGGCTGGTGTCAAACGCGTGGGCAGGACTTGGGTCATCATTCGGACCTATTGTGCTCATGTCCCTGTTCTGGAGAAGGACGAATTTTGCAGGCGCCGCAGCGGGTATCGTCTCCGGAGGCGCTGCTGTCCTTATGTGGGATTATCTGCCGCTGGTGCAGGGAAAGACACTGGGCGCAGCAACAGGCCTGTATTCCCTGGCTGTGGGCTTTTTGATCAGTGTTCTGTGCATTGTGATCTTCAGCCTGTGTACCAAGGCGCCTGAGCAGGAAATCCTGGACGAGTTTGACGCAGTCAGGAATTGGAAGACAGAAGAGGAATGATTTCAGGCATTCTGACATATGTAAGACCGGTGCAGGGAACAGCAGAAGGTAAAGTGCTGAAATTGAAAAAAGTGCTTACACAGAGAAATAAATTCTGTTACCATAGAGTAGCAGTAAAATAAATAACGGTATTAGATGAAAATGGTAGTGAGATTATATGACATGATCGCAGCGAAAGTTACGAGTCATAGATCTCGCTGCCTTTTTTATTGCCGGAGACTGATTAAAGAATAAGGAGGATTTTATTATGCCGAAGACAAAGTTTCAAGACATTATTTTTACATTGATCATGGTGGTGGTGATGGTTTATGCCCTGGTGGTCTACAACATTTCACTGGACAGAGGAGGGCTTACAAATGAAGTATTTGTGATGGCATTTGGGGAACTGGTGATCATGGGGGCAGCAGGATTTTTGCTGGAAATGTTCATAGCGGGGCCGCTGGCAAAGAAACTGGCGTTTCGCATTGTGACGCCGGGAAAAGACAGGATGACAGTTGTGATCCTTGCCGTATCAGCTGTGACTGTGTGTATCATGTGTCCTTTGATGAGTCTCATAGCCACGCTTCTCTTCAAAGGTTTGGATTCGCAGGTGATCGCTAAGTGGATGCAGACAACTGCCCTGAATTTTCCAATGGCTTTATGCTGGCAGATATTTTTTGCCGGACCTTTTGTGAGATGGATTTTCGGACATCTGTTTCCGGAGAAGAAGGGATGTGCCCGGAACGTGTCGGTGCAGGACATAGAAGTCTGAGTAAGACATGAATTCCTCCGGGCAGGATACTTCTCCATTATAATCAAATGGACAGGCCTGTCTGCGGCATATATGGATTGAGATTCAGCAGCAGTTTTACGATGCTCCATAGGGTATTGAGAATATGGGCATTGGCCATACCCAGGGGCCTGCTCAGGGCACCGCTGGCCAGCAGGATGACAAGTATCCAGGTGCGGTAGGGACGTATGCGCTGGTAAAAGGCAGATACTCCCGGCCACAATTCAGCCAGTACATTGGAGCCGTCCAGGGGCGGGATAGGAATCAGGTTAAAGACACCCAGGCCGATGTTCATAACTGCCGAATAGTAAAACAGCCGGAGGAATACAGCCACAGATGCAGAGGCGGCACTTCCGTATTTTCCCACGGCCCCGTAAAGAAGAAGGGATATAAAGGCCAGGATAAAGTTCATGAAAGGTCCTGCCAAGGAAACCATGATGATGCCGGACTTTCGGTTTTTATAACAGCGGGTGTTGATCCTCACAGGTTTTGCCCATCCCATTCTAAAGAGGATCAGACACAGGGTGCCAAATGGATCCAGATGTTTCAGGGGATTCAGTGTCAGCCTGCCGTCCATCCGGGGTGTGGGATCGCCCAGCCGGTCAGAGACCCAGCCGTGAGCAAATTCATGGCCCATGATAGCAATGAGCACAACAGGGGCGATATATAGGAGATCCTGAAGCTGCTGAAGATAATAACTGGAACGAAGCATAAGCATTTCCTCCAATCGTATATTAATGTGTTCGTTTTGAACCATTATAATCAATGAAGGAGAATTATTCCAGTGTTTTTTTTGTCATCTGTCCCATGATGTGCAGCATGGTCAGTGCAGCCAGACGGCATCCGGTGGTGGCGGGGGTGTCATAGGAAGGCGCTGTTTCCACAAGATCGAATCCGATCACCTCTGCTTTGGAACAGATACCCGAGAGGAGTTCACAGGTCTCATCGTAGAGAAGCCCTCCAGGTGAAGGGGCAGCCGTGGCAGGCATGAGCGAGATGTCATAGGCGTCTATATCAAAAGTGATAAAAGTTTTACCGGAAGGAATCTGCCCCAGCACGTTTTGAATGCCCATACGGTGAAAATCCTTTGCGGTGATCACAGTATTTTCGTTACGGGCGTCTGTCCAGTCCTGACGGGAACTGCTGCCCAGGCCCCGCATGCCGATCTGAACGATATTGCCTATATGTGGCATCTCACTCATTCTGCGGATAGGACTGCCGTTTCCGTATTTCTGAGGTCCACGGGACATGGCAAAGTCCAGATGGGCATCAAACTGCACGATATTGATGGTTTCATCCAGTTCGCTCAATGCCCTTGCCACAGGGATGGAAATGGAATGGTCGCCCCCGATCACAGCAGGGGCAGCGCCGCGTTTCAGGATCCTGCGCACACTGTCTTCTATGGAAGAGAAGCAGTATTCCCGGTCTCCGTGCAGCATATCTGCATCCCCGCAGTCCACAACCCTGATCGGTGCTGCCAAGAGATAAGCATCCTCCTCCGGGTCATAGAATCCTGTTTCCCCTCTTGCGTAGGCGGTGGAGATGTTGCGGACCGCCCGGGGAGCCAGGCGCTGTCCGCCATACCAGGCTGCTCCCTGGTCATAGGGTACACCGAGAATCGCGATGTCAGCGTCAAGAGTGTCAAGGTCAGTACAGATGGGATATTTGGCAAAGGAACAGATTCCTGTGATGGGTAAGTTTATATTTTCCATAAAAAAGGCCTCCTTAGATAGTGTTTTTTGTTACTGACTATATTGTAGCAGTCATAAGCCTGAGGGAACATGGGAGGAAAAAGGTATATGGGGCATCCGGCTTTTATAATTAAAGTATTTTAACGGGTTTTCTTAAAATATTAAAAGGATTGTCCTGCGCAAGGAAAATTGATGGACAAGGTATGGGGAAAGATTTATAATGGACAAAGTGAATTGGCAGTGACAGTTCAGCTTGTCTGAATTGCTGCAGTTGACAGGAGGCGGCAGATCGTATGGACGGTACGGATAAAAAGATTCTGAACATTCTCCAGGGAAATGCCAGAATATCTATGAAAGAGCTGGGAAATATGGTAGGTCTTACCTCCCCGGCAGTGACGGAGCGGGTACGGCGCCTGGAGGAAGAGGGTATCATTGAAGGATACAGAACTATCATAAAGAGAGGGCGGATCCAGAAGGGGATGGCAGCGTTCATCAACATGGAGATAGCAAGCAGCAGTTGGCCGAAACTGGCCAAATACTGTGAGGATTCCCCCTATGTGCTTGAACTCTATCACACGATTGGTGTCTATGGCGCAACCATGAAGGTGTTTGTTCCGGACACAGCACAGTTCGAGGGACTTCTGAAGGAACTGGGAAAGTTCGGTAATACGGTATCGTCGGTTATTCTCTCGTCAAAATTCTCCAAAAAGGAATTGCCGGAATA
The DNA here is from genome assembly GCF_034355335.1 of Blautia coccoides. NCBI lineage: Bacteria > Bacillati > Bacillota > Clostridia > Lachnospirales > Lachnospiraceae > Blautia > Blautia producta. Next base: position 908,419 of record NZ_CP136422.1, read on the forward strand.
GGAATAATATTTATGCAAATAACATAAAAATTTATGAGATTTTAGTGGAAAACACCGGAAAATTATGATACTATTATGTATAACTAAATTTTATGTTGTAACGTGCTGAAATCTTTGACGGGTATTTTGCATGAGGAGGAGAAAACATGAAATTACTTACATATAAACTGCAGGGTGATGACAAAGAACGGCTGGGTATGATGTGTTCCTTTGCATTCCATCGTTTTATCCCCATTGAGGATCTGGGGCTTCACTTCAGAGATATGAATGATCTGATCCAGAATATGACCCGGGAACAGAGAACGATCCTGGAACATGCCTGTGAGAAACCCAACAAGAGGCTTTTGTGTTATGAGGATGTTGTCAGGTGCGCCCCCATTCCCCATCCGAAGCAGGATATTATCTGTCTGGGGCTGAACTTCAGGGATCACGCAGTGGAATCCAGTCGTTTTAAAAAAGAGGAGTTTAATCAGGAACGCCCCTACGCAGTGTATTTTTCCAAGCGTGTGAATGAGGCCACACCTGACGGAGGCAGTATTCCCTCTTACCCGGGACTGGTGGACAGCTTGGACTATGAGGCGGAGCTGGCTGTTATCATCGGCAAAGAGGCAAAGGATGTAAAGAAGGAAGACGCATTTGACTATGTGTTTGGCTATACCGTTATCAATGATGTGAGTGCCAGAAATGTGCAGACACGTCATAAACAGTGGTATTTTGGCAAGAGTCTTGATGGATTTACCCCTATGGGACCGTTTATTGCCACAGAGGATGATGTTCCCAGACCGCCCAAGCTGGCGATCAAGAGCAGGGTCAATGAAGTGCTGCGGCAGAACAGCAGCACGGATATGTTCATTTTTGATATCCCACATGTGATCGCGGAACTGTCCGCAGGCATGACATTAAAGCCGGGTACCATTATTGCCATGGGAACGCCGGCAGGTGTGGGAATGGGAATGATACCGCCCAGATTCCTGAATCCCGGGGATGTGGTGGAATGCGGGATTGAAGGTATAGGATGTATCCGGAATACCGTTGTGTAAAACACTTGTTTTCCTGTTGTCTGTCCACGGGTCTGTTAAAACAGATCTGTGGACAGCAACGGAATTTTGCAACAGCATGGACAGACAGAGCTGTAATAATGTTTTACCAGATTAATGTAAAAAAATAAAAAAAACTATTGAAATATAAAAGGGAATATGATAATATTGCAGTGTTGTTTGAGAAAACGGTGCAATATCGCCGTATTTTCACGTATGCCCAGATAGCTCAGTTGGTAGAGCAGAGGACTGAAAATCCTCGTGTCGCTGGTTCGATTCCGGCTCTGGGCATTTTTTTACACGACAGATGTCTTTCGGTGGAAAACAAATATCTTCATAAGAAAGATAATGTCGGTAAAGTATCCGCACAGCGGACTCTAAGGTTAATTATAAGAAAGGTGAGGATTGGAAAACATGTATTCATTGGAAGAAATTCAGGCAACAGATCCGGAAATAGCGAAGTGTATTAATGATGAGGTAGAGCGTCAGAACTCCCATATCGAGCTGATCGCATCTGAAAACTGGGTGAGCAAAGCAGTCATGGCTGCTATGGGAAGCCCGCTGACAAACAAATATGCGGAGGGATATCCGGGAAAACGTTACTACGGCGGCTGTGAATGCGTAGATGAAGTGGAACGTCTTGCTGTAGAACGTGCAAAAGAACTGTTTGATTGTGAATATGTGAATGTACAGCCCCATTCCGGTGCCCAGGCAAATATGGCAGTCTTCTTTGCCATGCTGAAGCCCGGTGATACAGTGATGGGCATGAACCTGGCCCACGGCGGACACCTTTCACACGGAAGCCCGGCAAATTTCTCCGGCGCGTATTTTAATATTGTGCCTTACGGAGTAAACGATGAGGGTGTGATTGATTATGAGGAAGTCCGCAAAATCGCGTTGGAATCCAAACCCAAGCTGATCGTAGCCGGTGCCAGCGCTTACTGCAGGATCATTGATTTCAAAAAATTCAGGGAGATCGCCGACGAGGCAGGTGCTTACCTGATGGTAGATATTGCCCATATCGCAGGTCTGGTTGCGGCAGGTGTACACCCAAGCCCGATCCCGTATGCGCATGTGACTACAACAACCACTCACAAGACACTGAGAGGACCCAGAGGCGGTATGATCATGTGCAGTGCTGAGATCGCAAAGAAATTCAATTTCAATAAGGCCGTGTTCCCGGGAATTCAGGGCGGTCCGCTGATGCATGTGGTGGCTGCAAAGGCAGTCTGCTTAAAAGAGGCACTGCAGCCGGAGTATAAAGAGTATCAGCAGAACATTGTGAAAAATGCCAAAGCACTGTGTGACGGACTTTTGAAACGCGGCATCAACATCGTATCCGGTACCACAGAGAACCACCTAATGCTGGTTGATCTGAGAGGTACGGGAGTTACCGGAAAAGCCATGGAAAACCTGTTGGATGAGGCAAACATCACCTGCAATAAAAATGCCATTCCAAATGACCCGGAATCTCCGTTTGTGACAAGTGGTGTGCGTCTGGGAACAGCGGCCGTGACATCCAGGGGAATGAACGCAGAAGATATGGATAAGATCGCAGAGGCCATTGCGATCATGGTGAAAGAGCCTGAGAAGAAAGAGCAGGCAAAGGCTATTGTAAAAGAACTGACAGATAAATATCCGCTGAATGCATAATAAGAAAAGAGAACTTGCCGGACAGGGAATTACCCGCTGTCCGACAAGTTTTTGTTTTATGGTGTTATCCAAATACCTCTTTGCTGTATTTATCAATCTCCTCAGTGATCACGTCATACACGCCGTCATAGGTACTTGTGGGAAGTCCGATGGATGCGTTGGGGATGAAATAGTATTTTCCATTTTCATCGCAGGCTCTTTTTACCTCCCTGGCGATCACGTTTCTGGACCAGCCTTCGTAATCTACTTTGGCGCTGTCGATTCCGCCCATGAAAGATATTTTTCCGCCGTATTTTTCGATCAGTTCCGGGATACGGTTGGTGGTCATGACTCCCTGCCAGATATCTACGCCCATGTCGATCATATAGGGCACAAAGGTTGCAGCGTAGGAATCCGAGTGATGCACGATCAGTTCCACACCGTGGGATTTGTAGTACCCGTAAATCTTTTTATAGCCCGGCAGATAGAATTCCTCGAACATGGCCGGGGACATAAAAGTGGAAGTCTGGCTGCCCCAGTCATCGTGGTGGAACAGGCCGTCCGGTTTTAAGTGTGTGCAGATCTCCTCTGCAAGCTGCAGTTCAAATTCTGTGAGGTAATCGATCAGCTCATGCATAGCTTCCGGTTCCTCGTAGAGATTGATGAGTGTTGTCTGGATCTCTCCCAGATGATGACACTGTTCAAAAAGACCGGGGGCCACAAAAGGCATGACAAAATACTCACTCCGGTCCGTCTCCTCAGCCTGTTTGATAAAAGGCTCCCACTCTGCGTCAGAGAATTTGACACTGGGCGCATGTACATAGTCTCTCCAGCGGCAGATGTCCTTGATCACTACCTTTTCCGGTGTGTGTACAGGAAAAGCACCCGGTGTGCCCTTGGGCCAGGAGCGCGTGATACCCCAGGCGTTCTTTACATTCATCTCTCCGTATTTGGGATTGGGATTGTGTCCGCCCAGAGGATTCTGAATGAGGCGGAATGCCTCATACTGGTTGACAAAGCGGTCAGGGCTGCCACCTCTGATGGTTTCCATGAGATTTTGACGTTTAGTTAACATAATATTATTCCTCCTTTTTATATGCGGGTTATTTCCGCTTTTCCAGTTCGGCAGAGAATTTTTCTATCTTGGCCCTTGTGAGGCGGAATCCGAAGATCATAATGACTGCGCCCAGAGCTACCGCAATGGCGGGAATGATGGTAAAGCCCATGCTGATCCCACGTTCGAGCTGCGGGGAGGTGATCCCTTTTTCCACGGTTTCCAGATTAAAGCCGGCAATGGCGAGACAGGCGCTGATCAAAATACCCCGGCTTACCACACCGATCTTCAGAGGAATATTGCTGAGACCCATGATCAGCCCCGTGGCGTTTTTCCCGGTCTTGTATTCACTGTAAATGGCACAGTCCGCATAGAGGGCAGGTCCGCATGCGTTTGTCATGGTACAGAAGAACTGCGCAAGGCTCACCAGAAGGATAACCGCCCATGGCTGACGATAGAAGAGGAATCCCAGTACAAGCACAACTGCCATGGCAAGATAGGCGTAGATGACGGTGTTTCTGGCAGAAAACTTTTTGGCGGCTGCTTTTGAAAGATAAGAAGCAGCGACTCCAAGAAGGCTGGAGATAAGGATAAAGGTTGCAGTCAGATCCTTGTTGTGCGCAACATAGGTGAAATAATAGACTGCAATGCCGCTGGCGACAAAACTGTAGATATATTTTGTCAGGTCAGCCACAGTCAGGCCTAAAAGGTAAGGATTGGTGGTGAGACATTTGAGAAGACCGCTTTCCTTTTCCTGACGTCCGCGGGCTTTCCTCTGAGCGCGTTCCCGCTGCATTCTTTCAATTTCCTGGGCACCAGTTTCCTCGTAGCCCTCAAACATTTTAAAATGTGCAAAATAACCTGCTGCCATCAGTGCGGCAAATACGAACGCTGTGGCGCCGTAAGAATTTTTCTCTCCTACGATACCGGCCAGGACAGAGACCACTGCCGGGCCTACATAGGAGTAGAACACTCTTCCCAGGGACTGCCAGATAGCCCTTGATGAGGACAGGGCCATGCGGTCCTCAGGAGTCTTGGAAGCCATGTTGATCATGGAAATATTGGCTACGAACGGTATGTTCCACGCAATATGGCTTGTTATGGTGGCTATAATGATGATCACCACGGCTGCGGTGCCGCTTCCAACGCGTATGAACTGGAATGCATACAGAAATGGCACCAGCCATGGGATGACTACAAGCCAGGAGCGGTAGCGTCCCCATTTCATGGGCTTGAAGGTGTCCAGGATAACCCCGTATATCCAGGACAGAGCCGCGTCCACCACGCTGGCTATGGTTGTGATCATGGTCACAACCGGAAGTGAAAATTCTGCAATGTTTGTGAGAAAATAAGTAAAATAATAGGTCTCAATATTGGTCATAAAGGAAAAACCAAAATCCCCTACACCAAAAAATCTTTTCAGCGATCTGCTGATCCCGTTTCGTTTCTTCCCTCCATCTGAGTCCCCCATATGTTCTCCTTTCTGCTGCCCGGTCTGTTGGGCATCATAAGTAATGGCTTATTGCTGCAATTTTTCAGTCTTTTCTTTCTGCAATGATATTGATACCGTTTTTTAGTTCACCTCCTGATTGGTATATGCAAATTAATATATTGCAAATGTTATATGTGGATTATATCACCTATAAAAAATAACGTCAATATAATTTGTGGCTGTTTTGGTAATTGATAAGGCAAAAGAGATAAAGAAGGGGATTTTTCAGACTTACAGTGAAGACAGGGGGAGAGGACGGAGTATTTATGGGGATAAAAAAACACCATTTTGCCAGGCCGGGGGCGTGACAAAATGGTGTTTGTGAATTTATTGGATGGTGATCCTGGCGGTTACCTGCAGGTCTTCTTCCCTGCGCACGATCCTCTGGGACGGCACAGAGAAGTTGGGCATCCCGTCCTCATCCCAGTATATTTTTCCAACAGAAGCATTGCGCCCTGCGTCGTACAGGGGCTGATAGTCCTCCTCCACCAGGTAGCGCTCCTCCTGGCGCCCGTGATAGATGATGAGGTCCTCCGTATCGTCATCCGATCTGGTAAAGCTGTTGTGCCCCAGGCCGAACTGGCCGGTGGCCCGGCTGCTCTGAAAGACAGGATAGGGCAGCTTTTTCCAGGAGGCAGCATCCAGAAGCTCCGCTTTTTCATCTGCGTAGAGCAGGCCCACACAGTACAGGGAATCTGTGCCGCTGCCGGAGAAGGTGATGAATATTTTGCCGCCGTGTTTGATAACGCCCGGACCTTCGTCCACGGGGAAGCCATGCAGTTCCCAGGCGTATTCCGGATGGGAAAGGCGGACCGCCGGAGTGCACAGGGTCCAGGGATTGGAGAGCTGTGCAATGAAAATGTCGGAAATGTTGTTTGTCTTCTGTGCCCACAGAAAATAATGCTTTCCGTCATGTTCAAAATGTGTATGGTCAAGAGAGAAGTCTGTGAAGGCAATATCGCCTTTGACCTCAGTGACTACAGGGCCTTTCTGTTCCCAGTTTCCATTAAACGGATCCATGTCACGGCACTCCAGACAGTGTGGGCGTATACGCCAGGAGGATTCATCAGAGATGGTGGTGGTGTAGTAAATGTACCATTTTCCATCAATGTAGTGGATTTCAGGCGCCCAGATGTGAGGACTTAATGTGCCCCCGGCTATGGGACTGCGCTCATAAACTGTTTTTTCCTCATAGGTCCCGGAACCGTCTGCCAGCCCTCCAAGGGTGGCACTGCGGCGCAGTATGATGTAGAGATACTGGTATTTGCCGTCCAGATTGTGCTCCATATCCGTATAAGAGGCGGTAAAGTAATACATGCCGTCTGTGTGCTTGTAGATAAAAGGGTCAGCTCTGTGATAAATAAATGGGTTGGGGAACCGGGTCTCCGCCAGATGTCCGGCAATCTCATAGGAATGGGAGTCTTTCTGCGTTTCCTTTGCGGCAGACATGTCCCAGACCACATTTCGTTCTTCCCGCATTCCATTGGTATATTCCACAGTGACCTTTTCAGGCAGGCGTGGTGCTTCTCCTGCTTTTACAGTGATATCAACATTTTCTACGGCGTGCAGGAGTACAGGTTCCGGTTTTCCGTATGATTTCTGAAGCTCTGAGAGAAGTTCCACAGGGATTTCTACTGCGCCGTTCTCATTCGGTTCCTGGGAAATGGGATATATTTTCTCAAATCCACAGTCCCTTCCGGTATACACAGCTCCTGTATAGTGAATAAAATCCGTTGTAAATACAAGATGTATGCAGGAATCATCTGCGGCATCGGATGCTGCGATCAGGTAAGTACCGTGATCTAATTGGTAAACAGCCGGGGAATGCAGTCTTTTGGAACCGAAATCAGGAAACCATATTCCATTGTTTCCGTTTAACTGATACCAGTCAGTGCCATTGTAGCTGTATTCCAGGTGGAGGCTGTCAGATTCGGGATTGTCCCAATTCAGGGTATAAGGACGCAGCCAGGCCGTTTTCCGGCCTTTTGCGCAGAGAGAATCATCCCAGGGAAGTATATGCATGTTCTTCATAATAACTCCTTTTGGGCGGATATAAGTATGTAACTGTAAGAGTACGGAACAGTTACCAGAAAATTCAACAAAATAAGAGTATTGTCATCATAACATAAAAGAAAAGGGTTGACAAGCAGGCAAAAACAAGTATTTAATAAAAATATAAAACGTTTAAGTAAATGATATGAGGATATTCCAAGCAGTCATATCATGAATAAAAGAACCGACGGAGCGGTACGGGGGTAATTATGGCGACAATAAAGGAAATTGCAAAGGCATGTCATGTCTCTGTGGCAACGGTGTCCAATATTCTGAACGACAAGCCGGGTGCCAGTGAGAATACAAGGGAAATGGTCCTGAAGGTGGCCAGGGAGATGGACTATATGCCAAACTATGTGGCAAAGAACCTGAAGACGAAGAATTCCAGGAGTATAGGGGTTATTGCGGAGGATATGACGATCTTCAGTATTCCGGATATCATAGACGGGATAACAGAATACTGTGAGGAAGTAGATTACCAGATACTGCTGACCAACTTAAGACTCTATAAGAAATATAATGATACCTACTATGGAAAAACAGATTTTTACGGAATTGTACAGCAGGAGATCAAAAAGCTTATGGCAAAGCAGGTGGAGGGGATCATCTATGTGACAGCCCATGAGCGTGTGATCAAGTGTATTCCTGAGGATCTTCCCATACCTGCAGTGATGGCATATGGTTATACCAGAAGCGGAAAAGTGCCTTCCATCGTGGTGGATGATGAGCATGGGGCATTGGAGATCGTCAATTATCTCATTGAGAACGGGCATGAGAAGATCGGTGTGATCACGGGAAAGGCGGACAGTCTTCATATGCAGGCGCGTCTCATAGGTTATCAGAAAGCCCTTCTGAACCATAGGATCCTGTATGATCCGGAACTTGTAAAGATTGGAGACTGGACAAGGCCTGCGGGATATATGTATACCGATGAACTGCTGGAAAAAGGGGTGACGGCTATTTTCTGCATGAATGACCTGATGGCGGGCGGTGTCTATGACCGTTTAGATGAGCTGGGACTTAAGATCCCACAGGATATCTCTATTGTGGGGTATGACAACAGGGAGCTTTCCAGCTATTATAAACCGCCTCTCACCACCATCACCCTGCCTCTGCACGACATTGGATACAGGGCGGGAGAAGTGATGATCGGCCTTGTTGAAAAAGAAATTCCTCAACAGAAAACAGAAGCGGTCTATCAGGTGGAATGTCAGCGCCTGCTGCGCAGATCGGTGAGAAATATCTGCCGGGAACGTCGTATGGACAATGGTACAAGTTCTAAAAATAATGGTACAAGTAAAGAAAATTGAAAATTTTTACAGCCTCCGGGAGACATGTGCTGCATGTTCTTTGGAGGCTGTTTTTTTGTGGTTTTGTACAAAGAATTAAGAGAAGAACAGCATAAAAAAGGCTTTATCTCATTAAAGAATTGTACAAGATGCACATACTTAAACGATTTAAAATTTAAAAGTGTTGTGTAAATATTTAAAATAAGAGTAAAAGCGAGAAAAAGAGAGATTAAGAGATATAAATTATTATATTGTGGTTATAAATCTATATTAGCAAGCTTGAAAACATCGGAAAAGTGGTCTATAAAAGAGAAAAACACACAGAGCCGCTGAGTAAAAGTAACTAAAACAGCAAGTATGGCTCGAAAAAAATAAAATAGGCGGATATCTGAAACAAAATAAGAGTGAGGTAAAAGATGTGCGCTTAAACGTTTAATGAAAAGCATGAAGGGAGAGCGAGTATGAACGGCGAGAAATTACAGTCCCTGCCTCTTGGAGACATAAGGATAGCGGACACGTTCTGGGATAAATATATTCGACTGGTAAAAGATGTGATTCTCCCTTATCAATGGGAAACACTGAATGACAATGTACCGGATGCAGAGCCAAGCCACTGCATTAAGAACTTCAGGATCGCCGCCGGCGAAGAGAAAGGAAAGTTTCAGGGAGCTGTTTTTCAGGACACAGACGTGGCAAAATGGCTGGAGGCCGCTGCATTTACACTTGCTTCGGACGGAAGAGATGAGATGCTGGAGAGTTTGGCTGATGAAACGATTAAGTTAATCGGAAAGGCACAGTGTCCGGATGGATATCTGAATACATATTATACCATCCAGGAGCCTGAGCGCAGGTGGTCAAACCTGAAGGAAGGACATGAGCTTTACACAGCGGGACATATGATCGAAGCTGCCGTGGCATATTATGAGGCCACAGGCAAGGATGAGTTTTTGAAAATAGTTTCCAGATTTGCTGATGTGATCTGTGAAAGATTCGGTCCGGGGGACGGACAGTGCCACGGTTATCCGGGGCATCCGGAAGTGGAGCTGGCCCTGGTGAAGCTCTACCGGGCAACAGGTGAGAAGAAATATCTGGAAGTATCCAAATATTTTGTAGAGCAGAGGGGTGTGGGAGAAAATTACTTCTTCCAGGAAGAAAAGGGTGAAAAATACCAGCAGATCTTTCCGGAATTCAAGGACTACAGCCCCGCGTACTCACAGTCGCATCTTCCTGTAAGGGAGCAGAAAACAGCGGAGGGACATGCAGTGCGTGCTGTCTATCTCTACTGTGCCATGGCAGATCTGGCTTATGAGTATCAGGATGAGTCCCTGCTTGCCGCATGCAGAACCCTGTGGGACAACATGGTCAGGAAGAGAATGTTCATCACAGGAGGTATCGGATCTTCCGGGCTTCTGGAACGTTTCACAACAGACTATGACCTGCCCAATGACTGCAACTACTCTGAATCCTGTGCATCCATTGGCCTGGCGCTGTTTGGCAGAAGAATGGCCGAGATAACAGGGGAAGCGAAATATATGGATGTGGCAGAGACAGCCCTTTACAATACGGTTCTGGCGGGAATCGCCATGGACGGGAAGAGCTTTTTCTATGTAAATCCTCTGGAGGTGTGGCCGGACAACTGTCTGGAGAGAACTTCAAGAGAGCATGTAAAGCCTGTGCGGCAGAAGTGGTTCGGTGTGGCATGCTGTCCGCCAAACATAGCCAGAACACTGGCCTCCCTTGGCCAATACCTGTATGGAAAGGGAAAAGATTCCCTGTACATAAACCTCTACGTCTCCAATGAGACACAGACAGCCATAAACGGTGTGAAATGCAGTGTGAAAATAGACAGCGGATACCTGGATGACGGGACTGTTAAGATCAATATCCGTCCGGAGCATAAGACAACAGGAGTCCTGGCTTTCAGAATACCGGGCTGGGTAAAAACATACCGGGTTTTCCGAAACGGTGAGGAGATAAAAGCGCCAAAAGAAGAGAAGGGCTATCTGTTCATCAGGGGAGAACTGGCTCAGGAAGAGATCACTTTGAAATTTCATATAGAACCGAGATTTGTCCACGCGAACCCCAAAGTGCGGGCAGACAGCGGCAAGGCGGCACTGATGAGAGGACCCCTTGTATACTGTTTGGAAGAGACGGACAACGGAAGCAATCTGGCATCTGTCTTTGTGGACACCAGACAGGAGCTGTCTGAGAGCTATGAACCAGAACTTCTGGGCGGAACCACTGTGATCCATTTAAATGGTAAGAAAATATCAGATTCCCACTGGGAGGATGGCACACTATATCAGGAATGCGAGACAGAACTCACAGACATACCGTTAAAGGCAGTCCCCTATTGTTACTGGGGCAACCGCAGGACCGGTGAGATGCTGGTCTGGATAAAAGAACTGCTGTAATTTTATGTATCATACAGAGGGAGATGTCCTCTGATTTGATAAAGCGTTACTATTCAGCTTTTGCTGCCTGGGGATTGCCCTGCAAATGCAAGGCAGCACCTGGCGGGACAAAGGAAGGCTGAACTGTTACGATAAAGTATCTATAATATTAAGAAATGGAGGCAACAACAATGAAGAAGAAAGTTTTAGCAGCATTACTCAGCGCAGCCATGATTGGCACTATGTTAGCAGGATGCGGATCCAAAGGCGGAGACGACGCAGCAGAAAGCAGCACCAAGGAGACAGGAAAAAGAGAGATGGAAGTGGAGGGTGATGATGTCACAACTCTTACCGTTTGGACATTCATTGAGAACCATCAGGATTTCTACACCAATATGGCAGAGAAATGGAATGAGGAAAATCCGGACAAGAAGGTAAAACTGGTTCTTTCCAACATGGCATACGATGATATGCACAACAAATTATCCCTGGCTCTGGAATCCGGTGAGGGTGCTCCTGATGTAGTGGATATCGAGTTAGGTAAATTCCCGGCGTTCATGACAGGAAAAGTTGGCCTGAAAGATTTATCTGATGTGATCACACCTTACAAAGAGAACGTAGTTGAATCCAGACTTGATTTATATTCCAAAGACGGAAAATATTACGGACTGCCTACTCACGTAGGAACAACTGTAGCTTTCTATAACACAGAAGCACTGGATGCAGCAGGTGTTGACTACACAACTATCAAGACCTGGGATGACTTTAAAGCAGCAGGTGAGAAATATAAAGAAGCTACAGGAAAAACATTTGCGGCAGCCGAGACAACCGCACAGTGGACTCTGAACCTGATGCTGGCTCAGAAGGGCGGAGACTACATGACAGAGGACGGCAAGCTGGATGTAAACAATGACAAAATGGTAGAGTGCTTACAGTACATGAAAGACATGCAGGCAGCAGGTGCCCTGGATACCATCGCAGGCGGACAGCCAGACAACGAGGAAGCATATCCGTTATTCAACTCCGGTGATGTGGCAGCAGCGATCATGCCGTTCTGGCAGACAAGCCGTTACACAAGCTACATGACAGACCTGAAAGGCAAAGTAGCCATCGCAGCTCCTCCGGTATGGGGCGACAACGACGCAGTTAAGACCATCGGCGGCGGCGGAACAGGTACAGCAGTTGTGGAGACAAGCGAGAACGCAGATCTGGCAGCAGAAGTATTTGCTTATATCAAACTTTCCGAGACAGCCAACGAGGAAGTATGGAACGTATTAGGATTTGACCCGGTAAACACAGCTCTCTGGACAGACACAGCAGTTACAGAAAATCCGGACAATGCATTTATCCAGTATTTCAACACAAAACCGTTCGACACACTGAATGAACTGGCAGACGGTATCGGCCTTCTGAAATGCTACACAGATGAGAAAATGCCGTCCGTAAACAATACCTTCTGTACCGTGACACTGAGCGACATCTTTGAATCTGACGCAGATGTGAAGACAGCCCTTGATGAGGCACAGGATTCCTTAGAAAACGAATTTGCAGAGTAAGTAAAAAATATGTGATTGCTTGCGGCCTGACCGTCGGGTCAGGCCGCAGGTTTTACCAGGGTATGGTTATTCATGACAATAAAAAGTCCGCCAGGCGTGCTTTCTATTGTTGGAGGAGAGAGAAAGGAGTATAAAATGAACAAAGTAAAAAAATTCTTTTACTCACAGAAAGCAGCTCCTTACGTGTTTGTCTTGCCGTTTGTACTTACGGTACTGTTGTTCTGGATTTTTCCGATTGGAAACGGCGTACTATTAAGCTTTCAGGATGTGTTAAAAGATAAATGGGTAGGATTAAAAAATTATGATAGGCTTCTGTCTGACAAGATTTTCCTGAAGGCAGTCTGGAACAGCGTAAAATATATGATCGGAACCTGCGCGCTGTTGATTCCGTTCCCTTTGTTGTTTGCAAGCCTTTTAAACAGTAAACTTATGAAAAAACCTGGATTTTTCAAATCCATTTATTTCCTGCCGGCACTGACTTCAGTAGTGGTAGCAGGTACCATTTTCCGCCTGATCTTCGGGGAAATGGATACAGCATTGGCAAACCGCGTTATCGAATTTTTCGGACATTCCCCGATCAAATGGCTGAAAGGCCAGTGGACCGGATATTTTGCGCTGCTTCTGGTAGCCTGCTGGAGATGGACCGGTGTAAATATTCTTTATTTCCTTGCGGGCTTACAGAGTATTTCCACGGATTTATACGAGGCAGCTTCCATAGATGGTGCGTCCAAATGGCAGCAGTTCAAAAAAATCTCCTTCCCTCTTGTAAAACCCACTACAGTATACGTGCTGACCATCAGTATCTATGCAGGTCTGTCCATGTTCCTGGAAAGTTACATGTTATGGAAAGGAAACAACTCACCGCAGAATATCGGTCTTACCATTGTAGGTTATCTGTACCGCCAGGGTATTGAAAAACGAGCCATGGGTTACGCCTGTGCCGTTGGTCTGGTCCTGCTGATCGTGGTTATGATCGTCAACCTGATCCAGCTTACTGTGACCGGAACATTCAAGAAGGAGGAACGCTGATATGGCTATGGATAAAAACGCAGCAAGAAGAAAAAAAGACAGATTTGCCACAGCAGGCATGCTCGTCCTCTTTACGGTCCTGGCTGTCCTGATCATCCTGCCGATTTACGCTATTTTCCTGGCGAGCTTTAAACCGGGCGGACATTTGCTCCAGTACGGACTGAACCTGGATCTGGACTTCTCTGTCATGAATCTTGACAACTATGTACTTCTGTTCACAGGATCCCATGACTACTGGACCTGGTTTATGAACAGTATTATCCTGACTGTGATCACGGTAGTGCTCACACTGCTGATCAGCGCATTCGTGGCATACGGATTTGCAGCTTATGAATTCAGAGGAAGACAGGTACTCTTTGTGGTCGTGCTGATCATCCTTTCCATTCCTCTGGAAGTTGTTATGCTTCCCCTGTACAAACAGATCTCAAGCTGGGGAATGATGGACAATTATGGAGCCATTGTACTTCCCTTCCTGGCTCACGCGTCAACCATCTTCTTCTTCAGACAGTATCTGCTGGGACTTCCAAAGTCCCTGATCGAAGCAGGACGTATTGACGGTGCCACAGAGTATGGTATTTTCTTTAAACTGATCATTCCCATCATGAAGCCGGCTTTTGCCGCAATGGCTATCTTAAACGGTATGAATGCATGGAACAATTATCTGTGGCCGCTGTTGGTGATCCGTTCTTCCGATAAGTATACGCTGACCCTTGGCCTGAACACTCTGATCAACCCTTATGGAGATAATTACAGCCTGCTGGTGGTAGGTTCCTTCTTCTCCATTGTGCCGATCTTTATCCTGTTCGTATGCTTCCAGAAATATTTTATCGAAGGTATGACAGCCGGTGCCGTAAAAGAGTGATGGAGCAGAAACAACAAGTTTACTGAACAGCATACAAGTGATATAGTTATCCCATAAGTACATGACTGATTTTAGGAGGATTTAATTTTATGAGCAGACGTGCAAAGATGGTGCTTGATAAGGAATTTCGTATCGCACCTGTAGACAAGAGAATTTATGGTTCTTTCATTGAGCATCTGGGACGTGCCGTGTACGAAGGCATCTATCAGCCAGGACATCCGGCAGCGGACAAGGATGGGTTCCGTCAGGACGTGTTACAGCTTGTAAAAGAGCTGGATGTGCCCATTATCCGCTATCCGGGTGGAAACTTTGTTTCTAATTTCTACTGGGAAGATTCCGTAGGTCCGGTGGCAGAACGTCCCCACCGCCTGGAACTGGCCTGGAGAAGCCTGGAGAAAAATGAAGTTGGCCTTAATGAATTTTCAAAATGGGCAAAACAGGCAAACTCTGAGGTGATGATGGCAGTGAACCTGGGCACAAGGGGCATTTCCGATGCCTGTAACCTGCTGGAATACTGCAACCATCCGTCAGGAACAAAATACAGTGACATGCGTATCAGCCACGGTGTAAAGGACCCGCACAACATCAAGGTATGGTGCCTGGGCAATGAGATGGACGGACCGTGGCAGATCGGGCACAAGACCATGGAAGAGTACGGACGTCTGGCTGAGGAGACTGCAAAGGCAATGCGTCTTATTGACCCCTCCATCGAGCTTGTTTCCTGCGGAAGCTCCAATCGTGACATGCCTACCTTCCCTGACTGGGAGGCAGTTACCCTGTCCCATACATATGACTACGTGGATTATATTTCCATGCATCAGTATTACGGAAACAGAGATGACGACAGCAATGATTATCTGGCACAGTCTGATGATATGGATGATTTCATCCGCACCATCATTTCCACCTGTGACTATGTAAAAGCTAAGAAACGCAGCAAAAAAGTCATGAATTTGAGCTTTGACGAATGGAACGTATGGTTCCACTCAAACGCCGTGGATGATGATATCACAGAGAACCACCCGTGGCAGGTGGCTCCGCCTATGCTGGAGGATATCTATAACTTTGAGGATGCGCTTTTGGTAGGACTGATGCTCATCACATTGATCAGACACGCGGACCGTGTGAAGATGGCATGCCTTGCGCAGCTCGTAAATGTTATCGCTCCCATTATGACAGATGCCGCAGGCGGTGCATGGAAACAGACCATTTTCTATCCGTTCATGCACGCTTCCAAATACGGACGCGGTGTGGCACTTCTGCCTGTTATGAACAGCACGAAACATGCCACAGCAAAACATGATGAGATCACGGACGTGGAATCCGTTGCTGTCTACAATGAAGAGGCAGATGAAGTGGCCATCTTTGCTGTGAACCGTAATCTGGAAGAGGATGTGGAACTGGCTACAGATGTGAGAAGCTTTGAGGGATACCGCATTCTGGAGCATATTGTTCTGGAAAATGAGGACCTGAAAGCAGTAAACGGCCTGGGAATGGAAAAAGTCGCTCCGGCAAATGCGGATGACCGCAGCAAACTGGACGGAGGCATTGTCACCAGTGTGCTGAAAAAAGCATCCTGGAATGTGATCCGCCTTGGAAAATAGA
This sequence comes from Blautia coccoides, assembly GCF_034355335.1. Classification (NCBI taxonomy): domain Bacteria; kingdom Bacillati; phylum Bacillota; class Clostridia; order Lachnospirales; family Lachnospiraceae; genus Blautia; species Blautia producta. The sequence continues at coordinate 924,420 of NZ_CP136422.1, forward strand.
ATGAAAAATAGAATCGAATAATGTCTACCGCACAGCCTGCAAAAGTGATATAATACATCTCTGCAGGCTGTGTTTTTTTGCCGCGCTGTGAGCAGAAAGAAGAGGGCTGCCAAAAGCGTTTTGGAAGACAGGGAAGCAGGCTGGATAAGTCAAGTAAGGGGAGAATGTGATGAGACAAAAGACAAGAGATATGACAAGCGGGAAGCCGGCAGGTATTATCGTTTCCTTTGCCCTTCCCCTGATGCTGGGAAATGTATTCCAGCAGCTATATACCGTAATGGACAGTGTTATTGTAGGACGGGGCGTAGGCGTGGAGGCTCTTGCCGCGCTGGGGACCTCAGACTGGCTGAGTTTTACGGCCATGGGCGGGATCACAGGTGTGGCACAGGGATTTTCCGTACTTATTTCCCAATGTTTCGGGGCAAAGGACGAAAAGCGCCTGAAAAAGGCAGTGGCAATGTCCGTGTGGACAGGGAGTCTGATCACAGTCCTGATCATGGCTCTCTTTATCAGCAATCTGTCAGCGCTGCTGGGGCTTCTTCGCGTTCCGGACAATATCCGGGAGCCAGCCTACAATTATCTGCTGATCCTTATGTTCGGACTGGCGGCTACGGCGCTTTACAATATCTGTTCCGGTATCCTTCGGGCCATGGGTGACAGCCAGACGCCCCTTCGTGCCATGATCGGTGCGTCTGCCGTAAATATTATCCTGGATCTTATATTTGTGCTGGTATTCCACTGGGGCGTGGAGGGAGCCGCGCTGGGAACTGTGCTGGCTCAGGTGTGTTCTGGCACGATCTGTTTTATCCAGCTTAAAAAATACGGCATCTGGCACATAGAAAAAACAGATTGGAAATGGGACTGGGAGATGGCAGGTCATCTGCTGGGTCTTGGGATTCCGGTGGCATTTCAGAATGTGATCATAGGATTCGGGGGCATCGTGATCCAATATGTGATCAATGGTTTCGGCCTTTTGTACGTGGCAGGCTTTACGGCAACCAACAAACTGTACGGACTTCTGGAGCTGGCGGCAGTCTCCTTCGGGTATGCCACATCTTCTTTTGTGGGACAGAATCTGGGAGCTGGGGAATACGGCAGGATTAAGGAGGGCGTCCGCGCCTCAGCTAAAATATCCATAGGGATCGCTGTGGTCATCGGTGCTGTCCTCCTTGTTTTCGGGCGCAGCATCCTGAAAATATTTATCTCCTCAGAGGCGTCCAATGCATCAGAAGTGCTGGCTATCGCATATAATTATCTGGCGGTCATGGGGGCAACACTGATCATTCTCTATCTGCTCCATATATACCGCTCTGCGCTGCAGGGCATGGGTGATACCCTTATACCCATGTGTTCCGGGATCGCAGAGCTGGTCATGAGGATACTCATTGCTCTGCTTCTGCCCCTTTTAATAGGAAAAGAGGGCATCTATTTTGCGGAAACAGGTGCCTGGCTGGGGGCTATGGTGATCCTTACAGCCGCTTACAGGAAGCGGATCAAGAGGGTTGATCAGGGGAATTGACTATTTACAACACTGCTTTTTTATAATAAAATAAAAAACAGTTGTTATTCCATAGAACATAAAAACGGGAGGAAAGAAACATGGGAAAAGTAATAATACCAGAGAACTATCATTCATGCTTATCCAGCTATGAGACACAGGAAGCGATTGGTATCATCAAGAATCTGATGCAGAAGAAACTATGTTTGGCTTTGAATCTGAAAAGAGTGACAGCGCCGGTTTTTGTAGATCCGGCTTCCGGCCTGAATGATGATTTGAACGGTGTGGAGCGCCCTGTAACATTTGATATCCCGGATGCAAATATGAATGCACAGGTAGTACATTCCCTGGCAAAATGGAAACGTATGGCTCTTTACCGCTATGATTTCCACGTGGGAAAAGGAATCTTATGCGATATGAACGCCATCCGCAGAGATGAGGAGCTTGACAATCTGCATTCTGCGTATGTGGACCAGTGGGACTGGGAAAAAATCATCACGGCAGAGGACAGAAATCTGGATTACCTAAAGGATACAGTGACCAGGATCGTGAATTCCATCTGCAACGCTCTGGAAGAGGTGAAATACCACTATGAAAATCTGGACACAGAGCTGTGCCGTGAGGTATCCTTCATCACTTCCCAGGAACTGGAGGATATGTATCCTGATATGACTCCCAAGGAGAGGGAGAGCGCCTACGCCAAGGAGAAGAAGACTATATTCATCATGCAGATAGGTGATCTGTTGAAATCAGGAGAAAAGCACGACGGACGTGCGCCGGACTATGATGACTGGAAGTTAAACGGAGACCTTTTATTCTGGCATGAGCCGCTGCAGTGCGCCATGGAAATCTCCTCCATGGGAATCCGGGTGGATGCTCAAACACTCAGCGAACAGCTTGAAAAAGCCGGCTGCAATGAGCGCAGGAACCTGACGTTCCACAGAATGCTTTTAAACAACGAACTGCCCCTGACCATCGGCGGCGGCATTGGTCAGTCCAGAGTTTGTATGCTCCTTCTGCAGAAAGTGCATGTGGGAGAGGTACAGTCCTCCATTTGGGACGAAGCGACCCTGACTGCCTGCAGCAAAGCCGGCATTGAAATCTTATAAAGAGGGAATAAGTATGAACATTCAAGATATACTGCTTCAGGTGAAAAGCGGAGAGATGCCGCTGGAAACCGCGGAGCATATGCTGGAGAAGATTCCTTACGAGGATCTGGGCTATGCAAAACTGGACCATCACCGCAAGATCCGTTCCGGGTTCGGCGAGGTTGTGTTCTGTTCCGGTAAAGCCACAGATCATCTGATTGGCATCTACCAGCATTTTTACCAGCAGGATGGCTGTGTCCTGGGTACAAGAGCCAGAGAGGACCAGTATCTGGCTGTGAAGGAGGTACTTCCCCAGGTGCAGTACGACCCTCTTTCCCATATACTTGTCATTGAGAAAGAGGATGCTGCAAAAGAGGGGTGCGTAGCTGTCTGCACAGGCGGCACGTCCGATATCCCCGTTGCCGAGGAGGCAGCCAGGACAGCAGAATATTTCGGCGCCAATGTGGAGCGTATCTACGATGTAGGGGTAGCGGGGATCCATCGCCTCCTCTCACAACAGGAACGCCTCCGTCATGCCAACGCCATTGTGGCTGTGGCAGGAATGGAGGGCGCTCTGGCCGGCGTGGTTGCCGGACTGGTGGAAGTCCCAGTCATCGCAGTGCCCACCTCCATAGGATATGGGGCTAATTTCGGCGGACTCTCAGCACTTCTTACGATGCTGAATTCCTGTGCGGAAGGGATCTCTGTGGTAAATATAGACAACGGTTTCGGGGGAGGTTACATGGGTGCCCAGATCAACCGGCTTATTTGCAGAAAATAAAGAATAGAAGAAAACAGACCGGGGAGAACATGATTCTTCCCGGTCTGTTTCATTATGCTCAGTCAGAGAGATAATCTCCCCACACATACCCTGTCTCCCCTTCATAGACGATCCTATGCCATCCGTTGTCGCAGATACCGGTCCGCGTAACAGTGGTGCCGCCCTGGAGAACTCCCAGGACCTGGGCCTGGCTTGCCGCGTCAGCCCTTACGTTTACAGGGCTTTTTACTGTAACGGTTTCTGTCTTTTCCTCTACCTTGACGCCGGAATCCGGCTCATCATAACCGGCCTTGCCGGATTGAAATCCATCCGCGTCACCGCTGGGTGAAATCACTTTTGTCCCGTCTGTAGGCAGAAGGCCTGAATTATCATCCGTTGTGATGATCTTCCTAAGACGGACTTTGCTGGTATCCGTCCCATCCAGGGGACCTACATAGATCAGCGTTACCTCATTGCCGGGAATAATTCCGCTCTTGCAGTCAAGTTCCGCTTTTGTCATATCAAAAGTCAGCTTATCATTATCTGAAGTAATAATACTGATCTCTTTTCCGGTAAAAGCTGTCACAGTTCCGTCCATGGAGGCAGATACGGAATCCAGTGCTGCCTCTTCCTCTGCAGCGCTGTCGTCCTTGCCGCAGGCGCCCAGTATGGACAGACACAGAACTGACAGCAGAAGCAGGAGAAAATATTTCAGCTTGTTTCTCATCAGTTACATCCCCTTTCCTGTTTTCTAATATTTTAAAGTATTTCAGCAAAATGTCAACGAAAGATTTTGGCAAAGCAGAAGCTCATTGCCGGAGGCGCTTTTCCAGATGCTTGCGGAAAAATAGGAAGAATGCGGCAGTCGCCATGACAGAGGCGATCCCGTCCGCGATGGGCTGGGCGTAAAACGCGCTTTTGGCTCCGAAAAAAATGGGCAGAAAAATTGTAAAGAGCATATAATCCCCTTTTCGGAACATGGATAAGAACAGGGCGGTCCTGGAAAGCCCCAGGGCTGTAAAGCCATCTACAAATACATACTGGAAGCTGAGGGGAATGATCAGCAGTGTAAATACATGGATGCCCCAAGTGGACAGGGATACCAGGGACGGCTCACTGGTAAAGATCCTGATAAAGTATCCGGGCACAATCCTGGAGAGGATAAACATCACGGTGGTAAAACAGAGGCACAGCAGCAGAATATATTTTTCTGCCTTCTTAACCCTGTCCACAGCTTTTGCCCCGTAATTATAGCTGAGGATAGCCTGTGTTCCGCTGGAGATTCCCAGCATAGGACCTGTAATGAGCATCATATAGCTCTGGACAATGGTGGCACAGGTGATGAGCATATCCCCCTCACCGGGGCCTCCGTACTTCTGCAGCATGGCGTTCAGAACAATAATGATGACACTGTCAGTAGCCAGGATCAGGAACGGGGAAACACCCAGAACCAGGATCCTCTTAACGATCATGGGGGACCAGGCGGGCTTTCGGAGTCTTGTTATCCGAATAGGAACTTTTTTGCCTATGAGAAAGCAGAAGGCAAAGGCGCAGGATGCAAACTGTGCAATAACAGTGGCGATGGCAGCGCCTGCCACATCCATATGCAGACCGAAGATAAAGACCGGGTCCAGGATGATATTTGTGACAGCACCGATCAGCACAGTTGTCATTCCCACACCGGGAAATCCCTGACAAGTGATAAAATAGTTCAGACCAATGGCCATGAGGGCGAAAAACGTTCCCGCTGTGTAGATGGTGAGATAGGTGTCCGCGTATACAAAGGTTGCGGCACTTGCTCCGAACCAAAGCAGAAGATACTTCTTCGTCAGAAGAAAGAGCAGTGTCAGCACAGCGGAGAAAACCACCAGCATAGCAAAACTGTGGGCCAGTATGGACTGAGCCTGTTTTTTTCGTCCGGCTCCCAGACGCATGGACATGAGAATAGAGCCTCCCAGCCCTATAAGGGTTCCAAAGGAGGTGAGAAGTGTGACAATGGGTCCACAGATTCCCACTCCCGCAAGTGCCAGATCTCCGATCTTAGGAATGTTTCCAATGAACATCCTGTCAATAATACTGTAAAGTACGGTGACGAACTGTGCGATCATAGAGGGGACCGCCAGTTTGAGGACCAGCAGCCATACCTTGTCCCTACCCAGGTCAGTTGTCTGTTTCATGTTTTCAGTATCCTTTCGTCTCTATATATTATGATGAAGGGTAACGGTTCAGTACCTTCAGCCGCCTTTGGCAATGGGGTTCGGCCCGGCTGCTGAATCGTTATGAGGACGGAACCTCGGATATTTTTATGTAGGATGGTTCCGTAACACTCAGCGTATAGCAGAGGTATGTCTCGCCGATCTCCGCAATGAGATTCTCGGCATCTGCCACATGGTCTGTGAAGACTCCGATCAGAAACGGAGCCGGAGTATAGATGATCCCATAGTCATGGCGGCATCCGCCATAATCTCCGTATTTGTGCGCAACCGGGAATAAGTCCAGGTCAATGTTTTTCTGGAGGAAGGTCCCGGGTGCTGCTTCTTTCATGTATTCCAGCAGCGGTTCGTACGCAGAGGAATGGGAATAGAGATAACTCATGACATCAAAAGAAAAACCGGCACACAGTTTGTTGCCTGTAAAAAACTCATCCGGGTAAGTATTATCTGAATACTTCAGCATCATGTTCCGGTAAGCAAAAACCCCTCCCAGGTTTTGGATCATAATGTTATTTGCGGTATTGTCACTGAATACGATGCTCTCCTCCATGAGATAGGACAGGGGGACCAGGCTGCCGGGACGGTAGTCATAGGGCGTGGAACCGTCACCGTCCGTATCTGTGGCTGAGGCATTGTAGGGGAGTCCGTCCTCAAGAGTCCGCTCTCCGCTGTTGACCGCGTCATAGTAGAGCATATTGACGGGCACCTTTACTGTACTGGCCGCGGTAAAAAGGGTGTCAGGGTTGTAAAGATAAGTTTCCTGTGTAAATGTGTTGTAGTAGAAGAAAGAAAAGTTTTCTTCATTCAGTCCATAGGCCTCCAGAAAGGAAGACAGGATACTGTCAGCCGTACTGCCCTCAGGAATGCTTACGGAGAGGGGATATTCCGAAATGTCGGATTCCACAAGCATATAATCTGCCATGTTCTCCAATGTTTCATATCCCAGTTCCAGTTTGGGAGAAGCGTAATCCCTGTCCGGAAGCGGGGCGCAGGCAAAGGTTTCCTGGGAGGCATCCGTCAGGATCCCCAGAGGTATTATGCTGATCATAAATAAAAATGATATGATCAGGATATTCCGTATGTCAGAGTTGTTTTTCATTGGTATCATCTGCCTTTTCTGTCCGGCGTTTTGTCTGTCGGTGGATTTTACATTATCTATTCATTATAAATAAAAAGCAGAAATTTGTCATCAGTATTTAAAGGATTTGTATGAATCCTGCCCGGAAGCGGCAAAACAGCTTGCGCCTCTCAAATGGCCTATGTTATAATTCCCTCAAAGAGAGCGATAGAATGACTTTTGGGAGCACTGCATCAGCAGTGTTTTTTAGTGATGTCTGCCTGAAAAAGCGGCGGACTGACAAAAAACGGAGAGGAATGGATTATGCTGAAGATTAAAGAGTATGTGAAGGTGAACAGTCTGGAGGAAGCCTATGAGCTGAACCAGAAAAAATCCTCCCGCGTGCTTGGGGGAATGGTCTGGATGAAGATGATGAACCGGAGTGTGGGGACCGCCATTGATCTGTCCGGGCTGGGACTGGATAGGATTACAGAGACAGAGGAGGAATTTGTGATTGGCTGTATGACCTCCCTGCGGACGCTGGAAACCCACCCGGGGATAAACACCTATACGGGCGGCGCCATGCGGGAGAGCCTGCGGCACATCGTGGGGGTGCAGTTCAGAAACTGTGCCACTGCCGGCGGCAGCATTTACGGCAGATTTGGATTTTCTGATGTGCTCACTATGTTTCTGGCACTGGACTCCTATGTGGAGCTGTACAAAGGCGGCAGGATTTCCATGGAAGAGTTTGCAGAGAGAAAAGCGGACAGGGATATTCTGGTGAACATCATCATTAAGAAGCATCCCCAGAAGTCCGTGTATCTGAGTCAGAGGAATACAAAAACAGATTTTCCTGTACTGGCTTGTGCGGTATGTCTTGACGAGGAAGGTATGCGGCTTTCCATCGGAGCAAGACCCGGCAGAGCGGTGCTTTTGAAAGAGAAGACAGACACCCCTGTCAATAAGAAAAACATGGATGCCGAGGAGTGGAAAAGCCAGGCTGAGCGGCTGGCGGAAAAGGCGGCTGAGAGTATCACCACAGGAAGCAATATGCGGGCTTCCAAAGAGTACAGAACCCATCTGGTCCGTGTCCTGACAAAAAGGGCGCTGTTAGAGGCAGGAGGTATTGAAAATGGAAATTAAATTTACTTTAAACGGCAGGAAAATCCAGGCGGAGGCAGCACCGGATCTGATGCTCCTGGACCTTCTGCGGGAAAAGGGCTGCTACAGTGTGAAGCGGGGATGTGAGACTGCAAACTGTGGTCTCTGTACTGTCCTGATGGACAAAAAGCCTGTGCTTTCCTGCAGTATGCTGGCAGTCCGCGCAGACGGGTGTGAGATCGTAACACTAGAGGGAATGCAGAAGGAAGCGGAGGAGTTCGGTTCTTTTCTGGCAGACCAGGGAGCAGAGCAGTGCGGCTTTTGCAATCCGGGTTTTATCATGAATGTCTTTGCCATGCTGGAGGAGACAGAGGAACCTACAGAGGAGGAGATCGGCGAGTATCTGGCCGGAAACCTCTGCAGGTGTTCCGGGTTTATGGGGCAGACAAGGAGTATCCTGGAGTTTTTGAAATATAAGAAGGAACAGAGGGAAGGGGGCAGTGACAGATGAGTTATGTAAACAAACCGGTGAGAAAAAAGGATGCTATGGCTCTTGTGACCGGTCAGCCGGTGTATACGGATGATCTGGCACCCAAGGACTGCCTTATTGTAAAAGTCCTGCGCAGTCCCCATGCCCACGCGTGGATCGAGGAGATCAAAACGGAAAATGCCATGAAGGTTCCGGGGATAGCATGTATCCTCACTTACAAGGATGTGCCTCAGGACAGATTCACCATGGCGGGTCAGACATATCCGGAATTCAGCCCTTATGACAGGCTGATCCTTGACAGAAGAGTGCGCTTTGTAGGAGATGCCGCTGCCATTGTTGCAGGGGAGACGGAAAAGGCTGTGGACAGGGCACTGAAGATCATCAAGGTGAAATATAAGGTGCTGGAGCCGGTTCTGGATTTCCATGAGGCTAAGGACAATGAGATTTGTATCCACCCGGAAGACAACTGGGAGTCACGATTCCCTGTGGGCGCTGACAACAAACGGAATCTCTGTGCCCACGCCGAGGAAGGTGACGGGGATGTGGACAAGATCCTGGCGGACTGTGACTGTGTGGTGGAACGGACATACCATACAAAGGCAAATCAGCAGGCCATGATGGAGACATTCCGCAGCTATACCTATATGGATCATTTCGGAAGACTGAATATAGTGTCTTCTACTCAGGTTCCCTTCCATGTGAGAAGGATCCTGGGACGGGCACTTGGGATCGGGGCCTCTAAAGTCCGGGTGATCAAGCCGCGTATCGGCGGTGGGTTCGGCGCGAAGCAGACACTGGTGTCTGAGGTGTATCCGGCGATCGTGACAGTGAAAACAGGAAAGCCGGCGAAAATGATCTTTTCCCGCTACGAATCCCAGATATGTTCCTCTCCTCGGCATGAGATGGAACTGAAGGTCCGCATTGGAGCAGACAGGGAGGGAACGATCAGGGCCATAGATGTCTATACACTGTCAAATACAGGTGCCTTTGGTGAGCATGGACCCACCACAGTGGGCCTTTCCGGGCACAAATCCATTGCCCTTTACAGGAATACGGAGGCGTACCGTTTTGTGTATGACGTTGTCTACACCAACCAGATGTCAGCCGGCGCTTACAGGGGATACGGGGCTACCCAGGGTATTTTCGCAGTGGAATCAGCCGTTAATGAACTGGCGGAAAAGCTGCATATGGACCCAGTGGTCCTGCGTGAGAAAAATATGACAAAAGAGGGCGGCAGATTCATCGGATATGACGGTGGCACAGAGGTTACAAGCTGTGCTCTGGATCGCTGCATGGCAAGGGCAAAAGAGATGTTCGGCTGGAATGATAAATACCCGTGCCGTGTCATGGAAAACGGCAAAGTGCGCGGTGTGGGTGTAGCCATGGCTATGCAGGGTTCTTCTATCGCAGGCGTTGATGTGGGAGGGGCCTCTGTGAAGCTCAATGAGGACGGCTCCTATACCTTGAGTCTGGGTGCTACGGATATGGGAACGGGATGTGATACAGTGCTCTCCCAGATGGCTGCCGATACCCTTTTAACAGAGTTTGATAATATCGTAGTGTTTGGGGTGGATACGGATATATCCCCCTATGATTCCGGTTCTTACGCATCAGCTACCACATATATTGCCGGAAAAGCAGTGGTGAAGGCCTGTGAAAATCTCAGGGAGCGTATCTGGAATCTGGGTGCTGAAATGCTGGAGACACCCAAAGAGGACACAGAATTTGACGGCAGCAAAGTGTGCAGAAAAGACGGAAGCGCAGCAGTCAGCCTAGAAGAGATCGGTATCCGGGGAACCTTCGGAAACAATGACTCCCTTCAGGTGACAGAGAATGCCTCCTCACCCATCTCCCCGCCGCCGTTTATGGTAGGTATGGCAGAAGTGGAAGTGGACAGGGAGACAGGAGCTGTGGAAATGATCGATTACGTGGCAGTTGTGGACTGCGGCACACCGATCAATCCCAACCTTGCCAGAGTACAGACAGAAGGCGGGATCGCCCAGGGTATCGGTATGGCTCTCTTTGAGGACATCCAATACAGTGAACGGGGACAGATGCTGAACAACTCCCTGATGCAGTACAAGATTCCCACACGTCTCGATGTGGGGAAGATCCGCGTGGATTTTGAGAGCAGTTTTGAAGGAAGCCATCCCTTTGGCGCCAAATCCATCGGTGAGATCGTAATTGACACCCCCTGTCCCGCTATCGCGGCGGCAGTCTGTAACGCCACAGGGGTGAGGGTTTCTGAGATGCCCATTACACCGGAAAAAGTAGCCATGGGAATTGCAGGAATTGGCACTGATAATTGCAAAAAAGGCGAATTTTGACGATATTTAGACAGTTGTTTTGGTACCTTGAACAGGCTGGCGATTCCCGGTGAGACTGATAAAATCCGGGAGAAAAAATCAAGGAGAGGTAGAAAATGAAACAACAAGAAAGTGAAAAGAAAATCTTGTGGTACAGCCTTGCATTTATGGCATTTTCCACTGTATGGGGATTCGGTAATGTGATCAATGGATTCTCTGAATACGGCGGATTAAAGGCAATCATATCCTGGGTGATCATATTTGCCATTTACTTTGTGCCATATGCACTGATGGTAGGTGAACTGGGCAGTGCGTTCAAGGATGCGGGCGGCGGTGTCAGCTCCTGGATCCTGGAGACCATAAGCCCGAGAATGGCTTATATGGCCGGATGGACATACTGGATCGTCCACATGCCTTATATTTCCCAGAAGCCAAGTGCTTCCTTTATTGCAGCAAGCTGGGCAATCTTCAGGGACAACCGGATCAGCTCCATGAACACAAGAGTGCTGCAGGTTTTATGTCTGGTATTATTCCTGTTTGCCGTTTGGGTAGCATCCAAAGGGATCAATGTGCTGAAAAAGCTTTCCACACTGGCGGGTTCCACTATGTTTATCATGTCCCTGCTGTTTGTGGTCATGATGCTGGCAGCTCCTGCGATCACGCATGCAAATGTACTGGATATAGATTGGTCTGTGAAGACCTTTATGCCGTCCTTTGACGCGAAGTTCTTATTAAACCTGTCCATCCTGGTGTTTGCGGTGGGCGGATGTGAGAAGATTTCTCCGTATGTTAATAAGACTAAGAATCCTGCCAAGGATTTCTCGAAGGGTATGATCGCCCTGGCTATCATGGTTGCTGTCTGTGCTATGCTGGGAACCATTGCCATGGGTATGATGTTTGACTCCAACAACATTCCGGAAGACCTTATGACAAACGGTGCATACTATGCATTCCAGACACTGGGAGAGTATTACGGACTGGGCAACTTTTTTGTGGTGGTCTATGCGATCTGTAACCTGATCGGACAGTTTACAGTTATGATCATCTCCATCGACGCGCCTCTTCGTATGCTGCTTGACAATGCGGATGACAATTACATCCCTGCATCCATGTTCAAGCAGAATAAGCACGGCACATATACAAACGGCCACAAGCTGGTCATGATCATTGTATCCATTTTGATCATTGTTCCGGCCATCGGTATCGGAAGTGTGGATACCCTGGTGCGCTGGCTGGTAAAGGTGAACTCTGTTTGTATGCCTCTTCGTTATCTGTGGGTATTTGTGGCATACATTGCCCTGAAGAAAGCAGGGGAGAAGTTCCCGGCACAGTACCGTTTTGTGAAGAACAGGACTCTGGGTGTGATCCTGGGAGCATGGTGCTTCCTGTTTACCGCGTTTGCGTGTATTCTGGGCATCTACTCTGAGGATACCTTCCAGTTTGTGCTGAACATTGTGACTCCCTTCGTACTGATCGGACTGGGATTCATTATGCCTCAGATCGCAAAACGTTCCAAAGCAAAGGGGCAGGCATAAATAAGGGCAGGGGTGTGCGGCAACTCATACCACTGCAGAAAGAGCGTCTGGCTGCCTGAGGGCAGCCGGGCGTTTGTTGTATGAAAATTCCTGTTGGCAGAACCCGGCCGGACAGGTACAATAGAAGATAATAAGCCCGGGTATAGGGCAGCATTTAAGGAGGAAAATTTTATGTACAGAGAGACAGCAGAACAGCTTCTGGCGTTTATTGAAAAAAGCCCAAGCTGCTTTCACGCCATCAAAAATATGAAGGACATTCTTTTGGCAGAAGGATTTGCCCAGCTGAGAGAGGAAGATAAATGGGAAATCGTAAATGGGGGTAAATACTTTGTCACCAGAAATGACTCCTCCATCGTGGCATTTACCATACCTGAGACAGGAGCTTTGGGATACCGCATCATGGCCAGCCACAGCGATTCGCCTACTTTTAAGATCAAAGAAAACCCGGAGATGGAAGTAGACAAAAAGTATGTGAAACTGAATGTGGAGCGCTACGGCGGAATGCTCTGCGCACCGTGGTTTGACCGTCCGTTGTCTGTAGCGGGAAGAGTTATTGTGAAAGAGGGGGATGCCTTTGTTACAAAATTTGTGGATGTGGACAGAGACCTTTTGATGATCCCCAATCTGGCGATACACATGAACAGAGAAGTCAATGACGGGTATAAATATAATGCCCAGGTGGATATGCTTCCTCTGTATGGTGATATCTCATCAAAAGATACTTTTATGAAGTCAATAGCAGAGGCCGCAGGTGTGAAGGAAGAGGACATTCTGGGACATGACATTTTCCTGTACAACCGTGTAAAGGGCAGTATCTGGGGAGCCAATGAGGAATTTGTCTCCTCATCACGTCTGGATGACCTGCAGTGCGCGTTCTCCTCTCTTCAGGGATTTTTAAAGGGAGAGAAAAAAGAGTACGCGGCAGTTCACTGTGTGCTTGACAATGAGGAAGTGGGAAGCGGAACAAAACAGGGTGCGGCTTCCACTTTCCTGTATGACACACTGGTACGTATAAATGAGTGCCTGGGTCTGTCCTATGAGGAATATCTGAGAGCACTTGCAAAGAGCTTTATGCTCTCCGCTGACAATGCCCATGCAGTCCATCCCAATCACAAGGAAGTGGCGGATCCGGTGAACCGTCCATATATGAACGAGGGTATTGTCATCAAACACAGCGCAAATCAGAAATACTGTACAGACGGTGTTTCAGCCGCGGTCTTCAAGGACTTATGCAGAGAGGCCGGTGTGCCTTTCCAGACCTTCACAAACCGTTCCGACATGCTGGGAGGCTCCACACTGGGGAACATCTCCAATACAAAAGTGGCGCTGAACGCAGTGGATATCGGCCTTCCGCAGCTTGCCATGCATTCTCCTTATGAGACAGCCGGGGTCAAGGATACTTATTATCTGATCCAGGCGGCCGAGAAGTTCTTTAAATAATGAGATGTTAAATAACATGATGCGGCATAGGGGATTTAAGAACCGTCAGGTGTGATCAAGAGTGATTGAGGGAAATTAAAAGCAGTAAAACAATTAAAAGTAAAAAAAGCAATTAAAAAATATTTATGGAATTCCAGGGAAATATACTTTTGAGATTATTGGGAGTATATTTCCCTTTTTGTATATTGGTGTAAAACGGTTCATATGGTTTTTGAAAAAGGTCTTTGCATTCTTTATTCCGCGCATGTATGATAGATATAGATATTAGAGCTTATAAATCTGGAAAAGTAATGGGAGAGTCGTGCTGAGAGTGAAGCCGATGGAATCAGGAGAATTATGGAAGTATATTTTGATGACAGTATTTCAAGAAACAGAAGATCAGGGCAGCCGGGGAAAGAAATAAAATTGAACAAAGATTTTGTTTGGGAAGGCCAGAAGGGATCTGCAGCGTCCCTGTATGTTTTTCCGGAAGGAATGGTTATGGATATCTGTCTTTCCATCCCACGGGACGATGCGGAACAATATTTTGAAAAATGGAATTTTGAGCGAAGGACGTCTTACTTGACAAATGAAGAGATGGATGAACTGGAAAGAGAGAATCCCTTTTTGGAAAGATTTAAAGTGAAATGTAAAGTAAATGGAAGCAGTTTGAAGTGGAAGAATATGTATGCAGTTGGCTGGCATCCATTTTCAGATGAAAGAGGAGGGATTGACCAGGAGGCAGAATTTTTTATGAACCACTATGGCTGTGACAGAGATGGGGTATGGAAATTTATTCGCTGCTTTTATCTATGGGAGGCAGAGCGGCAGACAGAGATCCACACTCTTGACCTTATCTTTCAGTCAGAACCAATGCCATATACCGCAGACCACTTTATCACAAAAGTTGGAGATGCCGGAAAAAAGATAAGTTTCACTCATCCGGTGACGCATGAAAAATACAGGTTGGAGATTTGCGGATGCGAATTCGGAAAATTGCCTGAAAACTCAGGACATATGTTCCCGGACAGGGAGGAAATGATATTGCCTGATAATATGCAGATGCTTACTTATAGAGTATCACCTGAAATTGCAGGCAGGGATTTTTACATTCAGGATACATCCCAAAGTGATGCACCAAAAAAATGTGGAGAGGAAATAATAAGTGCGTCAGCAATGAGTGTCTCAGTCATTGGTGGTATGGAGGGTCCTGCAATGGACTCACAGGCCGGCAGATGTAAAGAGACAAGCACAGTATATTCATCTCTCCATTTTAAAAAAGTGGAAGAGATCCAGTGGCGGATCGTGTTTAATGTAAAAGGGAAAAAGGACCTACACCTGAGCATTGCGCTTTAAGTTTTGGCGGTGCGACAGGAAAAGGAATCAGGAGACAACATAAATGAATGAAATTCGTTTTGAACTGGACTGTGATTTAGGAACACCACATTTCCATGAAGAGGTGGAAATCCTGTATGTGCTGTCAGGCAGATTGGCTGTGATGACAGAAGGAGAGAATTTTGTGATGGGGCCGGAAGCGCTTGTGGTTTTTAACAGCTTTCAGCATCACGAACTGTACCGGGAAGCCGGCAGCCATACGTTATCGGTATATATTTCCCTGGAAGTTATGCTGCAGGCACAGGTGGGGCGTGTTCGGTGTATCAGCAACCTGCAGCCGGAACAGGAGGAGTGGTTTGGGCTTCTTCGGGTGAAACTGGCTCTGATCTTCAGGGATCACAGGCAGAGTCAGGGGGAGCGGCGCCTATATATCTTAAGCGAGCTGTTCGGGCTTCTGGGTATTTTAAAGCAGCAGTTTGAGAGGAAGGAAGAAAAAGGGACACGGGGCGGGGCAGGGACAGAGCGTATGAGAGAAGTTCTGCTCTATATTGGAAAACATTATGCGGAAGAGATGTCACTGCAGGAACTGGCCTCTCATTTTTATCTTTCCCAGAGCCATTTATCCAGAGAATTTCAGAGACTGACAGGTATGGCCTTTTCAGATTATCTGAGAAACCTGCGTTTGAGCAAAGCGGCGTATATGCTGTTACAGTCCTCCGTTTCCATAACGGATGTGGCTCTGGCCTGCGGTTTTTCCAACACGAATACAATGATCGAGGGATTCAAGCGGCAGTATGGATGTACGCCGGGAGTATTCAGAAAAAAAAGTTCTGAAACTGCAAAAGGGGGAGAACAGCAGGAAGCTGCGGATGAGGTGTCCTATATTAGTCTGTTTCGGCATATTCAGTATGCGGGAGAGCTGCAGCCGCTAAATAAGCGGATCGAGGAGCCCATGCAGTTAGAGATTGATGTGAGAAAAGGAAATACGCCCTGTGTCCTCTGTCACAGGGAGGCTGCCAGTGTGGGCTGGGCCAGGGATCTTATGCTGGAACCTGTCCGCAGTGCGGTGCGCAGGGCCAGGGAAGAGATAGGATTTTGCTATCTGTTCACCCATGGAATACTGGATGACAGTATGGATGTCTATCACGAGAAGCCGGATGGGACTCCGTATCTGAACTTTACTTATATTGATATGATTTTTGATTTTGAGATAGCCATAGGTATAAAACCATGGATTGAGCTTGGCTATACACCGAAAAAGCTGGTTTCCCATATCAAAAATATTTTCGGGACGTCATGTATTAATCTGCCTTTTGATCAGGAGAGATGGGTGTTTTTGATAGAGGGGTTTATGCGGCATCTGATAGAGCGTTATGGGATTTTGGAGGTCAAAGAGTGGAGGTTTTCCCCATCTCCTGCGGTGTATTCCTTTTACGGCGTGTTTTCTGAAAGGGAATATCTGGATTATTACTGCAGTACAGCCAGAGCCATCCGGCGTATCCTGCCGGATGCCTGCATCTCCGCCTTTGGGCTGGATACAGGGGCAGTCACACTGCCGGGTGACAGTACGCTCCGGGATTTTGTGAAGTTCTGTGCAGAACATGACTGTATGCCGAATGAATTCAGTTTCCAATGTTTTCACAGTGATTACAGAGGGATTGATAAAGGAGAGACAGAAATCAGGATCTCTTCACAGGAGGGAAATGAAAGCAGGGAGCCGATACCGGTCAGTGAGGACCCGGATATTCTGTCAAAAGAGATAAAAGCGGTTCGTCAGATCCTGGATGAAAATGGAGGCGCGGGGCTGCCTATTGTGATCAACAGTTGGAATTCTACCATATGGCAGAGAGACCTGGGAAATGACACATGCTTTAAAGCTGCGTTTATAGTCAAGAATGTACTGGAAAATGCAGGGTCTGTGAAGGCACTGGCCTTTAACTATCTCACAGATTATTCTGAGAAGCTATTTGCAAACCCAAACGTTTTTCATGGAGGATACGGCCTTATAACCTACCAGAATCTTCCCAAGGCGGGTTATCAGGCATATAGTATGCTCAACGGGCTGGAAGAGATCCTGGTGGAATCAGGAAGCGGCTATACCGTTACCCGTTCCAGGGACTGCCGCCGCATTCGGATCCTGTTGTATCATTACTGTCACTATGACAAACAGACGCGGATCACATCCCAGATTCCTGAGGAAGAACAGAGGACCTTTGACAGATATTACAGTTTCCGTGATGAAGGAGGGCTTAGTTTCCGGATCCATCTGCAGAGACTGGAAGAGGGCAGTTATGATATGGAAAGCTATGTGGTGAACCGGGAATACGGGAGCAGCTATGATCTGTGGATGAGCCTGGGAGCACCTAAGGAGTTTACAGAGCGTCAGAGGGAGTATTTGGAGAGGCTGGCAGTGCCCAGGTACCAGTACGGACGGTTTCAGGTCATGGATACGGGCAGACTTGATTTTTCTGCACTTTTAGAACCGCATGAAATCAGGTTAATATGTATAAATAAGAGATAAAAGGACTGGAAATTTCCCGGTCCTTTTATTTTGGGAAAATAATCCTGTTTATATGCTTTATTTATATGGATTTATTGCTGTTAAAAAGGCTGGGTAAGCTGTTGATGCAGAAAAGATAAACGCCATACATGATAAAACTGGATTGTTGAGCGGGAGATTATGGGCAAAATATATGTTAGACTTTTCGATAAGAAAAGACGGAGGTGTCAAAATGGAAATCAAATCATGGACTTATGAGGAGTATCCCGGATATACAGAGCAGGTACCGGGAGCAGTGATGCAAAAGACAACAGGAGACGAGGTGGGCGTTCGTTATCTGCACGACGTGGAATATGCCAGAGTCAGCAATGTGCCTCTGCACCTGCAGATCCTGGTTCCCTTTACCAGAAATGAGCCGGATAAAAGATACCCTTGTATGGTATTTGTCCAGGGATCTGCCTGGATGGAACAGGATGTGTGGATGCAGTGCCCCATGCTGTCCGGGCTGGCAAAGAAGGGTTATGTGATAGCTGTTGTACAGTACCGCCATTCCGGTATTGCCCCGTTTCCTGCACAGGTTCAGGATGCAAGAAATGCCATACGGTATATGAGGAGCCATGCTTCGGATTATCATGTGGATGCAGATGCGATCATAGTCGGCGGGGATTCCTCAGGTGGACATACATCTATGTTCTGCGGAATTGTCAAGGACGGCGGGGAACTGGACGAAAGTCTTTTTCCGGGAGTTTCAGCAGATGTGAAGGGTATACTAAATTATTACGGCTCCATCAGTATGATGTATGAGGATGGGTATCCGTCCACAGTGAATCATCATTTGGAAGACAGCCCGGAAGGAATGCTCATGGGAAAGGTAAATCTTAAAGAGCACCCTGAACTTTGCCAAAAAGGCTCTGTGGAGTGTTATATTACACCAGAGCTTGAAATGGCCCCCACCATGATCGTACACGGAACCAAGGACAGGACAGTGAATACATACCAGAGCGTACAGCTTTTTGAGAAAATGAAAGCATGCGGCAAGGATGTCCGCTTATATCTGCTGGAGGGTGCAGACCACGGCGGCGCTGAGTTCTGGACAGAAAAGATGTGCAATCTGGCCCATGAGTTCATACAGTATTGCCTGAATAGATAAAAGATTAGGGAAGTAAGGAGGGACAAAAGATGTCTAAAAAGATCAGTATTTTTGAAAAAGTGTTGTACGGCTCCGGGGATATTGGACTGAACGCCATGTATACCTTGTTCAGCTCTTATGTGCTTTATTTTTACACAGACGTTATCGGTATGAATGCGGCGATCATCGGGTCTGTTATTCTGGCTTCTAAGATTTTTGACGGGATTTCAGATCTGATCGCGGGTCAATGGATCGACACGCATAAAGGAAAAGGAGGGCACTGCATTCCTATTCTGATGAAATGGAGTATACCCCTTGTTGTTACCAGCGTGCTGGTTTTCCTGGTTCCGGATACCAGTATTGCGGTGCGGGTATTGTTTGCGTTTGTGACCTATAACCTGTTCAATACGGTTATGTATACTTTTGTGGGACTGGCTCATAATACGCTGGCATCCTATGCCACAGATGATTCTGTATCCCGTTCCCAGATGCTCTGCTACAAGATGCTTTTTGCCGCTGCCACACAGATGGTCATGGCAAACGCTATTCTGCCGCTGGTGGATCTGTTCGGCGGTCAGAAATCCCAGGGTGCGTGGGTAAAGGCCAGTCTTGTATTCGGTCTTGTAGGCCTTGTTTTTCTGTATCTGAATGCATTTTTTGTAAAAGAGCGCATTGACAATGAAGCTCAGCCGGAAAATATCCTTCAGAGTGTGAAAGTAGCGTTCCGCAATAAATACTGGCTGATGACAGTGGTGATACAGATCTGCTGTTCCCTTCAGCTCATGTTTAATCTTTCTATCTCTGTATATTATCTGCAGAATGTAGTGGGCAATCTGGCGCTGATGGGTACCTACGTGACCTTATCCAATCTGCCGGGGGTAATAGTTATGATAGTGCTTCCAAGCTTTCTGCACAAAGTGTCAAAACGGAACCTGGCATTCATGGGTACTGTACTGTGCCTGGGTGCGCAGATCGTATTCTGTGCTGCCCCGAATCATAATATCAGTATTCTTCTTGGGACTGCTCTTGCCCGTGGTATTGGGTTTGCCTTTATTATGGGCCTGGTCAATGCCATGACAGGAGACACCATAGAGTACGGGGAATGGAAGACCGGTGTCCGTGTACAGGGTGTGCTGTTTTCCGCAAAATCCGTGTCCGAAAAGCTGGCACAGGGGATCTTGACTTCTGCATTTGGATTTTTCCTGACGGCTATCGGGTATGACGGACTGGCAGAAGTGCAGGCCGCGTCTGCGGTGACGGGGATAGATACCTTTTTCCGTTTTGTGCCTATTGGGGTTTATATCGTATTAATAGTTATTTTGATCTTCTACAGGCTGGACAGGGAATTTCCTTCCATCCAGAAAGAACTGGAGAGCCGCAGAGCTTCCAAAGCGCAGTAAATGTAAAGCAGCCGCCTATTATTTTTTGGGGGGCTGCTTTTTCTGCTTTTACAGAGAGATTTGTGTATGCACCGGATTTAGTGATCTGCCGGAGTTATCCTGTTTCCAAACAGGAAAGAGTTGATGTATAATAATATTGTTATCTGCACATCAAAAGTGGGGATATAGTGCGGATCATGTGATGTAAAATACTTTTGACACACGTATTTACGGCTATGTAAAAGGACTTTGATAGAAATGATAGCCTAAAACTCCTATACTGGATACAGGTCGAGAGAACAAATAAAAACGAGGAGGCAGAAACATTGGAGCTGAATACGCAGATCAGGAAATATCGGGCAGGTATGAAATTATCCCAGGAAGAATTGGCTGAAAAGGTATATGTAACCAGGCAGACGATTTCTAATTGGGAAAACGGAAAGAGTTATCCGGACATACACAGTCTGCTCCTACTAAGCTCATTATTTAATGTATCTCTGGATCAACTTATAAAAGGAGATATCGAGATAATGAAAGAAGAGATCAAAGAAGTGGAAATCAACAAACTGAACCGGTATGGAACAATCTTTACAATTCTCTTAGTGGTTACGATCATTTCCGCAGTACCCCTTGTCCTGTGGTTTGATGTTTATGGGATGGCAGCCGGAGTTATCCTGTTTGGTGTCACGATGTATTTTGCCCTGAAGGTAGAAAAGGTGAAAAAAGAAAATGATGTGCAAACCTACAAAGAAATCGTAGCTTTTACCGAGGGAAAGAGACTGGATGAAATTGATAAGATACAGGAGAGTGGAAAGAGGCTGTATCAGAAAATTTTGCTGGCACTCGGCAGTGCACTGATTGCTCTGGCAGTGTGTCTGCTGACAGCATGGCTGATCCTTCGTTAAAATGTCTATAAAGAGGCTGCCGCCCCAGATTGTATATGAAAATCCATGGGTGCGGAAGCCTCTTTTTTTATGATGAGAGGGAGTATCCCCGGCTTGTATATTATTATTTTCCGGCATGATAAGGCATCAGATGCATATTCTCCCCCTTCACATGAAATCCAAATCCTAAATTGTTTCCCGAATCCGTCACGGCTCCGCAGTCCTCAAAATCCTTCAGACAAAAGCCTGCTTTTTCCAGGGAGGAAAGAAAATAATCCAGATGGAAGTTGCTGCTGCTACACTCAGGATATTGGCTCAGGAGAAGACGCATGGATTTCGGGGCGTTTTCAAAGTAGAAATAGGTGCCGATCAATTCCGCCCGGGCAGTCAGATAGGGAGCGATCCTTTCATATAAAAAAGTGTCATGATAAAAATTATGTTCATTTGCCGCAAAGAAATCAAGATGCACATCTATGCAGTTTTCCTTCAGCGGAAAACGGGTGCTGGAATCTGCCAGATACAGGATGTCCAGCTCCGGTTTCTGGCGTTCTATGAGGTGCTTGTACATGAGAAGTGTTTCCGGATATTTGTCTATGACTATGTACAGGCTGTCTGTGGGTAGATGATCCAGATGGTTGTGCATAAAAAACCAGGCATTGATGTAAGTCTCCGCGATCACTTTTCCGTGCAGGCCGGTCTCCTCGATCTGTTTCAGCATCCAGTTATAGGAGCGCTGAAAGGTGCTGATCAGGGCAGGGGGAAGATCCTTGTAAAGCTCCCTGGTGATATCCGGAGTATCCTGCAGGTTTTCATTTTTGTTTGGTGTCATGAGGATGCCTGAGGAAATGTGGGCGCTGTAACCGCAGGTACAGGATAAGTTCCCTTTGTAGATAAAGCGCTGGTCCATTTCCACTTCAGACAGGGAGAGGGAACCTCCGCAGACAGGGCAGCGCAGAAGGGGCAGAGCCGAGAGAGGGACACCGGTACTGTGCTGGGGGATGCTTTCACGGGCTTCCATGGATTTAATGTGTGAGTCCAGTTGTTCCAGTATCTGCTGTTTGCGCCCGACCTCCTTTTGGCAGAAGTCACGTTTCCCCTTGAAGATCTCTTTCAGTTCTTCCATATCCTGCGGGTCCGCCAATCCTGAGATGCGTTTCAGGGACAGTATGACGTGGATCTCCCGCAGAGAAAAATCCAGCTCTTTTAAGCCAAGGATCCACTCCAGATCCCTGACAGTCTGTTCGTCAAATACATATTGCCCCCTTGGTTTGGGAGGAACCAACAGCCCGTAATTGATATAATAGTAGATGTTATCCACAGAAATGTTGTATTTTTCTGATACTTTTCCTATGCGCACAGCCCTGTACCTCCTGAAAAATCCATATTCGTTTCATGGCTAAGATACACTCCGGGAAAAACACGGAGTTATTTACTTTGATTTATACTAGCATAAATCTGGAGTATACTCAAGGTTTGTGGCATTTTTTTAAAAAACAGGATATTGACCTAAAGCGGACTCTATGATTTATTATGGTATCACGATAAAGAGAAAATATGGAATTTGTATAAAGTGAGGTATGGATCATGAAAATATTAAAAAAAGCCCAGGTGAGAACCGAGGAGGACAGAAAAGAATTGTCCCGTATGGTACAGGAGATTATTGATAATGTACGGGCAAACAAAGATGAAGCGCTCAGGGAGTACAGCAGAAAATTTGACCAGTGTGAAAGAACCTCCCTGCGTGTTTCAAAGGAGGAGATCAGAGAGGCTTATATGCAGCTTTCCTCCCAGGAAGTCGCAGATTTAAAGGCAGCGGCATCCAATATACAGGCATTTGCCAGGGCACAGAGAGAGACTGTGAAGCCACTTGAAAACTTTAGCCCCATGCCGGGAATTTTTCTGGGACACAGGATCATTCCTGTAAAATCCTGCTGCTGTTACGTGCCGGGAGGAAATTACCCCCTTTATTCTACGGCACTGATGCTGATCATTCCCGCCAGGACTGCAGGGGTGGAGCGTGTGACGGCATGTTCACCGGTAATGAAAGGCACGGGAAAGATCAATCCCAAGACACTGGCTGCCATGGATATTGCAGGCGTGGATGAAATTTACGCGGTGGGCGGGGCACAGGCCATTGCCGCATTTTCTTACGGGACCGATGTTATCGCGCCGGTGGATATGATCGTAGGGCCGGGCAACCGCTTTGTGACAGAGGCCAAGCGACAGTGTTACGGCCAGGTGGGCATCGACTTTGTGGCCGGTCCCAGCGAGGTGCTTGTGATCGCTGACGGCAGCGGCACACCGGAGATCGTGGCAGCGGACCTATTGGCACAGTCTGAACATGATGTCAATGCAAAGGGCATGGTAGTCACCACGGACGAGGCATTCGGCAAGGCAGTGATGGCGGCAGTGGAAAAAGAGCTGGAGCTGTTGGAGACAGCAGATATTGCGAAAAAATCATGGGAGACATACGGAGAGGTGGTTGTGGTATCTGACCTTGAGGAGGCAGTGAACATAGTAAATGAATATGCGCCGGAACATTTGGAACTGAATGTGAAAAATCCTGATGCTCTGATTCCCGGACTTTGTAATTATGGTTCTCTGTTTATAGGAGAAAATACAGCGGAGGTGTTCGGAGACTATGCATCCGGTACCAACCATACGCTACCCACACTGAAAGCGGCCCGTTATACAGGCGGCGTATGGGTGGGAACCTTTTTGAAAACATGTACACAGCAGAGTATGACTCCTGAGGCTATGAGAAATATTGCTCCTCTGGTGTCCAGGCTGGCTGATGGAGAGGGACTGAAAGGCCACAAGCAGGCTGCTGATATTCGTTTTTCAGAGGGAAAGCAGGAGTAAATTGACAGAACAAAGAGGGAGAGAGAACAATGAGTGATCAGAATACAAATACTTTGAAAAGAACCTTTGGGATGAAGGAAGCAGTCACGATCACAGTGGGGACCGTGGTCGGCGTGGGCCTGTTCACCACAGGCGCCAATGTGGTGGGCGGCCTGGGACCTGCGGTCATTCTGGCTACATTTGTGGCAATGCTTATCAGTATTTATCCGGCACTGCTGTATGCGGAGATGGGGTCTGCGCTTCCCTACGCCGGAGGTACATATCAGTATGCGTCCCTGGGTATAGGAAAACCTATGGGAATGCTTGCAGGGTGGAACTTTATTATTTCTCTGGTAGCCGTTACCAGCGGGGAGGCACTGGCCTTCAGCTTTTACTTCAAGACCTTCTTCTCTGCGCTGGGCATTGATCTACCTGTGAGTGACCGTGTGGTTGCCACCGTGGTGGTGATAGTGTTCATTATTACAAATGTCCGTGGTGTGGAGATGACCGGAAGGCTTCAGAACGGATTTATGTTCTTTTTTTGGGGCGTGGCAGTCATCTGGTTTTTGACCATGATCCCCAATGTGAATATGCCTAACTTCGTGAAGTTACCTGATTTTATTGCCCAGTCTACCCCGCTTGGTTTTATTGCATCAGTCAGTATGATATGGTGGTGTTTTGCGGGATTTGAGACCTGCTGCGCCATGGGTGAGGAAATCAAATATCCGCAGATCAACATTCCGCGTGCCCTGTTTCTCGCACCGTTTATTGTGTTTGCAGTCAATGCGGCATTCCAGTGGTTCCTGGTGGGAATCGTACCCACAGAGCAGATAGCCACATTATCCACAGCCAGCGCACCTTTTGCGGAGGCTATGAAAACAGCGGGTATTCTTGGATTTCCATTGATCCTTTTGGCAGCGGGAATTGCATTCGGCGGTGATTTCTCAACACTGAACGCCAGTATTGCCGTGCCGCCCAGATATCTGTTTACCATGGCACGTGACGGGGCTATGCCGAAGGTATTTGCTAAGGTTCATCCGAAATATAAGACACCTTATATTTCCATCATTGTCCTTGGCCTGCTTTCCGCTTTTTTGATCGCATCCAACTCCATGATCTACATAGCATCCGTGAGTCTATTCGCAGATCTGTTCTACTATGTGATCGGTATTGCAGCCTCTTTTGGGCTTCGTAAGAAACACCCTGATTTAAAACGGCCTTTTAAGGCTCCGGGAATCATGATCGGGGCGCCCATCAGCGTGATCATCTACCTTGTCATGATGACACAGCTTGACAAAGAAGCGCTGGTGACAGGTGTTATCTGGTGTGTATTGGGGCTGATCATATATGCTTTCTGCTGGAAACGTTATCAGAGTGATGAGACGAAGGAAGTCAACCGCCTGATCATGGAGGAAGAAATCCCCACACCTCAGGAGAGACAGAAGATGGATAAAGAATTTAAAATTTGGAGGACTGTGGTGATATGTGCTGTTGTCATTGCTGCGGCGGCGTATGTGATACCGTTTATTGTGGTGTAAGGTATTTGTAGGGGAACAATATTGTTTAATATGAGTATGGTTTTTGAAAGCCGGTATGGATTGAGAATATGATCTGTACCGGCTGTTTTTACTTACCGGGATCCGAGTGCTTCTGGGGGGAGTCTATGGCAAATAGAGACAAATTTAAACGGTTTGAAACCGGCAGATTTTGTATTATATCACGAAAAACAGAATGTATGTTCGATTTGCATTGAGGGTAATTGCAAAGTGTGATAAACTATGTCTATGAAAGAATAATTCTTATAACAAAACAGGCATTCTTTAAATTGTTGTCCGTATCTTGTAAAGCAGCAGTAATTCTGATACTGTTTATATAATGATTCGGCAAATCTGCGTGTATACCGGGCTGACGATAGGACGGCCCCTTGTGGAAAAGGCACTGCAGCAGGTAGGTTTTCAGTGCTAAAGGCGGTTTCGCATGAGTTTTAGTCTGTGACTGTGAAGGTATGGAACAGTTACCTGTTCCTGATATACGGGAGGGTGGAATATGACAATCGAAGAAATTTATTCCGGTGAATCAAAAAATTTGGAATTTAAACAGGAGGTTCCGGCCAGAAGTGAGCGGTATATGAAGACAGTTGTTGCCTTTGCCAACACGGCGGGCGGCAGGCTGATTTTTGGTATTGAGGACGGAACGCACCAAATTTTAGGGGTGCCGCCCGAAACTGTTTTTCAGGACATGGACAGTATTACCAACGCTATTTGTGATAGTTGTACGCCCATGATCATTCCTGATATTACCTTGCAGACAGTAGAAGATAAGACATTGATCGTGGTGCAGATCTATCCTGGCGGACAGCGGCCATATTATATTACATCATTGGGGAAAGAAGCCGGGACATATGTCAGGATTGCAGGAACTTCACGGCCGGCGGACAGCTATCTTCTGCGGGAGTTGGAGTTTGAGGGGATGAACCGGTGTTTTGATCAGACTTATGCAGCTCCCCGCCTGGTGGGAGATACGCAGATTGAGGCGCTGTGCAGTTCTATGAGAGAGTACGCGCTGAAGATGTGCAGTACGGAGAATGAAAGAGCAGCAGTGAAGACAGTGACTAAAAGTAATCTGCTGTCCTGGGGGATATTGACGGAAAAGGAAGGGAAAATATTACCTACCAATGCTTTTGTGCTGCTGACCGACAATGATTTTTTGCAGGCGAAGATACAATGTGCCGTGTTCAAAGGTACAACGAGGGGTGAGTTCCTGGAACGGCGTGATTACACAGGGCCTATTTATAAACAAATTGATGATGCTTATAATTTTGTCCTGCGCAATATACGTTATGGGGCAAGATATTCAGGGCTATACAGAGTGGATGACTATGAACTGCCGATCATCTGTATCCGTGAGATCATTGCTAATGCAGTGACACACAGGAGTTATCTGAATCCCGGATGCGTGCAGGTTGCCATATATGATGACCGTTTGGAGGTTACATCTCCGGGTATGCTGTTTGGCGGATTAACCCTTGCTCAGATGAGAGAGGGATATTCCCGACCGAGAAACAGAGCAGTTGCCAATGCATTTACGTATATGAAGATCATCGAACAGTGGGGCAGCGGCGTGCCCAAAATGTTGAAGGCATGCAGGGAGTTCGGAGTGGGCGAACCTGAATTTTTGGAATCGGGAATGGATTTCCGTGTAAATCTGTATCGGGAATCAGCAGATCTATTAAATGCTTCTTTTATAATGGAAAGACTTCCGGTATATGGAACAAAAAGACAGAACGAAAAAAGGGAATTTATGGATCGAGCGGCTGAACATACTACCCAAACTTTTAAAAACACTACCCAAACGGTATGGATTCCTACCCAAACAATGCAGAATCCCACCCAAGAGGAAAGAAAAACTACCCAAACTGCGCCACTGAATATGTCTGTCTATGATAAACAGCTATTGCGGGCAGTTGAGAACAATCCATTTATCTCTCAGAGAGAACTGGCTAGAGAACTGCACTGGAATGTAGACCGGGTGAAGTATTATATGAAGAAGTGGAAAGACAAGGGAGGTCTTCGCCATGTGGGCAGCAGTCACAAAGGATACTGGGAGGTGTTAGTACGAATAGAAGAAAAGGCATGAAATCAGCCGCAGAGCACAAGAGCTAAGCGGCTGTAGTTTTACAACTTATCGTAAATTTTTTCCTTGTCATCTGTTGATTTGAGCAGCAGATATTTACGGACAGCAAATATAATAGCTATGGATATAATTCCGATCAGGGTATCGATCATATCAAGGTGTTCCACGATCATCTGTCTGGCAATGGCAAACATGAGCACCTCCAGCAGGTTTTCCGCTGTATGTTTTGCCAGCATCTTTACGAACTCCACACCAATGATCAGTGTCAGGATATTGCCCAGAAATTCGTTGAACTGACTGGCTTTTATACTGAGCAGGGGGATACTGATGAAGTTATAGATCATAGGTATGATCAGGACAATGATAACCATCAGCATGATTGCCGACAGAGCAATCTCAGTATACCGGGAAATTGCGTAAATCAATTCATTTAATTTTTTCTTCATACTTATCTCCGTTTCTTCTATACTATTGTTTTAAAATCTGTGATCAACACATTCTCGTTTTTCACATTTTAACATAAAATACAGGAGGAGCAAAGAAAATCTGCAAAAAATAACGAAATATTCCTAAGAAAATCCGGATACTTCATTGCTTTGACGTGATAAATATGATAAGATAGGAAGCACAGACAGCTTTGCGGGGAGGCAGCAGGTTTCCCTGAAATGGATGAGGGCTGAGAAATGAAGGGAAGAGAGTTATGATTTGGGCAAAAGAAGAGACACTGTCCCGGGAGGAAATCAAAGAGATTCAGACCACGCGTCTCCAAGAGACGGTGGAGCGTGTCTACAATACAGTGGAGCCTTACCGGAAAAAGATGGATGAGGCAGGCATTAAGCCGGAAAATATAAGAGGCCTGGAAGACTTACATAACCTGCCGTTTACCACAAAGCAGGACATGAGGGATAATTATCCCTTTGGGCTGTTCGCAGTACCAAAGAAAGATTTGATCCGTATTCACGCGTCCAGCGGTACTACAGGTAAGCCGACGGTTGTTGGATATACTAGAAAAGATTTGGATGTTTGGTCAGAGTGTGTCTGCCGTATTGCATGTATGGGCGGGGCACAGCCTGACGAGATTGCGCAGATTTGTTTCGGATACGGTATGTTTACCGGAGCGCTGGGACTTCATTATGGTTTGGAAAGACTGGGGGCTGCCATTGTTCCTTCCTCTACTGGTAATACAGAGAAGCAGCTCATGTTTATGAAGGATTTCGGAACCACACTGCTGATCGCTACACCTTCCTATGCACTGCGTATTGCGGAGGTTGCGGAGCAGATGGGGATTCATCCACAGCGTGATCTGGAGATGAGGACCGCGCTGGTAGGAAGCGAGCTGATGACCGAAGCTATGCGGCAGGAGATGTACAAAGCCTGGGGCGATCATATGAATATCACGCAAAATTACGGTATGAGTGAACTGATGGGGCCGGGAGTCTCCGGGGAATGTCTGGAGCTGAACGGTATGCATATCAATGAGGACCATTTTATACCTGAGATCATTGATCCCAGAACAGGAGAAGTCCTTCCGCCGGGAGAGAAGGGGGAACTGGTCATCACCTGTATTTCAAAGGAGGCGCTGCCGCTTATACGTTACCGCACCAAAGACATCACGAGACTTATGTATGAACCCTGCAAGTGCGGAAGAACCACAGTGAGAATGGAAAACTTGCTGGGAAGAACAGATGATATGCTGAAGATCAGAGGAGTAAATGTATTCCCAAGCCAGATTGAGGAAGTGCTCCTTAATATTGAAGAGTGCGGACCCCATTATGAAATCGTGGTGGACAGAAAGAACCACAGTGATACTCTGGAAATACGAGTGGAAGTCCTTTCTGATTATATGATGGATTCCTATGCAGCTCTACAGGAACTGGAAAAGAAGATCAAGTCTAAGATCCGTATTGTTCTGGGACTTGATATAAAAGTTTCTCTGGTATCACCCAATTCTATCCAGCGTTTTGAGGGAAAAGCGAAACGTGTGATTGATTTAAGAAAGAATTAGTTTTACAATAGAATATATATTATTATAGAAGAAACACAATCTCAGAAAGAAGGTAGGAAACGTGGGCGAAAAGAAAATCATGCTTGGCAATGAAGCCATTGCGAGAGGTGCCTGGGAGGCAGGGGTAAAGGTTTCCGCAGCATATCCCGGAACACCCAGTACAGAAATCAGTGAGAACATAGTAAAATATAAAGAAATCTATGCAGAGTGGGCGCCAAATGAGAAAGTGGCAACAGAGGTGGCAATTGGTGCATCCATCAGCGGTGTACGGGCCATGGCATCCATGAAGCACGTAGGACTGAATGTGGCAGCAGATCCACTCTATACAGCAGCTTACACCGGTGTAACCGGAGGACTGGTTCTGGTAGTGGCAGATGATCCCGGAATGTACAGCTCCCAGAATGAGCAGGATACCAGGGCAGTGGCAAGGGCTGCGCAGGTTCCGGTATTGGAGCCGTCAGATTCCCAGGAGGCCAAAGACTTTGTAAAGGCTGCTTATGACCTCAGTGAAAAATATGATACCCCCGTATTTGTGAGAACCACCACACGTCTGGCACATTCCCAGGGAATTGTAGAGCTGGAAGACAGAGTGGAGAGAGAAGACATTCCTTATGAGCGTAAGTTCCAGAAATACGTTATGATGCCGGGCAATGCCATCAAGCGCCATCCGGTAGTGGAAGAGAGAATGAAAAAGCTGGCAGAGGATGCCAACAGCCTGGAGATCAACAAGGCAGAGTATCATGATACTTCTATTGGTTTTATTACCAGCGGTATTCCATACAATTATGTGAAGGAAGCTATGCCAAACGCAAGTGTACTGAAATTAGGCATGGTACATCCGCTGCCGAGAAAGCTCATAGAGGAGTTTGCGTCTAAGGTTGATAAGCTTTACATATTTGAGGAACTGGAACCTGTTTTTGAGGAGCAGATCAAATCCTGGGGCATTGCATGTTCAGGAAAAGATGTATTTACCCTGCAGGGAGAATACAGTGCCAACATGATCCGCAAAAAAGTATTAGGAGAGGAGATCGAGGCAGCAGCACCGGCACAGGTACCGGCCCGTCCGCCTATCCTCTGTCCTGGATGTCCTCACAGAAGCGTATATTCCGTACTGAAAAAATTGAAAATCCACGCGGCAGGCGATATTGGATGTTATACTCTGGGAGCCGTTGCTCCACTGAGTGTTGTGGACACCACGATCTGTATGGGGGCGTCTATCAGTTCCCTGCATGGAATGGAGAAGGCCAGAGGAAAAGAATATGTGAAAGACTGGGTGGCTGTTATCGGTGATTCCACTTTTATGCATACAGGTGTGAATTCCCTTATGAACATGGTTTATAACCAGGCGACAGGGACAGTCATTATCCTGGATAACTCCACAACAGGTATGACCGGTCATCAGGACCATGCCGCAACCGGCAAGACCCTGAAAGGCCAGGTGGTTCCTGCCATAGATATCTACAAACTCTGTAAGGCTATTGGTATTGAACATGTCAATGTGGTAAACGCGTTTGACATTAAGGCTCTGGAAAAGACCATCAAAGAGGAAGTGGCAAGAGACGCTGTCTCTGTGATCATTGCCCAGGCACCTTGTGTACTTTTAAAGACTAATGTATTTAAGACAAAGTGCAGACCGGTTTCAGAGAAATGTAAAAAATGCGGGCTTTGTTTAAGACCGGGATGTCCGGCTCTTACCAAGAATGAAGATGGAACGATTTCCATTGATGATACCATGTGCAATGGCTGCGGACTCTGCAAACAACTCTGTCCCGCTGATGCAATAGAGGAGGTAGAAGTGTAATGGCAACAAGAAATATTATGATAGTAGGTGTCGGCGGTCAGGGAACACTTCTCACCAGCCGTATTTTAGGAGGACTCGCCGTGGAAGGCGGGTACGATGTAAAACTCTCTGAGGTGCATGGAATGGCACAGAGAGGCGGAAGTGTAGTTACTTTTGTCCGTTACGGAGAAAAAGTAGAGGAGCCGATCGTGGAGGAAGGTCAGGCAGATGTGCTCATTGCATTTGAACGCCTGGAAGCGCTGCGTTACCGTCAGTTCCTTAAAAAAGACGGTGTGATCATTGTAAATGACCAGAGGATTGACCCTATCACAGTTGTGACAGGAGTAGCGGAGTACCCAGAAGGTATCCTGGATACTCTCCGCCAGACACACAAGGTTTATGCAGTGGATGCTATGAAGGTGGCAAAAGAACTGGGCAATACAAAAGTATTTAATGTTATTGTACTGGGAGTTGCTGCACAGCATATGGATTACTCCAGGGAAGAGTGGCTCAATGTAATTGAAAAGACCGTTCCGCCTAAGACTGTGGAGATAAATAAAAAAGCATTCCTGACAGGATATGAATTAAAATAGCAGAAAATTCCCTGTTTTTATAGATATAGAAGACAGAGAAAGGATTGGTAGCGTAAATGTTTATTGAACAATTGTCCATATTTCTGGAGAACCGTCCGGGTAAACTGAAGGGTGTTGCTGACGCACTCAAGGAGAACCAGATTAATATTATCTCGCTGGGGCTTTCCGATACTACGGACTATGGAATCGCCAGGATGATCGTGTCTGATTCAGCCAGGGCGAAACAGGTACTCCTGGAAAAGGGGTACACAGCAGTGCTGACTCCGGTGCTTGTAGTGGAACTGCAGCAGGAAGTGGGGGCACTGAGCCGGATCATGGATACTCTAAGCGCTAAAGGGCTGAATCTGGAATATATGTATGCACTGGTCACCGGCAAAGAGGGCGGCGCTATGGTGGTGAAAACATCCGACCAGGCACGTACATATCAGACACTAAAAGATGCAGGTATGAAGATGTTCACAGAGGAAGAACTGAATGATCTGAAGAAATAAGATCCGGATAGGAAGATATTTGCTTGTAACTGTGAAGGTACTTAACAGATACCTGGATAAAAGAAAACAAGAAGCGTCCGCTTTTCTAAGCGGAGAGCGGCGCCTCTTTTTCTTTGCAATTATTGCTTTAATGGTTTAAACCGTTGCGGTTTAAAGCGTGAGCGAAAATATATTAAAGGAGAATAAAAAGATGGAGATTAAGATACTGTTTTTGCTGTTGTTTTTCGGCTCTATGGTGGGTATTGGCCTGTATTCCCGAAAACATGCTACAAATGTGGCTGGGTTCGTGCTGGGAGGAAGGAGTGTGGGTCCCTGGCTTACTGCATTTGCATATGGAACCTCTTATTTTTCCGCAGTTGTGTTTGTAGGCTATGCAGGACAGTTTGGATGGAAGTACGGATTGGCAGGTACCTGGATCGGGATAGGAAATGCCATAATCGGAAGCCTTTTGGCATGGGTGGTTCTTGGAAGAAGGACACGTGTTATGACAAAGCATCTGCATGCAGCTACTATGCCGGATTTCTTTGGCAAGCGTTTTGACAGTAATGCCCTAAGGATTGCTGCCTCAGCCATTGTATTTATTTTCCTGGTTCCTTACACTGCATCTATTTATAATGGGTTGTCCAGATTATTCGAGCTGGCTTTTGATGTGCCTTACGCAGTATGTGTAGTGGTTATGGCTGCTCTGACTGGTGCATATGTGATCCTTGGCGGTTATATGGCAACGGCTATCAATGATTTTATACAGGGAATCATTATGCTGTTCGGTATTGCTGCTGTTATCGGGGCCGTATTAAGCGGACAGGGAGGATTTACGGAGGCTGTGAGACAGCTTGCCAGTATTCCAAGTGATGTACCGGTAACTGCCGGGCAGTCTGGTGCCTTTACCTCCTTTTTTGGACCAGACCCTATAAACCTTCTGGGCGTAGTTATCCTGACATCTCTGGGTACCTGGGGGCTCCCGCAGATGGTTCAGAAATTTTATGCGATCAAGGATGAGAAAGCGATCCAAACCGGTACTGTGGTCTCCACAGTGTTTGCCATTGTTATCTCCGGTGGATGCTATTTTCTGGGTGGATTCGGACGCCTTTTTGATAATCCTTCCTTATATAAAGCAGACGGTACAGTGATTTATGACGGAGTGATTCCGTATATGCTGTCCACACTGCCGGATATATTGATCGGTATTGTTATCGTACTGGTTCTTTCCGCGTCAATGTCAACGCTTTCTTCCCTGGTTCTGACATCCAGTTCTACGCTGACTCTGGATTTCCTGAAAGGGACTGTGGCAAAGGATATGAGTGAGAAGAATCAGCTTCGTGTTATGCGCGGACTGATCGTGGTGTTTATAGCTATTTCAGTTGTGCTTGCTCTGGACCCGCCTACCTTTATTGCCCAGCTTATGGGGATTTCATGGGGAGCATTGGCAGGAGCCTTCCTGGCACCGTTTTTATTTGGATTATATTGGAAAAGAACAACCAAACTGTCTGTATGGGTATGCTTTTTAACGGGGATCGGGATTACGGTATCCAACCTGTTCTTACATTATATTGCGTCCCCAATTAATGCAGGGGCTTTCGCAATGGTAGTGGGATTTGTTGTAGTGCCCGTGGTGAGTCTGGTCACTCCTAAAATGGAGAAAGATAAAGTGGAAGATATTTTCTTATGTTACAATCAGGAGGTGGTATCCACACCTAAAAAGGTACTGCCCCAAGAGAAAGAAGACAGCAATACTGTTGTGGTTGAGGCCTAGCACATCGTTCATTAAATAACTACCCGATTCGCTGGCCTAATTTTCCGATAGCACAGGTGCAAAAGCCTCAGCGTAGCCCGCTACGCCTACGTTTTTGCGCCTGCACTCTCGAAAAATTATTCTCAGTGATAGTGCAGTTATTTAATTTACGATGTACTAGTTGTTAAAAGTATATCTCGCTATTTATTACGAAAAAGTTCCATTTTGTAACAAAAATTTAATGATTTGGAAATTTACCTCTTGCATCTGTAATAATTATGTGGTATTATGGGTGACAGATAAGAAATATTTCAAAAATGTTACAAGTAGTTACAATTTCAGACATGATTAGTGAGGTACATAATAATGAAAAAAAGATTTCTTATTCTCAGTCTTATTTTTACAATGGCCATGACCCAGGTTGTGCCGGTAGCAGCTGCAAGGGAAGATGACGTGCAGGCTGAGAAGGCAGAGACACAGAGTAAATTATCAGCAGCAGAGAGCAAAGAATCTGAGTTGGAAGACCAGAAAACCGCGTTATTGAACGAAATCGACTCCATTGACCAGAATCTTGTGCAGGTTATGGCACAGATAGATATTCTTAATGGTGAGATTACAGATAAAGAGAGTGCGATCGACAAGACAAAAGATGATTTGGCCGTAGCAGAGGCAAACCGTGACAAGCAGTATGAGGATATGAAGAAAAGAATCCAATATCTGTATGAGAACGGCGGAACCAACGCATGGGCACAGATGCTTTTGGAATCTGACAGTATTACCGGACTTCTCAGCAAAGCAGAGTACACAGAGAAGATGTATGATTATGACAGAGATGAGCTGAAGAAGATGAAGGAGACTGTCCAGGAAGTGACAGACCTTGGCAATCAGCTGGCTCAGGAGAAAGCTGAACTGGAAGAGATGAAACAGGCTCAGGAGCAGCAGCAGGCAAGTCTGCAGAGTGCTCTTGATGAGAAGAAAGCCACAGCATCCGATTATGAAACGCAGATTGCAAATGTGCGTGCTCAGGCAGATGAATACAGAAGCCTGATCGAGCAGCAGAATGCAGAGCTGCAGAAGATCCAGGAAGAGAAAGCCCGTCAGGCAGAGGAGGCTAAAAAAGCCGAGGAAGCCAGAAAGGCTCAGGAAAAAGCCGCTCAGGAAGCAGCACAGCAGCAGGCACAGGAAGATGCAGAGGAAGAAAACAGCAGCCAGAACAGTACAGATGTAAGTGTAAATAATGGCAGCTCCAACAATAATACAGGTAATGATACCAATGATGATGTCTCAGATAATAACAATAATGCAGGGGATACGGAAGACAATAATAATGTGACACCTCCGGCAGAAGAACCGGAGACACCGGATTATAATCAGCCTGAGACACCGGAATATAACGAGCCTGAAGAAGACCAGAGCAGCAATGGCGGTTACAGCGCAACAGGTCAGGCAGTCGTAGATTATGCCAGTCAGTTTATCGGCAATCCATACGTATGGGGAGGAACAAGCCTGACAAACGGTGCTGACTGTTCCGGATTTGTACAGTCAGTATTCGCGCACTTTGGCTACAGCCTTCCGCGTGTTAGTGATGATCAGGCAGGCGCAGGCCGTGGGATTTCTTATTCCGAATCCCGTGCAGGTGACATCATTGTATATTCCGGACATGTTGCAATCCTGACAGGTGACGGCGGAATCGTACATGCGTCCAACTCCGCACCATATCCGCAGGGCGGAATCAAGTATTCCAGCAATGCTCTGTACAGACCATATATTGCAGTCAGAAGGATTGTAGAGTAATTACATAGAGTAGTAATACATTATTATACTTAACAGGGCCGTGCCTCGTCACCAAAGGTGGAGGGCACGGCCTTTGTATATTATGAAAAAATTGAAAAACGGGGAATCCGTGCAGACTGTCCATGTGCCTTATAAAGGCATAATTATATGGGCTGATTTTATAAAATATTACTATAAAATTTATTTTTGTAACAAAAACTTAAAGATTTCAGGGATTTCCTCTTGCAAGTGTAATAAATTTGTGATATCATAAGCGGGAAGTGAAAATTATTTCGGAAATATTACTTAGAGAGTAGCAAATATTAAATACCAACAGTGAGGTACATAGCAGTATGAAAAAGAGATTCCTTTGTCTCAGCCTTATTTTTGCACTGGCCGCAGCACAGGTAATGCCGGTAGCAGCTGCAAGAAAAGACGAAGTGCAGGCTGAAAAAGCAAACACACAGAGCAAACTGTCCGCAACAGAGAGCAAGGAAGCGGAGTTGGAAGAGAAAAAGAATAGCTTACTTGGAGAGATTGATTCTCTGGATCAGAATTTGGTTCAGGTAATCGCACAGATTGACATACTGAAAGGTGAAATCTCTGATAAAGAGGGCGCCATCACAGAAACAAAAGAGAATTTAGCAGAAGCAGAAGCTGACCGCGATGAGCAGTATGCTGCAATGAAAAAAAGAATCCAGTATCTGTATGAGAACGGCGGAAGTGATGCATGGGCGCAGATGCTTCTGGAGGTCAACAGTATTACAGATTTGCTCAGCAAGGCCGAATACACAGAGAAAATGTATCAGTTTGACAGGGACGAGCTGGAGAAACTGAGAGATACCGTTCAGCAGGTAACTGACCTGGGGAATCAACTGGAGCAGGAAAAGGCTGAGCTGGAAGAGATGAAACAGGCTCAGGAAGACCAGCAGGTGAACTTAGAGGCAGCACTGGAAGAGAAAAAAGCCGTTGCTTCCGATTATGAGACTCAGATTGCAAATGTTCAGGCACAGGCAGATGAGTATAGAAGCCTGATCGAAGAGCAGAATGCAGAGCTTCAGAGAATCCAGGAAGAAGAAGCAAGACAGGCTGCTGAAGCTAAAAAGGCCAAAGAAAAAGCTGCAAAAGAAGCTGAGGCGGCTGCACAGAGACAGGCACAGCAGAATTCAGCTAATACAGAGAGCAATACAAATACCAACAATAACGGTAATACAAATAATAACAACAACAATGACGATGAAGAAGAGATAGAGACTCCAAGCAACAATGGCGGCGGCGGTAACAATTATGTGCCGGAACCGGAGACTCCATCCTATGAAGAGCCGGAAGAGGAACAGGGCGGCGGAAGCAGTGCCACTGGAGATGCAGTTGTTGCATATGCGAGCCAGTTTATCGGCAATCCTTATGTGTATGGCGGTAACAGCCTGACTAATGGTATTGACTGTTCAGGATTTACACAGCAGGTATTCGCTCATTTTGGTTATAGCATTTCCAGAACCAGTGATTCACAGGCTGGAGACGGACGCGGTATTTCTTATTCTCAGTCACGCGCAGGCGATATCATCGTTTATTCAGGACATGTTGCAATCCTGACAGGCGACGGCGGTATTGTACATGCATCCAACTCTGCACCGTATCCGCAGGGTGGAATTAAATATTCCAGCAATGCGTTGTATAGACCTTATATTGCAGTTAGACGTATTGTTAATTGATTTTCGTACATAGTTTGGGACTCATGCTTTTGGGAGCATGGGTCCTTTTTTGGTGGGATGGGGGGACGGGGAATCGAAAGCATCCGGGGCCGGCAGGTGCCTGTATGGGGGGAGCGAAGCGTTCCGCTAGCCGGGGAGCTAACCTGCTCCCATTCACTAAATTCGTCGGCAATGGCCTCCTCATTAAGTGTATGGGGCAGGTGGATCTCCCCGACGCTCCACTGAACATCGCTCCCCCCATACAGGCACCTGCCGGCCCCGGATGCTTTCGATTCCCCTGGGGGATTAGGGCGGAAGACTGAGAGAGAAAAGATAAAAACATAAAAGATAAAAATATAAAAGAAAAAAGATAAAATATAGAGGTTGATAATAAAAATTCAAAACTGGGGGTTTTAATGTGGAGCAAAATGGTATATATTTTGATTATGAGGGATATAGGTAAATAAGAATTTCTTTTTTGGGAGTTTTGGAATATAATGGGGTTGTGGGGTAAGACTGATAATAAAGAGAGAAAGAAGGTATAGGAGTTGAAAACATTGGAGCTTAGAAAGAATTTTTATTGGACAGGTATTGTGGATGCGGACTTGCGGGTGTTTGATATTATTATGTATACGGAGTTCGGCACTACATATAACTCTTATGTGCTGAAAGCAGGAGATAAGACGGTTTTGTTTGAGACCGCTAAGGTGAAGTTCTGGGATGAGTATTTGGAGAAGGTGCAGGAGATCACAGCGGTTGATAAGATTGATTATCTGGTTGTGAGTCATACGGAGCCGGACCATGCGGGAAGTATTGAGAATCTGCTGAAGCTGAACCCTGGGCTTAAAATTGTGGCAACGGGTTGTGCCCTTGGGTTTCTGAAGGAGATTGTAAATGGTGATTTTACCGGTATTGCGGTGAAGGATAATGAGATTATGAAGATTGGGGACAAGACTCTGCAGTTCCTTGTGGTGCCTAATCTGCATTGGCCGGATACTATGTATACCTATATTGAGGAAGAACAGATTCTGGTTACCTGTGATTCTTTTGGGTCTCATTATGGATTTGAAGATGTACTGTCAAGTAAGGTAACGGATAGAGAAGGGTATATGCGGGCAACAAAATATTATTTTGACTGTATTTTGGGACCGTTTAAACCTTATATGCTGAAAGCGCTGGAAAGGGTACGGAAGCTGGATGTGTCCATGATCTGTACCGGACATGGACCGGTGCTGGATGATAAGCTTGAACAGATGTATGATATTTATGAGGAATGGTGCACAGTTGTGAATCCTAACAGCACGAAAACCGTGATCATCCCTTATGTAAGCGCTTATGGATATACAAAGATGCTGGCAGAGAGGATTGCCAAGGGCGTGGAGGACAGCGGGGATATTGCTGTGCGCAGCTATGACCTGGTGGATGCTGAGCAGGAGAAGGTGCTGGAGGAACTGGGATTTGCGGATGGTATCCTTTTTGGTACTCCCACTATTTTGGGGGAGGCTTTGAAGCCTATTTGGGATTTGTTGATCTCTATGTATCCTGTGACACATGGGAAAAAGCTGGCAAGCGCATTCGGCAGTTATGGATGGAGCGGTGAAGGCGTGCCTCATGTGATGGAGCGGCTGGAACAGCTTCGGATGAGGACCATTGACGGTTTTCGCGTGCGTTTTAAACCGAGTGAGGCAGATTTGATCGATGCCTATGACTTTGGTTATAATTTTGGATGTACGCTCCAGGACAAGGAAAATGAGAGAAAGTCAGGCAGAAGCAGGCTGGTGAAGTGCCTGGTATGCGGTGCTATTTTTGATTCCTCTATTGATATTTGTCCGGTCTGCGGAGTTGGCAGAGAACATTTTGTTCCGGTGGAAGAGGAAGAAAATACGTTTAGCCGGGATACAAAGGATTTCTATCTCATTCTGGGAAATGGTGCTGCGGGGATCAGCGCGGCGGAAGCTATCAGGCAGAGGGATAAGACAGGGTCTATCACCATGATTTCCAATGAAATATACAGTACCTATAATAGGCCAATGCTGACAAAATCTATTATGGCGGATTTGAATGCTGATCAGATTGCTGTGCATGAGACTTCATGGTATGAGGAGAACAGAGTATTCCAGATCCTGGGCCGCCGGGTGGATAGAATCGATACAGACAGCAAAGAAGTCGTTCTGGATGACGGTATGAAATTGAAATATACTAAGCTTATCTACGCTCTGGGATCGGAATGCTTTGTGCCGCCTATCAAGGGTGCGGATAAGAAGAATGTATTTGCTGTCCGCAGGCTGGATGACACCAAAAAGATAGCAGATGTGCTTCCTCAGGTGAAGAATGTGATAGTCATCGGCGGTGGTGTGCTGGGGCTGGAAGCTGCGTGGGAGCTGAAGAAAGCGAAATGCCATGTGACTGTGCTGGAGCTTGCGCCTGTTATAATGGGACGCCAGTTGGATGAGCCTGCAGCCGAGCTTCTGAAGAAGATAAGTGAGAACCAGGATATCGAAATCCGTACCGGCGTTAAGATCGCAGCTATTGAAGGGGATGATTTTGTCTCTGGAATCCGTATGGAAGATGGGGAAGTTCTTCCGGCTGATATGGTAGTGGTTTCCTGCGGAGTAAGGGCCAACACCGCGGTGGCAAAGGATGCAGGGATTGAAGTGGAGCGCTCTGTTGTTGTCAATGCGAAAATGGAAACGAATGTGGAAGACATTTATGCGTGTGGTGACTGTGCCCAGTATCAGGGTATCAATTACGGACTATGGAGCCAGGCTGTGGAACAGGGTAAGACTGCAGGAGCTAATGCTGCAGGGGATGATCTGGAATATGAGACAGTATCAGCAGCTCTTAACTTCCATGGAATGGGGACCGCGCTCTTCGCGGCAGGAGATAATGGGAAAAATCCCAATCTGATCTATAAGACCGTAGAGTTTAAGGATATGGGGAAAAAACAGTATCAGAAATTCTATTTCCTGAATAACAGGCTCTGTGGTGTCATCTTGATCGGTGATGTAAGCCGTCTGGCAGAGATGACAGAAGCTCTGGAAAAACATGCGACTTATCAGGAAGTGATGAAATAATAATTGTGAGAAAACCAGGCATGGGAGTGTATCCATGCCTGGTTTTTTCGGCTTTTAAAGGGAAATGTGAGAGGTTATATACTCTTTTAGATCAGCTATGCTGTAAAATACATGGTCCGGATTTTCCTGTGATATCATCTCTTTTTCGGCGCTGTCCCCCCATAAGGCAGACAGGCATGTGACACCGGCTTTATGACATTCTTTGATGTCTGATGCTGTATCGCCTATGTATACCAGATCAGAGGGGGATAAACCGTATTTTCTGAGCAGAAAAAGCATGGATTCCGCCTTAGTGTTTCTTGTCTCGCCGCCGGTGAGAATGTCTGAGAATACATTGTCCAGTCCCCATTGGTTTAATGTGATAGAGCAGCTTTCAGAGCCTTTCCCAGTGATGAGTGAGACTGTGACACCATTGGCCTTTAGATATTGAATAAGTGCTGGGATTCCATCATAGGGGGCCGGGCAGGTGTGATGGATTTTCTTATAAAGTTTGTGAAAATCTTGCAGTGCCGGTTCCCATTTATCACCCACGATTTTTTTCATCATTCCGGCTTCGTTTAAGCCAAATGTACTGGCAATCTCCTCATAGCTCAGTTCGCGTGCCAAATAGGGTGTGATGGAGGCGCGAAATGCCTTCAGGCACATTGGAAGCGTATTTCCCAGAGTGCCGTCCAGATCAAATGCTGTCAGTTTAATCATCTGTATCACCATTTATCTTTCTGATCATTTTGCATGGATTCCCCGCAGCTACACAGTTGGGTGGGATGTCTTTGGTGACAACGCTTCCGGCGCCAATGACGGAACCATCCCCAATGGTAACACCCGGCAGTACAATAACGCCGCCGCCAAGCCAACAGCCGTTTCCTATTTTGATGGGAAGGGCATAGGTACGGCAGAAATATGAATCTGTCTGATCTGTCCAGCCGGGAGTGAGCCTTTCGGAGAGTTCAACCGGGTGGGTGGCTGTGTAGAGCTGGACATTGGATGCGATGAGCACATTGTTGCCAATCTCGATTTTGCTGCAGTCCACAAAAGTACAATTCATATTTACAGAGACATTGTTTCCAATATGGATATTTCGGCCGTAATCACAGAGGAAAGGGAGTCCTACAGAGACGTTTGTACCCATACTGCCCAATAATTGTTTTAGAATCTCTGTTTTCTTCTGCTTTTGGTCATAGGCCAGAGCATTATATTCTGCGAGCAGCTTTCTGGAAGTCTTTTTAAACTCCAGGAATATTTTGTCGTGGCAGTTGTAGTATTGGCCTGCCATACATTTTTCTAATTCGTTCATGATACACCTCCTGACCCTATAGTAGAATAAATATTGTTCCGTTTCAAGTAACAGGCTGTTTCCTTTGTGCAACAGTTCAGTTTGTCTGAAACGCTGCCCTTTTACAGTCTCTGCGCCAGAGCTTCCATGACAAAAAGAACAGGAACCTGTGTGGCTGCGTTGTATCCGCCGTGGATTCGCTTGGATTTCATATTACAGCAAAAATTCCAGTCTGACATTTTTTCCAGGGTGGAACCTGGCAGATTGGTGACGCTTAATATCAGACATTCTTTTTGACGGAATTTCTGGACTAATTCTATAATTTCTTTTGTTTCTCCACTTTCAGAGAGTACGATCACGGCAGCAAAGCTGCAGGTAAAGGTCTCCACCGGATAATAAGTGTCCTCAAGGCTTACGGAAAATTTCCCTAAGTTAGAAAAGTATCTGGCGCCGTATCTGGCCAGGCTTCCGGAGGAGCCCATGCCGACGAAGATAACATAATCTGCGGTATTTAACAGCTCCACAGCTATTTCCAGCTTTTTTTCAAAGGCACTGGAGTTTACTCTGCAAAAAAAGAAGGAGAGTTCCTGTGAGTCCGCCATCGGGGTGTGTGTTTTTAAGACATTTGTTTCGGTTTTTAAGGCATTTTTAAAATCAGAGTATCCTTCAAATTTGTTCTTGTTAAAAAAGCGGAGGAGAGTAGCCGAGGATACATGGGTTTCCCCTGCCAGCTCGCGGATTGTCATATATTGGATCTTGTCTAAGTTGGATAGTATATATTTATAGATGTGCATGTCGGTTTCATTGTATTTTTGGATGTCTTCGTAGGAAAACATAGGAATTCTCCTTTCAGTGAGGTGAGGGGTATCTGGCATGATGCTTTATCTTAGGATACCATAAAAGTTTGTGGGGATAAATGGCAGCTTCATCATTAAAGAACAATTAAATGAATAGAAGGATATTAAATTTAGAAAGGCTATTTAGCTGAAGTATAAGAGGAACCAGGAACAATTGTGTAAAATTGTGTAATTTGTAGGTGCGAAAAACTGGTAAATAGTGTAAAATATACTATAAATAGACGCAAATCATATCTGTTTATTGTAAAAAATGATAGATTTGTGGGTTGTATTAATATCAGATTGTGGAACTACGCATATGGAAAATTCTATAATGTCTCCTGGATTATAAAAGATATGTGGAATATGACATGATAAAAAAATGATCAGATTAAAGGAGCTTCTTGTATAATTCAAATATAAGGAATTCCGAGAAAGAAGGTTGAGAAAAAAATACCTCAGAGTAAAATAAGATTACTGACTTTGGACGGTTAGTAAAAAATCTTATTAAACAGTGAGGTACTTGAAATGAATTATAACACACAGAACGCAAAAATTGCATCTATTACGGAAAAGACTTTAATCGTTGGTATTGATGTGGGAAGTGAAACCCATTATGCAAGAGCTTTCGGCTGGCGCAATTATGAGTACTCAAAGAAACCGTTTGCCTTCAGCAACGATGAAGCTGGATTTTCCTCATTCAAAGACTGGATGGACGATATAGCAGAGAAACATGGGATGGAAGCTGTGATTCCGGGAATGGAACCAACCGGTCACTACTGGCTGAACCTTGGAGCGTACCTGCAGGAACAGGGAATGAAGCCGGTACATGTGAATCCGCATCATGTCAAGAAGTCTAAAGAACTGGATGACAATAATCCGAGTAAGAATGACCGTAAAGATCCAAAAACAATTGCAGGTCTGGTAAATGAAGGAAGATTTTCATATCCATATATTCCAACCGGGATTTATGCAGAAATTAGAAATTTGTCCAACCTTCGTATTCAGACACAGGAAGAGATTACAAGAATCAAAAACAGGATCGCCCGCTGGTTCAGCATCTATTTTCCAGAGATCAAAGACGTTTACAGGAATCCGGATGCAGTAAGCGGACTGATGGTAATCAAACAGGCACCATTGCCCTGCGATATCAAAGAGCTTGGCGTGGATGGTGTTAATAAGATATGGAGAGATGCAAGGCTGAAAGGCGCTGGGATAAAGAGGGCAACGACCCTGGTAACCGCAGCGGAGCACAGCATCGGAAATACGGAAGCACCAAGAAGTGCCAGGAAAGAGATCCGAAACCTGTTGAATGACTACGAAATATATAAGAATCGTATGGATGAACTTATGGAAGAGATAGAGGAAACACTTTCTGAGATTGCCTATATAGATAAGCTGATGGAGATCAATGGGAT
Source organism: Blautia coccoides (assembly GCF_034355335.1). NCBI lineage: Bacteria > Bacillati > Bacillota > Clostridia > Lachnospirales > Lachnospiraceae > Blautia > Blautia producta. Next base: position 968,254 of record NZ_CP136422.1, read on the forward strand.
TGGAATAAAAACGGTAAGCTGCTTTATTGCAGAGGTTGGAGACATTGGACGTTTTGATAATCCAAAGCAGGTGCAGAAACTGGCAGGATATGCTATTGTCGCAGACAGCTCCGGAAAGCATAATGGAGAAAGTCGTATCAGCCACAGGGGAAGAAAGCGTTTGAGATATGCGCTGTATGAAGCTGCGATATCGGTGATTGGGAAAAATAAAGAATTTAAAGAGATCCATTGTTATTACAGGACGAGGGAAAAGAATCCCCTGAAGAAGATGCAGTCGGTGATAGCGGTGGCATGTAAACTGATCCGGATATTTTATACAATACTAACAAAAGGCATAGAGTATGACGGTCAGAAGATGTTAAGTGACATTGTAAGACCTAAAATGCAGCCAGCAGCATAAAGAGAAAGAAACAGTGAATCATGGCCGGTCTGAGCCTTTGAAAGGAAAGAATGGAAGGCTGAGGCCAGCCATGATAGCTGGAAGAAACAAGTAAATGGAATGTAACAGGAAAACGTCCACCGAGAGGTGCTGTTGCAGGAAAAAGTCAGTAATAAAAAAACAAAGAATGGAGCCAGTAGTCGGCAGGAATATTCACCAGAGGGCATGACCCTGTAAAGGAGCTGAGCTGACACCCTGGTTATGGACAGGCGGGACGAGAGAAGTTAGGACTCAGCAATGGTCTGATGATCCTGGTAGACATGGGAGGTTCGCTGCCGTAGATGGATGGGTACACACAAGGCCATGTAGAACGAAAAGAGAAGACGTTTTATTTTGTGCACCCAAAATCCACTACTTTCGTACCAGATACAGAGAAATGTCCATTCCAATGGTTCTTTCTTCTGAGATATTTATTGATGAAACATTAAAAAATCCTTGATTTTCAAGGAAAAAAGACTTGACTATATAGGGAGGAAATACTATGCGGTATTTAATGATACTGGAGGTATCACAAAAACAGGCGTACATATTTGCCAGTACAAAACTAAAAGACAACATTGAGAATTCGGAAGCTATTGTTCAGGTGACGGATTCGAGATATTTAGAGGATGTCGCCGCCAGAGCAGGATTACATTTTTCCATGGAGGATAACCTGGTATATTCCGGAGGCGGACATACTGTTTTGGAGTTTCCATCAGAGAAAATTGCCAAGGAGTTTGCTTTTGAGATATCAAAAACTGTGCGGAGAGAATTTCCGGAAATGGAATTGTTCATTAAAACAATACAATATAGTGAGACAGAAGACCCGGGACAGAATTTAAAGCGTCTGTCAGAAGCCCTGGAAGTAAAAAAGTCTGTGCGTGCGGCCGCTTTTCATCAGGGAACTTTCGGGGTAGAGAGAATGGACGCCACTCTCCGAAAAGCGATTCCCACAGTAGAAGCAGTTGATAGAATCAAGTGGAATCCCCAGTCGGAAGATGTACCGGAAGGATATTCTATCCCAACGCAGTTTGATGATCTGGGAAATTCAAAAAATGAATCCAGTTTTATTGCGGTAGTCCATATTGATGGAAATGCTATGGGAAAAAGGGTGGAAAAAATACGAAGGGAAAATCAGACGAAGCCCTGGGCAGAATATAAAAGCAATATGAGGAAATTCAGTGAGTCTGTGGACAAGAATTTTAAGGAAGCATATAAAGAAATGCTTCACCGAGTGGCAGAAAACCTGAAAAATGGAAATCTTTCTGCGTTGGAACTTCAGGGGAAGATGTTTCCTGTACGCAAAATTATCCTTGCAGGGGACGATGTCTGCTTTGTGACAGAGGGAAGAATCGGACTGGAAGCCGCAAGGATTTTCATTGAGCAGTTAAAATGCAAAAAGAACGACTATGATCAGAAGGGATATACTGCCTGTGCAGGTGTGGCTATTGTTCATAAAAAATATCCATTTTATAAGGCGTATGAGCTTTCAGAAATCCTCTGTTCTAATGCAAAAAAATACATTGCTTCCTTTTCCGATGAGCAGAAAGATGCGAGTGCATCTGCCTGTGCTATTGACTGGCATATAGAGTTTGGGGTTATGTTAGATTCCCTGGCTGAGATGAGAAAACAGTATCAGACTGCAGATGGAAAACAATTAGAACTTCGGCCGTATCTGCTGTGGGCAGAAAAGGATATCTGGGATAAAGAAAAAATCCGCCGTTATGGAAATTTTAGAACATTAATAAAAAGTCTTCAAAGCCATGATATTGCATATGCCCGCGGAAAGATCAAAGAATTTTGTGCGGCATTAAAAGAGGGAGAGCAGGCTGCCTGGTATTATATGAAAAACAATCTGATGGATGAGCTGGCATTGGAAGGCTTTGTGGGAATATATGAGGAAGTGAAGAGCAACAGACTTTTTACCGGTAAAGGATTGGATAGAAAAATTTTTGCACAGACAGCGGATGGTATAGACAGGGCACTATTTTTTGACGCGATTGAAATACTGGATACATATATAAATCTTGATTAAAGGTATATGGGAGGTACGGTAATGCAGTTAATAATACAAATGCATTTGGAATCAGATGCAATATTTGGAAATGGAGTCAGCATACCAGGAGGAGAGGACATTGGTATCCAGACAGATACCAATGGATTTCCCTATATGAAAGGCAGCACATTAAAAGGACTTTTCAGAAAAGAGTTGATAAATTTTCTGAATTGGGAGCAGAAATCCCCGGAGGAGATCAGAGAAACGGTACAGTGCTTGGCTGGAGAACGCGGAAATGATGACATTAATAATCCTCGGAAATTGATTTTTTCAGATTGTATTTTTCACCCGGCCCTTCAGGAATCAATATTGGCGGAAGGAATTTCCCGGCAGGAGGTTCAGAATATTTTTACTTATCTTCGGACTTTTACAAGTTTGGAAGATGGTTTGGCAAAGGACGGCTCCCTCCGAATGGCGAGATGTATTAAAAAGGGATTAAATTTTTATGGAACATGCTGCTGCGCTGAAGAGGATGAAGCCTTAGTATGCAGCGTATTGACCATGATTAAGTGGGCAGGAAGTATGAGAAACCGAGGCTTTGGAAAAATTGAGATGAAGGTGGGGAAAGCAGATGAGTAGATATATAAGATTTGTGATAGAAAACGTTGCCCCTGTCAGAATCGCAAATGATGAGACAAGTCAGCATGGACAGACGGATACACTGAAATATATTCCGGGCAGTACGCTGCGCGGCCTTGTTGTAAACAGTCTGCTTTCGCAGGGAGAGAAGTTTGAGAAATATAAAAAACAGATTTTCTCAAGCAAGGTACAGTTTATGAATGCATACCTTATGGTGGAAAAAAAGGAACTGATTCCATCTCTGAAAGGCTTCTATGAGGATAAAAAGGAATATCCGGGGAAAAAACCTATAGAGAATGTAATGACAGGAGATATTGCCCCGGGTACGAAAAGGGCATCTCTGGGGCATTATTGTTATATTAATGAGGACTGTGTTTTTTATACAGATGTGCAGACTGGGGAGGACTTAAATATTAATACAGGAAGAGACAGTGATAAAGCCATATTCCGAAGTCAGTACATAAAAAAAGGCCAGCGTTTTGCAGGGTATATCAATTTTACGGAAGATATAGAAGAGGAATTGATCTTACTGATCGCACAGGTGTTCCATGGCATTATTTATATGGGTAATAAGCGCTCTGCAGGATATGGAGCGTGCAAATGCATAAGCACTGAAATTAAAGAAGGGATGCCTTACGAAAAGTTACGAAATAAACAGATATCCGATACATTTTTCCTTGTTCTTCTTTCCGATATGGTGATGGTGAATGAGTATGGAGAAATGGCAGGTTTGTATATTCCGGAACTGGAGAAAGAGCTGGGGTGCGAAAAACTGACGGTTATCCGTTGTGCGACATCCATTCGGGAAGTATATGGTTACAATCGTATCTGGAAAGGAGCTGTACCATCAGCGGTGATGTATGAGGCAGGAAGTGTTTTTTACATAAAAGCAGTAGGAATGCTCCAGAAAGAAAAGCTTCGCAGTCTTGAAAAAAAAGGAATTGGAATCAGAAGAAATGAAGGGTTCGGACAGATTGCCGTTTGGGATTCTTATGGTGAAATTAGATATAAAAAGGCTTTTTATGACGAAAATACAGATAGTAGTAAATATGAGGATACTGTAACAGAACAGTCTCTGCAACGAGCAGAGATTCAATCGGATCTTGAGATTGCCGCGAAAGGTCTTCTACAGTATCGCATTGAAAGGGCAATAGAAAAATATATTGTGGAAGATGCGTCTACCGGAAATCTAAAAGGAATTTCAAAGAGTAAGAGGGGTGTTGTGGAATCTATGTGTATGCAGCTTCGCTATACTCCGCAGGAAGCACGGGAACAGCTTGAACGCTACATTAAACATTTAGAAGTGAAGGACAGTCGTTTGAAGGATCAGACCCAAAAGCGACAGCTATTGCATCTCTATGTGAATGAAGTCTTGCAGAAGGATTTATGTGAAATTTTGAATTTGGAGTGGAAAGAAAATAAAATTTTTGGTATCCGCGTAAAGGATATTCTCTCCGGTGATGATGAAATAAAATATAAACTGAAGCTTATTATTAATCAGATCAGATACGTCAACAGGAAGGAGAAAGACCATGCAGAATAACCAGGATTCTCAAAGCTGCTATGGCAGCGTATATGACAGAGTAATAAAATATCGGGTAAAGGCAGAGTGCAGGGAACCTCTCCATATAGGCACGGGTGAAAAGGAGCAGGGGGAAATCCTGATCCATCCGGTTGAGGAACGTCCCTTTATTCCGGCAACAGGGATTGCAGGCGCATTTCGTGAATACTTTACGGATGGGGATCTGCGTAATGAAATGTTTGGAATGGTGAATGAAAAAGGCAGTGACAGCAGCCGGATTCGTTTTTGCGATGGCTTTTTTAAGAAAGCCGCTGTAGAAACAGAACTGCGCCCACATGTAAAAATTGATGGGGAGACGGGAACCTGTCAAAGTATAAATGTAAAAGGTGCGACAATTTCCAGTGGACAGAAGTTTGAGATTGAATCAGTAGCAGCAGGCTCTGAGTTTGAGTTTTTTGTATATGTATTTGAAAAAGAAAAATCATATGAAACGTCGTTTGAAGGGGCTTTAGAAGCATTACATTGTGGGAATATACAGCTTGGCGGGCAGAAAAGTAATGGTTGTGGTTATGTGAAGCTTGTATCAGTAAAAAAGTCGGTTTATATTCTGACAGATCAAAATGACAGAAAGCAGTGGCCGAAAGAAGAAAAAGAAATGAAGGATATTACGGATGTAATTATTGAAAAGGCAGAAAAGCAGGACCAACGTCTTCATTTTGAGTTGTCAGGAAGCACAGAAGGCGCAATCCTTGTGAAAATGGTCAGTGTAGCTAACTACAGTGAGGAGGCTCCGGATGCACAGAATATTGTAAATCACAGGAAAGAGTATATCATTCCGGCTTCTTCCCTAAAGGGGACCATCCGCAGCCAGATGGAAAAAATTGCAGTTTATAAAGGTATGAATTTAAAGATCATTGACAATATTTTTGGAACTTGCGCAGAGAAGCATAGTGAAGGAAAGATTGGTGAAATAAAATTTTTCGATTGCGTTGTGGGGAATACGGCTGATAATGACAAAGTAAAGAAGCAGACCCGGATACATATTGATAAGTTTACCGGCGGTGTGATCTCACAGGCTCTTTTTAGTGAAAAGCCGGCTTATGGCTCCCTGATGATCCGTGTGGATATGGAAAATGCATGTGACTACGCCGGAAATGCGCTTCTTCTTATGGCGCTGCGCGACCTGGGGATGGGAATTCTTCCGGTGGGAAGCGGAAGCAGCATTGGACGTGGCTATCTTTCCTGTGACAGTTTGAAGATCAGTAAAGGCGCAGAGGTTATTGTAGAAATTGATCTAAAAGCCGGTAAAATTGTAAAGGGTGCCGCTGTTATAGAAGAATATATTGGTTTCACAGACAGGGGGATTAGAAATGGCACAGATAGTTGAAAATCTTGAGGTTGAAAATCTGACGATGGAAGAGGCAAAAGTATCTCTTGGAAATTATGATTTTGCTATTGTCCACATGATCAGCCAAATGCAATATGGAGAGATGGACAGTATTATCGTCAACTGGGAAGAACTTTTGGAAATGCGGGCATTCAAAGAGAAAGAAGAATTGCATATCTTTGAGAGGAACGGTGAGACGAAGGCAGTCCATGTCTTTGAAACAGACGAGGTAAAGGATATTATTTTAAAATCTTATCTTATGAGGAACGGAAAGAAACTGGTGGTAAAAGAATATCTGCAGCCGGATGAAGACGGCCAAGCAGTGGTGAAATATACCAGACCACTTTCCATGAAATGAGGGAGGAAACCATGGATCAGAAAAAATATAAAGGCTATGTAGGGGCTCCATACAATTTTGTAGGACTTAGTGACAGGGTCTATAAGAAGGAAAAATTGCAGCCTAACAATGTGATTGAAAAGGAAAGAAAATCCGGAACTATCACATATGAAATCACTGCAAAAACTCCAATTTTTATTGACAACGGAGATAATGAATTTTATAAAGACTGTTATGGTCAGTATGCAATTCCGGGGAGCACGGTGAGGGGACTGGTACGTTCAAATGTACAGATTTTGAGCTGCTCCTCCGTAAAAGATGATATTCAGGATGGATACCTGATGTACCGGCACGTAGCCAGCGGATTAAATAAAGAGACTTATAATGATGTTCTTGGATATGATCAGACAGAAATCGCTCTTCCGGGAGGGGAAAAAATACAGATGTCTGTCTTGAAAAATGTTAAAGCCGGATATATCAAAAATGTGGGAAAGCATCAATATATAATTATGAAAACTTCCCTGGATCGTATCAGGAAGGAGTTAGGGGAAAGGAATTATTACGTGCTGAGTGAACGAAAAATTATTGAGAGCGGGTATAAGGGCTTTGAATTTTTGAAGACACTGGAACTTCAGAACCAAGACGGAGAATTTGAACCGAAAATAGACAAAAAAGGACGTATGCATTATGTAGGAAGAAAAAACGATAAGTATAGGCCTTATTATAAAGCAGTATCATATCAGGTGGATGAGAAGGATAAGGTGTGTACCATTGATAGATTGGGAACGTACAAGAAGCAGGGATACCTAATGTCAACCGGCTATATGCAGGAGAAAAAGGCCCTCTATCTTATTCCGGAAATAGATGAAAATAAAGACTCAATTTCAATCCCGGAAGAAGATATTGATAATTTCAGACGTGATTATGAAAGCAGAAAAAATCAGGTGGAGGCCGTCAGTAAGACATTCTTTAATCTTCCGGAAAACGGCAGAAAAAAGCCTGTATTTTATATTCAGCTGGGCGGAAAATTATATTTTGGATTTACCCCCAGGCTCAGGGTTTTCTATGAACATAAAATTTCAGATGGTTTGAAAGGGGACCAAAGGAGTGGATGTCTGGATTACAGTAACTCATTATTTGGATTTTCCAAAGAAGCAGGAGGCTATAAATCAAGGCTATCCTTTATGGATGCCCGGATTGTAACGGACTATAAGGAGACGGACAAGCAGTCCATGATACTGGGAGGACCGAAGCCAACCAGTTATTTGGATTATCTTGAAGCATCCCATGGGGAGAAAGAAGTTTCTTATAATGATGATTTCCGGCTTCGGGGTATCAAACAATACTGGTTGAAAGAAAATATCGTAAGAGGGGAGGTAGGGAAAAATCCGAAGGTGGCATCACATTTCAATCCGCTGTATGCAGGGGTGAAATTTTGTGGAAAAATTAAATTTAATAATGTTACAGAAGAAGAGCTTGGTATGTTACTGTGGGGACTTCTTCTTGAAGAGAACAGCCAGCAGAATATTGGAAAAGGAAAGCCATATGGTTATGGACGGATTTCAGTAGAATTAAAGGAGCTTCAGATTTTAGATAATGAGGCCTTATATAATGGTGAAAGTTTGTGCCTGCAGCCATATAAACCGGAGAAAGAGACGGAAAAGTATAAAAAGTATATACAGATGGCAAAGGATGATATGACACGCTTTGTTGGCAGCGATATTATGCTTGCACCGCAGATTTGTGACTTTTTGGATATGAAGGATCCTGAAAAGATACCACCAAGCGGCAGAACCAGATATATGTCTATTCAGCGAAATAAAAATGAATATCAAGAACGTAATGCAAAAAAGATACAACTGCCCTCTGTGGATGATGTGATAAAGGGAAATCCGATCATATATGAGGAACAAGGTGACGGGCATTATGGAGGGAATGCAAAGCAGTACACTGATAGAAATAAAAACAATAATAGAAAACATGATAAAACAAAATATTCCGGCAGTAAGAAGCAATCTGGAAGAGAAAAGTCTAAAGATATGGGATAAATATTATGGCAGATGCTTTAAAAGGAATTATTGTTGGAAACGGAGAGGATGAAAATAAATAAGACTTTTAATTTAATAACAGGGGTGTATGTTTAGGGGTTTTATGGTTTATTTATGATAAGACGGCAGTCAGATTAGACATATTTAAGAAAAAGTTGGAGGACAATAGATGAACAAAAATATTCTGCTGGTAAATTTAAGTGTTGTAGATCCTAAGAAGATTAATGAAGAATATACGTATCGATATAAGGATGAAGAACAGTATTTTGAATGTAAAGGGATACAGACAAATGAAGCGGTAACAAAATTGCTTTTATCCCAAATAAATAAAAAGGCGGAGAAATTAGACTGTATATATCTGATCGTATCAGAGGCTGTTGAAAAAGAAATATCTGCGACATTTTCTGATGGAAAGAAAAGAACACATAAAGAATTTTATCTGGAACAGATTGAAAAATATTGTGTGGTTAACAATTTGACAGACGTCTGGAATAGAGAACATATAATAGAATTTTCTATAAAGGATGCACCGGATAATATGGCATTAATGCGAAGCTCTATTCAGATAACAGAGCAATTGTATGATTTAAAGCAGAAATTACAAAACGAAGAAGGAGATGTACACCTTTATATTGACTCCAATGGAGGCCTTCGTGATTTTATGACTGTTCTGCTTGGCACTATACAGCTTTTAAAACTGAGGGATTTTTATGTTCATAGCATTTGGGGCGTTTATTTTGGGCCTGACAAAAAAATAATTGTTAACAAAACAAAAGCCTATAAGATATTTGATCTGATTTCTGGGATTGATGAGTATACAGGATATGGAAGGGCAAAGCGACTGAACCAATTCTTTTTACAGTCTGAGATATGCCATGACCAGGGGATTCTTGAAGTTATTAACAGTCTGGCTGAACATATACAATTGTGCCATCCTGCAAAGATTCAGAAAGAATTAGAGCAGTTGAAAAAATTATCATATAAATATATCAACTCTAATAAAGTCACTGATGAAAATTATGCTTTTTGGAATTTTGTCCTGAAGGAAATTTTAAAAGATTATGGGGCATTGATTTTAGACTGCAGGGAGCCGAGGGAGCTGAAAGATATAGTTTTTAAAAAGAATTGTGCTACTGTTCTGGAATTAATACAATGGTGTATAAGAAAAGATTTTCTACAGCAGGCTCTTACCTTATTTGAAAGTAAAATGCCATCAATGCTTGTGGGAGAAAAGGATAAGGATGAAACTCCTGTTGTGATAGACCCTGATATTAGGAATGATATTGAGAAACGCTATAAATTTTGCTTTGATAAGAATGGAAAAAAACAAGAGAAAAGACTGGTGAAAGGGAAAGACTGGAGCTACATATTTTTAACTCATTATCTGAATGATAATGGGGATGGGGTTAAGAAGTATTGGGAAAAGGAGGCTGACCGCGTACGGTATTTATCCTACAATGGGAAAGAAACCCATAAACTGGAAGAACTTATAAGTAAAAATCCCTTAAATCCCATATATTCTAATTGTGAGCGAAAGGAATTAAAGGGGATTTTAAGATTATATCGAAGCATCAAAGCTGAAAGAAATGGGATCAATCATGCAAGCAATAAAAACGGACATTCAAACGAACCCATGAATAAAGCAGAAATGGAAGAGCTTTTAAAAGAGGCAGTAACAAGGCTAAAAAAAATTGGGGTAAAGTAGAAGTTTAGGCCGGGAAAGGGATATTTCCATGAAAAAACCATAAATACGTGAAAGGGAATAGGGGAGGATTGCAGATGGAAAATACATATATTACCACAATTTCCATGCAGGGAGCCGGTCAGCTACATAAGGTACTATATCATCCCGAAGGGTTTGAATTGCAGGGGAATATAGAAACCAGTTTTCCTATCATTCCGGTCATAAAAGAGCATATGGATGAGATGGGGAGGATGAAAATCATAGCTGTTACCATAGAGAATGAAGATGTCAATCGTAATTATGAACGTTTTCTTCAAGAGCTTTCCGAAATCGGGATCAATGAGAAGGTTGTAAAAAAAGTATTGATTCGGGAGGAGATCAGTAAAAAGGTACAGTTTGAATTAATGATGAGACTGCTAAATGAGGTGTCGGAGGATTCCCATATCTATATGTGTATTACATATGGATTAAAGCCTACATCGGTTCTTATGACATTTATGACGATTTTGCTGCCAATGCTAAAATCTAATTGTGTTATTCAGGGTTTATATTATGGGCAGTTCCCCAGACGTAATAAAGAAGGATTATATGACAAAGCGAAACTTTGTGATTTGACAGAACTTATCTATCTGCAGCAGAAAGCACAACAAATGGAAAACATGGATATCAGTGACCCGGAGGCTTTTTTCCTGCATATGCTCCATGAAGAAGCAGAACGTGTCAAGCTGTCAAATGAAACAGAATGAGTAAAATAAAGGGCTGATATAGGAAGAAAAGTGTATGGCCGCTCTCACTGCTGATTGTATTTTAAGAGGGTATGAAGAAAAGTCTGTAAATAGGATTCTTCTATGATAAGACTTGGTGGAATGCTTAGAAATTAGGTATTCCACCTTTGTTTTATATATACCATCCAGAGGATGGCATGTCAATAGCAGGCGGCTTTTCCGCCTGTTTTAACCAAACTGTTTTTTATTCTGGAAGCCGTCCCTCATACATAATACTCAGTTCACCGTAGACCTGGCCCCAGTTCCGGATGGTGGTAGTCCACCTTTTTGTTGCTTCAAAAGTGGCTAGATACAGGGCTTTCAGCAGCGCTGTATCGCTCGGAAATACACTTCTCTGCTGGTTTAATTTCCGATACGTGGAATTCAGGGATTCTATGGCATTGGTCGTGTATATGACCTTCCGGACATCTGCTGAAAACTTGAAGATCGGAGAAATAGAATCCCAGTTATCCTTCCAGCGTTTCATGGAATTCGGATATTTTGGTGTCCATTTCTCTGTTACCCTCTCAAGGGCTGCCAGAGCTTTCTTTTCGTCTGGCGCCTGATAGATTGTCTTCAGATCCGTTGCAAAAGCCTTCCTGTCTTTATCCGGAACATATTTCAGGGTATTTCTTACTTGATGGACAATACAGCGTTGATATTCTGTTTTGGGGAAGGCAGCCGCAATGGCTTCTTTGATCCCGGCCAGACCGTCGGCACAAAGGATCAGGATGTCTTTTACACCCCGGTTTTTTAATTCATTCAGAACAGAAAGCCAATATTTAGAGCTTTCATTATCTCCAACCTGAATGGTAAGGACTTCCTTTTTTCCTTCCGTATTGATCCCCAGGATCACATATGCCGCTAGTTTGCGGATCACCCCGTTATCCCGGACAGAATAGTGGATCGCATCGATAAAAAGGATCGGATATATTTCATCTAAGGGTCGGTTCTGCCAGTCTTCGATCTGAGGAAGGATCTTATCTGTTACATCAGAAATAAATCCTTCCGAAGTTTCAAAGCCGTAAATATCTTCGATCGTTTCAGAAATCTGTCTGGTGGTCATCCCTTTGGCGTACATGGAAATGATCTTCTGATCAATATCTGAAATATCTTTCTGACGTTTTTTACGACCTGAGGCTGAAAAGTGGATTTGCGATCCTGAGGGACCTCAATCTCCATGGTGCCATAACTGCTGTTTACGCGTTTGCGTTTGTAGCCATTTCTGTAATCCTCGTTATCAGAGCGTTCAGATTTTTCATATCCCAGATGATCCTCCATTTCTGCTTCCATCATTTCTTTGATCGTTCCACCCAGAAGATCTTTCAGAGCATCCTGAATATCTTCAGCTGTCTGAATATCGTATTCTTCCAGGAGCTGATGGATAATGTTACGTTTTCCTTCTGTCATTTGTACCCGATGTACAGGTTTCTTCTCTCTTGCCATAATAAAAGGCCCTCCTATGATTATTTTGATTTTATCATAGAAGAACCCTTCAATCACATATTTACAGAAAAAGTTTCACACTCCCTATTTTAAGCGGCAGCGAGAGCGGCCCTTATGGTTCAATGATGCGTATGTCCTATATTCTGATTTCCCCATTGTTTCAGGCTGAAGGAAACGCCAAAACAAATTCACTTCCCTGACCCTCCCTGCTGTTCACACGGACAAAACCATCGCACAGATTGCATACATGCTGGACAAGACTCAGTCCGATCCCATAGCCGTCCTTGTTCAATTCCCTGATTTGATAACCGTGTTCAAATATCAGTTCTGCCTCTTCCTCACTCATTCCCATACCGTGATCCCGTATATGGAGCAAAACACTGTCATGCTGCTGTTCCAGGGCTACATGGATCAAGCTTCCGCCGCCGTATTTGACGGCGCTGTCCAGCAGGTTGTCAACGGCCCGACGCAGCCATTGTTCTTTGCCTAAAATATCATAGGAGGCATCTTCATCAAAGCAGAAGGTGAGGTTGGGATAAACGTCTCGATAAGTATCACATTCTTCCGCCGCGATCAGAGCCAGGTCCACCATCTCACGGCTTGCGTCTCGATGTGCAGAGATAGTCAGGATATCATCTACGGATTGAGCCAGTGTCCCAATATCCCGTATCAGCAGGGAATCAGAGGACTCATCCAGGCGGGATTTGATGAGCATGATCAGATTTTTTTGCTCGTGGGCAATGAAGGAATGGAGACGCTGCTGGTCCTTTTCATACGCGGAGAGCCGTGTATGGATGTTCTGATACTCCTCCTTTAGATCCGTTTCCCGGATGCGCTCAGGCTCCGATTCAGATAGATCCCGCAAATCACTGGCAATGATCCTATTATGCCTGCGCTCCAATGCGCGGATACAAAGCAGCAGCACACTGGAAAACAAAAGGACCAGCAGGCAGACAGCGGTGATGAGTAAGGGCAGATAGCGGAAGAATGCAGAGCGGAAGTAATCGTGCAGCTCCGTTGAGGTGATGGAACTGTTCAGGACAACCTGTCCGCTCTGCGGGGCATAGAACAGGGTTTCCGGCAGCCCGCTGGTATCTGCGCTTGAATTGCGAACAAACAGATAGAAGCATACAATAATGCTAAGACTTAGCAGAATGGTATATCCGGCGATCAAAAACCAGGTTTGCTTTTTTATTCCAGACACAGGTAATACCCCTTTCCTTTTTCGTTGCGCAGGATTGACGTGTCTCCTATTTTGAGTTTCTTCTTGATATTGGCCATATGGACCCGGATGACTCCGGAAAAGGGGTCAAAGTTCTCATCATAGACATGCTCTGCCAGTTCCTCATTGGAAACAATACGCGGATGGCAGCTTGCCAGGTATTCTAAGATATCAAATTCTTTTGCGGAGAGAGGAATCTCCCGTCCGTCCAGCGTTACCCGCCGGGTGGCCGGATCCAGAGACAGTCCTTTGATAAGGATTATGGGGTTCGCCCGTCCCCGGAAACGGCGGATCACTGCCTGGATACGGGCATCCAGCTCTGTGAATTCAAAGGGCTTTGTGATATAGTCGTCGCTGCCAAGCTGCAGACCTTTGACCCGTTGTTCCAGCTCGCCCCGGGCGGTCACAATGAGCACAGGTGCCGTAATACCCCGGCTCCGCCAGTCTTCCAGCAGTTCAAAGCCATCTCTGTCCGGCAGGTTCAAATCCAGCAGGACCGCATCATAATCGTTATCGGAAGCCTTCAAGTCTCCACTTTCTCCATCATTAGCCACATCACATACATATCCAAATCCCGACAGCTTCTCCTTCATCAAATCTGCCAGTTCGGTATTGTCTTCAATTATCAATAAACGCACTGCGCTCACCTGCCATTCTAAATTATATTTATATAGTATACCACAGGCAGTGACTGTACAAAACAAAAATATAATTTCGAAAATCCGGTCTTGCCGCAGAATTAACACTGCCTGTGCTATACTGGGAAAAATCCTAAAAGAAGTCCTAAAAGAAATCCTAAAAGAAATGAGAGAACATTTTATGTATATTTTAAAAAACGCTTTTCAAAATCTATACAGAAATGCAGGGCGGAATCTGCTGGCAGCGGGAATTTTTTTACTAGTCATAACTATGAGCTGTGTGGCCCTGGTGGTCTACAACGATGCAGATGCTATCGCAAGGCAGTACAAGAACCGGTTGAGTACGGAAGTTCTCCTGAACGTAGATGAAAGGAAGGTCAGTGAAGCATGGGAAAAAGATGAAACATTTAGAAAGCCTGAGCTTACCGATGAACTGATCCGAAAAATGGCTGCTTCCAAGTATTTGAAAAAAACTGTGTACAGCGTTCAGATGGAGGCTGTGGCAGATGAGCTGAAATCCTCCACACCGATCGACTACGGTGATATGGAGATACAGCGGGCAGGCGAAGAACCTGCAAAGACCCGTATCCCACAGTATACGCTCAGTGGGTACGAGGATGTAAGCCAGGCTGAGCTGTTCCAAAGCGGACAGGCAAAACTTGCGGGGGAAGGGGATTTCCCCACGGCAGATAATGAATGCCTGATCTCCGACACGCTGGCAGAGATGAACGGACTGAAACCCGGCGACACTTTCCGGGCAAAAAGTATCTATTACACTGACAAGCAGGGGAATCCCCTGGAAGAGATGACGCTTAAAGTTAGCGGAATTTATCATCAGGAATACAGTGAGGGAGAGATGGACAGCGATAATGAAATCTTTACCTGCTATAAACTTCTGACTGACCCCTACTATACTTACGAGCCTGTATTTTTTACGGATTTTTTCCTGAAAAACCCCAGGGATCTGGATGCCTTTGCCCGGGAAGCCTATGCTGCCGGTCTCTCCGAATATTACAGTCTGAGCACGGACACGGTTGCCTACGACGCTTTTGTGAAACCCATTGAGCAGATGTGCGTGATCTCCATGATCTTCTTGTGGGTAGTCCTGGTGCTGGGGGCTGCGATTCTGCTTATTCTCTCCTCGTTAGTAGTGAGAGAGCGGAAATACGAGATTGGCGTTTTGCGTGCCATGGGCATGAAAAAGAGTAAAGTTGCAGCGCAGCTGGTCTTGGAATCTGCACTTATCATGGCAGTCTGCTTGTTCCTCGGCATTGCTCTGGGCAGTCTGCTGGTCCAGCCGGTCACCGATATGCTGTTGGCAGACCAGATGTCCCGGACTTTGAGCGGGCCGGCCCTTGCCAGCGGTATGGGCGGTGCATCTTTTGGAGGGCTGGCTACGGATAATAGGCCGATCGCTCACATTAGTGCAGCGCTGAGTTTTACCACTATCACGGAGCTTGTGGGTATTGCCTTGATCCTGACAGTGATAGCGGGGGCAGCCAGCGCGGGCTTCGCAATGAAGTATGAGCCTATGCGCATTCTGCGTCAGCGAAATTGATAGGGAGGAAGTCAACATGGCTGTTTTATCACTTAAAAACGTGGGATATACCTATGAAAAAACCACAAAGCCGGTATTTCAGGGATTAAATGCTGAGTTTGAGCCGGGCAGGCTCTACTGTATTGTGGGAAGATCCGGAGCGGGGAAAACTTCCCTGCTCTCCCTTTTAGCCGGACTTGATATCTGTACGGAGGGAGCCATCCTGTATGAGGGCGAAGATCTGCGTGAGCTGGACAGGGACCGGTACCGCGCCGAAAAAATAGGCGTTATATTCCAGAGCTATAACCTTTTGTTAAATAAGACTGCATTGGAGAACATTGAGCTTTCTATGTCCATCAGCGGGGTCTGTCATAAAGACAACCGTACCTATGCACTGGCTCTTCTGGAAAGCGTGGGTATCGACCGGGAGACGGCAGGGCGCCGTGTGCTGGGGCTTTCAGGAGGAGAACAGCAGCGGGTGGGCATTGCCCGTGCCCTGTCCCACGAGCCTAATCTGCTGCTGGCGGATGAGCCAAGCGGTAATCTGGACCGGGAGACAGAGCGGGATGTGATAAATATCCTGGTGGATCTGGCCCATGTGCAGAATAAATGCGTGATCATCGTGACGCATTCCTATAAGATTACCAGCTTTGCGGATGAGATTTGGGGACTGAACAAAGGCGGCCGCCTGGTTTACATGGGGAAGGGAGGTGAGGCCTGATGACAGAAAGAAGAAGACAATACATGGGCATCGCCTGCTTTGCCCTGGGTCTGGTATCTGTGGTGTTCGGACTACTCCGGGAGGAGCATTTGACGGTACTTAAAAAAGCGGCGGCGATCTGCCTGGAATGTATTGGGATCGGTTAGGAGAAACATATGAAAAATAAAAAAGTTACAAAAAAAGCAGCAAACAAGCGGCCGAAAAAAGGCATCCGCCTTTGGGTGCAAATCCTATTTGCCGCGTTGACAAACGGCTATGTGAATGGTTTTATCCAGTCAAAGATCTATACGGGGCCCACAAAAGCGCTGTGTGTGCCGGGGCTTAACTGCTATTCCTGTCCCGGTGCCCTGGGAGCCTGTCCCATTGGTTCCCTTCAGGCAGTCATCGGCAGCCGTAACTACCAGTTTTCTTTTTATATCATTGGTTTTTTAATGGCTGTTGGAGCTTTGATCGGACGAGTAGTCTGCGGTTTCCTCTGTCCCTTTGGACTGGTCCAGGATCTG
Organism: Blautia coccoides; assembly: GCF_034355335.1. NCBI lineage: Bacteria > Bacillati > Bacillota > Clostridia > Lachnospirales > Lachnospiraceae > Blautia > Blautia producta. Next base: position 985,116 of record NZ_CP136422.1, read on the forward strand.
CTGCATAAGATCCTGGTGCCAAAGATAAAAAAGCTGCCGGGGGAAAAATACCTGAGGTATCTCAAATATGTCATTCTTGCGGTGTTCGTCCTGCTGCTGCCCATGTTCGCGGTGAACATCATCGGCCAGGGAGACCCCTGGTTCTGCAAATGGATCTGTCCATCAGGCACCTTGCTGGGAGGCATTCCCCTGGTAGCGGGAAATCCCGACCTGCAGGCTGCCGTTGGCTGGCTGTTTGACTGGAAGGTCTTTCTGCTGTCATCCATCCTGGTGCTTTCCATGTTCAGCTACCGGCCTTTTTGTAAGTTCCTCTGCCCACTGGGCGCGGTCTATGGCGTATTTAACCCCATCTCGCTCTACCATTTGCGTCTGGATGAGGAGAAATGCGTGGATTGCGGCATCTGCAAAGAGATCTGCAAGATGGGCATTGATCCCCGGAAGACGCCAAACAGTCCCGAATGCATCCGCTGTGGAGACTGTGTCCGGGCATGTCCCAAAGGGGCTTTTGCCAAAGGCTTTGGCATTGGTAAAAAAGCAGCGGCGTCATCCTGTACAGGTTCATGTGCTTCCTGCACTGAGTCATGTGCCGGAAACTCTGTTCCAAAAGAAGGACATAAAAACTGACACTTATAAACATATATTTTGAACAATAGAAAGGATAAAATAAAATGAAAAGATTATCTGCATTATTCCTGGCCTTAGGCCTGACAGTTTCCCTTGCGGCCTGCGGCAGCCCTTCTGCCGCCTCGCCCTCCGCTTCCTCATCCGAGTCCGCATCTGCAGACAGTAAGAGCCAGACCCCGGATGTAAACGATATGGTGAAAGAGGATTCTGCCAGCGAGGAAGAGCAGGAACTGATGGAGCGCAGTGTCCGCTTTATAACGGATAAACTCCTCAGCTATGATACATGGAAGAAAGTGATGGAACTGCCCGGAGTGGAATGCCAAAACCATATCTCAGGATATATCGACGATGTTACTCTGGGTGACACAAAAGACCTGCGCCTCAGCGGTGAGCCTGAACTGGAGGAAAACGGACTGTTTGTCACTTATGAGCTGACAGAGGGCAAGGTCCCCGCAGACGGTTCTACCGGAGGTTGTGTGATTCCGGCATCCATGGCTAAAAGTATGGGTAAAAAGGTGGGAGATAGGGTGACTGTGGATACACCGCTGGGCAAGGCGGAGTATGAGATCACCGGGCTGTATGGCTATAGCGAAAAAGGCAAGGTGGGGGGACTCACGGAGGAAAACTCACCGCTGTATGAGCTTTTTGTAACTCCCGAAGATATCGTAAAACTGACCGGTACCAGTAAAGACGGCTATTTCTTTGGAAACACTGTCACCTGCGCCACTGCCGAGGAGGCAAAAAAACTTGTAGAGCAGGCCTCTGCGCTTTTGAAGGATTACGGCACGAAAGCAATGCTGGCAAGCGATTCCAGCGCAGATCTGAGCTATGCGGACAGCGACGAACTGTTCCAAAATGTTGCACTGGACGGGACCGACCTGGACGGCAAAGCCCTGCCGGAGGATCTGCTGGCAAAAGGCGGGGTCACAATGGTGAACGTCTGGGCCACCTTCTGTAATCCCTGTCTGGAGGAAATGCCCCACCTTGAGGAGCTGAACAAGGAATTTGCCGCTGCAGGGAAAAATTTCAAGGTCGTGGGAATAGCAGCCGATGTGGTAAACGATAAAGGAGAGGTGGGCCAGGAACAGTTAGATCTGGCAAAAGAGATCGTGAAAAAGACCGGCGTGACTTATATGAACATCATCCCCGGAGAAAAACTTCAGTCTGACATTCTGCCGAACGTAACTGCCTTCCCTACCAGTTTTTTCCTCAATGACAAAGGAGAGGTGATAAAAACTGTAATGGGTGCCACCACCAAAGATGACTGGGCAAATACAGCCAATGAGTTGTTGGAAAGCCTTAAATAAGGGAATACCCTGCACTCTCGAAAATCATTCTCAGGGAATGGTGCAGTTATTTAAATTACAATGTTCCGGTTTAGAAACGGGCGTACCGCTTAAATGGCGGTACGCCCGTTTGGCTGGTCAGATACAGTAGTGCTGCCACAGTAGTGCTGCCACAGAGGTGCGGCCAAAGAGGTGCTGCCACAGAAGTGTATCAGAATTCATCACCTGACGGCAAAGTTTTCATGAGGGCAAAGAAATGTTTACGCCTAAATGACCGCTGATCTGTTTTGCCCACAACAAAGCTCCGGTGGAACCTTAAAAACCGTTTTTTGAATTTCTCGGGAATTTAACAAACATTGCAGACAAGGATAAAAATTTGCATACATAAATCTGTCATGGACAGGGCCTTTGAATTTTATTTGTATGAAGACTTTTCTCCGGATGGCAATGTGCTTTACATTGTTCGTTTTTCCTTCATAGAGAACGATTACTACTACAACATTCTTCTCGGTTTCAGGAACAAATGCGAGTGTTTAGAGCCGTTACTTGTCCTCACAAAAATGAAGTACAGAATACATGAAATAGCAAACATATATGAATAAATAAAAAATTAGCACTCACCTCTTGACACTGCTAATAATTAGTGTTATAGTAGCACTAGAACAAATAACAAAGAGCACAAATCTCGAAATGGAGGGATTTTATGAACATCAGCAAATTTACACAGAAATCACTTCAGGCAGTTCAGGACTTGGAAAAGACAGCTTATGAGTTCGGCAACCAAGAGGTCGAACAGGAGCATTTACTATATAATCTTTTACATCAGGAGGACAGCTTGATCCTGAAACTGATTGAAAAAATGGAAATCCAGAAAGAACACTTTCTGAACAATGTGGAGAAGGCACTGAATGCCAGAACCAAAGTATCCGGCGGCCAGCCATATATCGGGCAGTATCTGAATAAAGCCCTGGTGAGCGCTGAGGATGAGGCAAAGGCCATGGGAGATGAATACGTCTCTGTGGAGCATCTGTTTTTGGCACTGATCAACAATCCCAGCCCGTCTATGAAGAAAATCTGGCAGGAATACGGAATTACAAAAGAGCGTTTCCTTCAGGCTCTGAGCACGGTGCGGGGCAACCAGCGCGTGACGACCGACAACCCGGAGGCCACTTATGATACGCTGAACAAGTATGGACAGGATCTGGTGGAAAAGGCCAGGGAGCAGAAACTGGACCCGGTCATCGGCAGGGACGCGGAAATCCGTAATGTCATTCGTATTCTGTCCAGAAAGACAAAAAATAATCCTGTGCTGATCGGTGAGCCGGGCGTGGGCAAGACAGCCGCTGTAGAGGGACTTGCACAGCGAATCGTTCAGGGCGATGTGCCGGAAGGGTTAAAAGATAAAAAGATTTTCGCACTGGATATGGGTGCCCTGGTAGCAGGCGCCAAGTACAGAGGAGAATTTGAGGAGCGTTTAAAGGCTGTGCTGGAGGAAGTCAGAAAAAGTGAGGGACAGATCATACTGTTCATTGATGAGCTTCATCTGATCGTAGGTGCCGGCAAGACAGAGGGTGCTATGGATGCAGGCAATATGCTGAAGCCTATGCTGGCCAGAGGCGAGCTGCACTGTATCGGTGCCACAACACTGGATGAATACCGCAAGTATATTGAAAAGGACGCAGCGCTTGAGCGCCGTTTCCAGCCTGTCATGGTGGATGAGCCTACAGTTGAGGATACCATTTCCATCTTAAGGGGACTGAAAGAACGGTACGAAGTCTTCCATGGCGTCAAGATCACTGACGGCGCTCTGGTAGCGGCGGCAACCTTGTCAAACCGCTATATTTCCGACAGGTTCCTGCCGGATAAGGCCATTGACCTGGTGGATGAGGCATGCGCTCTTATCAAGACAGAGCTGGATTCCATGCCTACAGAGCTGGATGATCTTCGCAGAAGGATCATGCAGATGGAAATTGAGGAGGCTGCCCTGAAGAAAGAGAACGACAGGCTCAGCCAGGACCGGCTGGTGGATCTGCAGAAAGATATGGCGGAGCTGCGCGATGAATTTAACGGCAGGAAAGCCCAGTGGGACAATGAAAAAGCCTCTGTGGAGAAGCTTTCCAAACTGCGGGAACAGATTGAAGATATGAACAAACAGATTCAGGTTGCCCAGAGAAATTATGACCTGAATGAAGCGGCAAGGCTGCAGTACGGCGAACTTCCAAAGCTGCAGAAGCAGTTGGAAGTTGAGGAAGAAAAAGTGAAGAGCCAGGATTTATCCCTGGTACATGAGAGCGTTACAGACGAGGAGATTGCAAGGATCATCTCCCGCTGGACAGGAATCCCTGTTGCCAAGCTGACAGAAGGGGAAAAGACCAAGATTCTGGGTCTGGAAGAGGAACTTCACAAACGTGTGATTGGTCAGGATGAGGGTGTTCAGAAAGTAACAGATGCCATCATCCGTTCCAAAGCCGGGATCAAGGACCCAACAAAACCCATTGGCTCCTTCTTATTCCTGGGACCAACTGGTGTAGGTAAGACAGAGCTTGCCAAGACACTGGCAGCTACACTCTTTGATGACGAGCAGAATATGGTGCGTATTGACATGAGCGAGTACATGGAGAAATATTCCGTGTCACGTCTGATCGGAGCGCCTCCGGGATATGTGGGATACGAGGAAGGCGGCCAGCTCACAGAGGCTGTCAGAAGGAAACCATACTCAGTGGTTCTGTTCGATGAAATCGAAAAGGCACACCCGGATGTCTTCAACGTGCTGCTTCAGGTGTTGGATGACGGCCGTATTACAGATTCCCAGGGCCGTACCGTTGACTTTAAGAACACGATCCTGATCATGACATCCAATCTTGGCTCCACCTATCTGCTGGACGGCATTGAGCCTAACGGCGAAATCAGCCAGGAAGCCAGAGATATGGTTGAGAGAGATCTGAGGACGCATTTCCGTCCGGAGTTCTTAAACCGTCTGGATGAGATCATCATGTTCAAACCGCTTACTAAAGAGAATATCGGCGGTATCGTGGATCTGCTGGTGGAGGATCTGAACCGCAGGTTAAGAGACCAGGAGCTGTCTCTGCGCTTGACAGATGCCGCAAAAGATTATATTATTGAGGGCGGATACGACCCCATCTACGGTGCTCGTCCTCTGAAACGCTACCTGCAGAAATACGTGGAGACACTGACTGCAAAACTCATTCTCTCCGGCAATGTGGGAACAGAGGACACCATTGTCATAGATGTGGAAAATGGTGAACTTACAGCCCGCAGGGCATAAGAGGTGAGAGAGATTATGATACCAAAAGATCCGGTGATGCTTTTGAGCTTTGCGAACATGAAACTGAGGGATTTCTATTCCTCCCTGGATGACATGTGCGAAGATTTGCAGCTTGACAGAAAAGAGCTGGAGAAAAAGCTGGGCACCATTGATTACGCCTATGATGAAAAGGCAAATCAGTTTATTTAAAATATAACAAAAGACGGACAGCGATTATATCTGTAACGATCCATCAGGTCTGCGCATTTATGGCGCTGCCCGCAGGAAAATATTCAACAGTCAGGTAAAAATCCCATCGCCGAAGGCAGTTCTGTATGGCTCTTTACCTGTAACTGTGTAGATATTGGAAAATTATTTATATTTGTTGTTTTATAAGAACAGGGAACGGCCTGTATACCATGTGATAAACTGGGTATACAGGTCTTTTTTTCGTTATAATATAGAAAACGTTGAGTGAAAATATCAGGCGCAAACTTTTCATTCACGTCTTCAGACGTATTCAGGTGTCAAATGAGTGATATTTTTAAGTCAGACCAGTTATAGAAAAGGAACAGGGAAAAGAATAAGATGGATGTATAAAAGGAACAGAAGTGAAGGAGGAAATCACATGAAGAAAAAGATCGTAGCTGCTGTACTCACAGCGGCCATGGTATTGTCACTGGCAGCCTGCGGAGGCGGAAGCGGCAGCGAAGGCAAGAAGACAGCATCCGGGGAGGACGGAAAGGAACCCTACACGGTGACCATGGTGCTGCAGGGCAGCCAGCCCGCTGATGAAGAGCGGATCGAGGAGAAGATCAATGAGATTCTGGAAAAGGAAGTTAATGCCAATCTGGATATTGTAGTGCTTCCCTGGGCCAGTGCCACACAGCAGCTCCAGCTCATGCTTGCAGGTGATGAAAAGATTGACTGTTTTTATACAAATGCCACCAATGCCATCCAGTACATGCACAGCGGACAGATCATGGACATGTCAGAGCTGGTGGATAAATACGGCAAAAATCTGAAGGATATTTACGGCGAAGAGGTGCTGAACAGCAACACAGTGGACGGTTTTATGTACGGAGTGCCAAACCAGATCGAACGAGGCAGCATCCCTGCCGTCTTCATGAGAAAAGACCTGGTGGAGAAGTACAACATAGACACATCCGCCATCAAAGAGCCAAAAGATATGGAATCTGTATTTGAGACAGTCAAGGCAGGAGAGCCGGACATGACCATGCTGTTTTCCATCAATGAGGGAGATACACCGGCCACAAGACTGTTCGGGGGCGACCCCTTGTCAGATGCCAACTACCTTGGCGTGCTCATGGATCAGGAAAATGATACCACCATTACCAACTTCTTTGCCAGCGACTGGTATAAAGAGACTACTTCCATGCTCTATGACTGGTATCAAAAGGGATATATCAGCAAGGACGCGGGAACTGACACAGAAAACTGGCGTACAGTCTGCAAGGCAGGCAATCTGTTCTCCCTGTTTTTTGCCTATCATCCGGGAACACCTGTGGAATTTAAAAGCTCAACAGGATATGACTTTGAAATCGTTCCGTTCAGGGATTATCCCATCAAAAACTGCCAGACCTACAACGGCATTATCTACTCCGTTGCACAGAATTCAGAGAACCCGGAGAAGACCATGGAAACCCTTGATTACATCTATGGCAGCCCGGAGATCATGAATCTGCTGAACTGGGGTGAAGAAGGTGTGGATTATGTCATAGAGGATGAGGAGAACGGCATCATCAACTACCCGGAGGGCATCACTGCAGACAATGTGGGATACAGCCTGAATCTGGGCTGGGAACTGCCAAATCAGTTCATCGCCCATAAATGGACTGGCTCTGACCCGCAGCTCTGGGAGAAGATGGAGGAATTCAACGATTCCGCAAAAGAGTCAAAGGCAGTTGGTTTCTGTTTTGACAACACCCAGTATGAGAGTCAGGTCGCTGCGCTTGCCAATGTTGTAAAACAGTACACCGGTTCACTGAACAGTGGTTCCGCTGACCCCGAAACGTATCTGCCGGAATTCCTGGATGCTCTGGAGGCAGCCGGTATTGATGAGATCATACAGGCAAAACAGGAGCAGTTTGACAAATGGCTGGAAGAGAATAAATAGTTACTGTTCATTATCTATCCGGTGGTGTGTGGACAGCAACAATAAATAGACCGGATCATTTTTGGCAGCAGGCTGTCGCCCTAGGAAACAGGAAAGGCTCTTAGTGCGGCAGCCTTTTTGCCCGAAAGAAACCATTCATAAGACAGAGGAGGAAGAATATGAAGAAAAAGTCCAGGCTCAGTGTCTATAAACAGCACTGGCCCTTATATCTGATGATGCTGCCGGGCCTTTTGTACCTGCTGATCAACAACTATATCCCTATGGGTGGAATCGTGATCGCCTTTAAGAAGCTGAACTTTGCAAAAGGCATATTTGCAAGCCCCTGGTGCGGTCTTGATAACTTTAAGTTTTTATTCCAGTCAAAGGATGCCTGGATCATTACCAGAAATACACTGCTTTACAATGTGGCCTTCATTGCTGTAAATATGATAGTAGGGATCGCGGTGGCTATATTGATCTGCGAGGTGCGCAGCAATAAAATGAAAAAGATATACCAGAGCGCCATTCTGCTGCCCTTCCTCATGTCCATGGTAATTCTGAGCTACATTGTTTACGCACTGCTCAGTTCCGAGAACGGCCTGATAAACAATACGATTTTAAACGCCATGGGAAGAGAGCCGGTGCAGTGGTATCAGCAGCCGAAATACTGGCCCTTTATCCTGGTATTTGCCAACTGCTGGAAAGGTGTGGGATACGGATGTCTGATCTACATTGCCTCTATTATCGGCATTGATCCTTCCTACTATGAGGCGGCCAGTCTGGACGGCGCTACAAAATGGCAGCAGATTACGAAAATCACCCTGCCAAGTCTGGTACCCACCATTATCACCCTGCTTCTGTTAAATATCGGACGTATTTTTTATTCGGATTTCGGACTGTTTTATCAGGTGCCTATGAATTCCGGAGTTCTTTTTCCAACCACCAATGTGATCGACACCTATGTGTACCGGGCACTCATTGAGCGGGGAAATATCAGTATGTCCTCCGCGGCAGGCGTGTACCAGTCCATTGTGGGATTCGCCATTGTTATGCTGAGCAACTGGGTGGTGAGAAAAGTAGATAAAGAACAGGCATTGTTTTAGGAGGAGAGGGAATGAAAAATTCAGCAAAAGAAAAACGGTATCAGTTTTTTATCAATATAATTCTGATTCTTATGACATTGATCATTGTACTGCCTTTTATACTGGTGTTCATCTCTTCCGTCACAGATGAAAACACACTGATCCGCAACGGCTACTCATTTTTTCCTGAGAAATTAAGCCTTTACGCCTACCAGTACATAATCAAACAGGGAGAAAAAATACTGCACGCATATGGAGTCACCATTTTTGTCACGATCGTGGGCACTATACTGAATATCAGCCTGTCGGCACTGATGGCTTATCCGCTGACAATAAAGACGCTTCCCCACAGAAGGGCACTGACCTTTTTCGTATTTTTTACCATGCTGTTCAACGGAGGCCTGGTTCCTACATATCTGGTGTATGTGAATTATCTGCATATCAAAAATACAATTTTTGCGCTTCTTCTGCCGAATCTGCTTTTGAGTGCCAACAATGTGCTTATGATACGCAGCTATTTTATCACAAGCATACCGGATGCTCTGTTTGAAGCAGCTAAAATAGACGGGGCAGGGCATATGAAAATATTTACCAGTGTGGTGCTGCCTCTGGGCAAGCCCATTCTTGTGACCATGGGACTGTTTTCCGGACTTGCCTATTGGAATGACTGGACCAATGGTTTATACTATTTATCAGGAAACCAGGGACAGAAGCTGTTTGGCATACAGAACCTTTTGAATCAGATGATTACGGATATTCAATATCTTGCAAGCGGAAAAGTCGTGGGAAATATTGGCGCGGAGGTTGCAAAGCTTCCCACCACCTCCATCCGAATGGCAATTGCCTTCATTGCCATGCTGCCGCTGTTTATTGTGTATCCATTCCTTCAAAAATATTTCTCGGAGGGAATCACTCTGGGGGCAGTGAAAGGATAAAAAGCATATGACGAAAGTTCCGAAATACAGAAAACAGAAAAATATGGCCCAGCAGATGAAAGCCATTCTTATCATTCTCATGGTGGTGCTGGCTGTATACGCGGGTGTCAGCGCCATGCTGCTTGGAAGGACCAGAAAGCAGGCCATACAGGAGATGGATGAAATGTCAAAGCTCTATACAGATGAGCTGGACAACCGTTTCCTGCGGATCAGCCGGAGCCTGTTTTCCAATATCATGGAAAAGAACCAGGGATATTCTGTATTGGGGGACTATATTGAGACAATGGAGCATTCGGACGATCCTGTAAAAATAAACAATGCAGTCAGCAATCTGCGGAGGATCTGCCTGCCCTATGCATGGGAATACGGCACAGAATACCACTTTTTCCTGTATCTGAAGGAAAATGATACGTTCACCATGCTCACTATGACAGGGGTGGGATATGATATTGACAACGACTTGGAGGAAGCTGTCAGGAACCAGATTGGGCTGATCACAGATACCTCCTACTCGGTCAAAAAGAAATGGAACCAAATGGACTGCGGCGAGGAAAATTATATCTGCAAAATAGCCCAGAACCAGGATACTTACATGGGCTGCTATGTAAATGTGAAAAGCATACTGGAGCCTTTCACTGACACGATCGTGGGGGACGACGGATATGTGCGTCTGGTAGACGCGGAGAACCGGGTGGCAGGCCAGATCACCAGCAAAGGCATAGAGCAGGGGACGGATCCACAGGAGGCAAACAGCGGATATTCACTTAGCAGAACGCTGAAACAGGCGCCCTTTGGCATTCAGATGAAGATATCAGGGGACAAAATAATGGGCGTCATGATGGGCAGCCTGGGATTTCTTCTGGTTCTGGCAGCAGCATTGGTCCTGGCCGGGGCGGCAATCCTTCTATACTTGAAAAAATATCTGTTGGAACCTGTAAGGCAATTTACGGATAATCTGACAAAGTATGATGACGATGACTATACCTTCCATATCACAGAGAATAATCTGATGGAGCTGGAGCAGATTGATGACAAGTTCAAGAGAATGATACATCAGATCCGGCGTCTGAAGATCACCCTTTACGAGCAGGAGTTGGAAAAGCAGAAGATAGAGATGGATTATCTGAAACTGCAGATACGCCCTCATTTTTATCTGAACTGCCTGAATTTTATCTACAGTATGATTGATTTCAAACAGTACGGCAATGCCAGGAAGATGACAAAGACCACCTCAGATTATCTGCAGTATGTCTTCCGCAGCACCAGCGGTCTGGTGCCTGTAAAGGCGGAGGCAGCGCACTGTGAGGACTATCTGAAAATACTGCTTCTGCGATATCCCGACAGCTTTGAATACTATTTTGAGATAGAGGAAGAGGTGGAGGATGGAGAGATATTTCCCTTCATGCTTCAGGTCTTTGTGGAGAATGCGGCAAAACACGCGCTGACGCTGGAGGAGAAGATACTGATCTCAGTCACAGCATTTCCGGAGGACAGGGAGGATGGGAAATACATCAATCTGTATATTTCCGACACCGGAAGGGGATTTCCAAAGTCTGTTCTGGAAAGGCTGAAGCAGGGAAAGGGAGTCAGCGAAAACGGCAGCCATGTGGGGATTGAAAACTGCCTGAAGCGTTTCCATTACTATTACGGAGAACAGGGGGAGATCAATTTTGACAACAGCCCTCTTGGAGGCGCTATTGTTGACATACATATTCCTTTCCGGGGACATGAGAAAAACGGTGACTCAGGGGTAGCAGACAAAACGGTTGGAGGTACTTATGAATCTGTTGTTGGTTGACGATGAGGAATACGTGATAGAGAGTATTAAGAAAAATGTGGACTGGGATCTGCTGGATATTGGGCAGATCTACACGGCATCCTCCATGCAGCAGGCTCAGACGGTCATGGGGCTGATGCCTATCCATGTGATCGTGAGCGATATTGTCATGCCGGAAGGCAGCGGCTTTGATTTTATGGAGTGGGTGCGCAGGGAGGCGTACGAGGTGCAGGCCGTATTCCTGACCAGCTATGCCGAATTTGACTTCGCACGCCGTGCCATTGCTCTGGACAGTGTGGATTATCTGCTGAAACCCATTGACTTTGAAAAACTTACCGCTGCCATTAAGAAAGCGTCCGACCGGGCTAAAGAAGCCCTGAATTATGAGGCTTTCCGCCAGGAGAGCAGAAATTGGGAAGAGAGCCGGGAAATCCTCCTGAATAATTTCTGGGCAGAATTGCTTGGCGGCAGGATAAAGCCGTCAGCCATAGAGGAAGAGATCAGGAAGAGACAGCTTCATTATAAACCGGAGGATAAGTTCCTTGCAGCGCTCCTGCACCTGTCCGGCCATAGGGGAAGGGAGAAAAGGCAGCACTGGGATGAGAACATTCTTCTCTTTATTATAAAAAACATTCTGGGGGAACTGGCAGGAGAATATCAGGTGGCAGTGGAAGCAGTTTCCTCCTGCCGGAAAGACAGCTATGCGGTTATATGCCGGGGCACTGCCCGGGGTTTGGAGAGACTCAGCGAAGAAGGTGTATTTTCTTCTTTCCGGGATATCCTGGGGGAGCGTATGCAGATGGATATCTGGTGCGGAGTCGGAGGCATTGCCGAGATAGACGTTCTGGAGGACTGCCTCGGGCAGCTGCAGGCCATGCGGGACAACAGCCTTACAGTATGGGATAAAGTCCTGTTTCTGTCCGATTTCCGGCAGCCATGTGTTTCCTATCAGAATAGACAGCGGGCGGTATGGGAAACCCTCCTGGGTGAACAGAAACCGGAAGCCCTCATCAGCAGTATGCGGCAGTACCTCACAGAGCTTGCAGGGCGGGAACTGATCACACGTGACATTTTGAAAAGTTTTCGTATGGATATTACCCAGATCACCTATTCCTGGCTTGCCGCCAGGGAGATCAAGGCTCATCTGCTCTTTGCCGGAAGTGAGAACGAGCAATATTACCAGGAAGCCCTGGAGAGTGTGGAGGGTGCCATACAGTTTGCCTCCCACCTGGTGACCAGGGCCGTAGAGTACACAAAATACATCAACAAAAGTGAATCTGTGGCAGACCAACTGAAGGAATACATAGACACACACTACCAGGAGGATATCAGAAGAGAGACCCTTGCTGAGCTGGTATATCTGAATGTGGACTACATGTCCAGAATCTTTAAAAAAGAGGCAGGCATATCCATCAGTGCCTATCTGATGCAGAAGCGGGTGGAGGAGGCAAAAAAGATGCTGACCCAGAGCAGTCTGCCGATCAACACGGTTTCCATCTATGTAGGATACAGCAATTTCTCCTATTTCACAAAGATGTTCCGGGAGAACACAGGCTGCTCTCCTCTGGAATACCGCAGAAAATTTAAAACAAACACATTCTAGTACTACAGCGAACAGGTGCGGAAAGGGGACGGAAAAAGCAGCGGTCTTGGGGGAGACTGGCATTGGGTTCTGCTCGAGGCTCCAGAACCTCCGAACTAACGATTAACTACGACTAAGGCGCTCACTTACGTTCTCGCCTAAGTCTGCGTAAATCGTGGATTTCGTAGAACCTTCCGCTTAGCCTCGCAGAACCCAATGCCAGTCTCCACCAAGACCGCTGCTTTTTCCTGGTTTTCGCGAACGGAAGGTGAGTGATTAACGGGGCGGCTTTCATTGCATATAGATTATCATATGGCGTTCGCTGTAGTACTAGTAAATCGTAAATTATATAACTGCATGATTCATTGAGAATGATTTTCGAGAATGCAGACACAAAATGCAGGCGCATCAGTATACACGGAGGTTTTTACACCTGTGCTGTGGGAAAATCAGGCCGGTGAACAGGCAGTGATTTAATAAACGATATACGTAACTGTTCAGTACCCTCACAGTTACGAGCAAAAATCCATGCAGAATCGCCTGCGGCGATGGCATTTTTGCCTGGCCGCTGGACGTTTTCTTACGGTCAGCGCAGTAAATGCGCAGACCTACTGAATAGTTACCGATATACGATTAAAACGGAAAGGAAAGATTATGACAAAACAACAGTTAAAAGAACTCTTAAGAGATATGTCACTGCAGGAAAAAGTCAACCAGATGCTCCAGGTGGCCGGTAATTTTTACATGGACGACACAGTCATCACAGGCCCTATGAAGGAGAGCGGCTTCACAGAGGAGAACATCTCCCAGGCCGGATCTGTTTTAGGGGTCCTTGGCGCGTCGAAGATAAAAGAGATTCAGAAGAGCTACATAGAAAAACACCCTCACAAGATTCCGCTTCTCTTCATGCTGGATATCATCAACGGTTTTCGCACTGTATTTCCCATTCCCCTAGGCCAGGGTGCCACCTTTGAGCCGGAGCTGTCCGAGAAATTAGCCGCAGCCGCAGCCAAAGAAGCGGCTGTCAGCGGCCTTCACGTGACCTTTGCCCCCATGGTGGATCTGGTTCGGGATGCCCGCTGGGGCAGAGTCATGGAATCCACCGGGGAGGATACCTATTTAAACTGTCTTTTCTCCGAGGCCATGGTCAGAGGGTTCCAGGGGGATGACCTGAAAGCGCCCTACAATATAGCAGCCTGTGTGAAGCATTTTGCAGGGTACGGCGCCCCCACGGCAGGCCGGGATTATAATACGGTAGAGCTTTCCGAACATACCCTGCGTGAATTTTATCTTCCCTCCTACAAAGCCGGCATTGACGCAGGCGCAGCCCTGGTCATGACCTCCTTCAACACCATAGACGGAGTTCCGGCAACCGGCAATAAACGGCTCATGCGCCAGATCCTGAGAGAGGAGATGGGCTTTGACGGAGTTCTCATATCCGACTGGGCAGCCATTGAGGAGATCATTTACCACGGCTACTGTGAAGACAGAAAAGAAGCTGCCGTCAGAGCTGCCGAAGCCGGCGTTGACATTGACATGATGACCGGCATCTACTCCGAGAACCTGGCATCTCTCATAGAGGAGGGAATCCTGGATGAGGAACTGGTGGACGAGGCAGTTTTCCGCATCCTGGAGCTGAAAAACAAACTGGGCCTCTTTGAAAACCCATACAAAGACGCAGACGAAACCAAGGAAAAGGAAGTCATTCTCTGCAAAGAACACAAAGCTCTTGCCAGGGAAGCTGCCTGCAAATCCTTCGTGCTCCTGAAAAATGAATCAGCCCTCCCTATAAAAAAAGGACAGCGCATCGCCTTCATCGGCCCTTATACAGACAACCGTAGTATGTCAGGCTCCTGGTCCTTCATCGGTCATACAGAAGACACCCTGACCATCCGGGAGGCAGCGCTGGAATCCTTTGACAACACAGAAGCAACATTTCATCCCGGCTGTCCAATACTCGGTAACGACATCCATCTGGAAGGCTTCACAGAGCAGACTGAGGAACCCGTTTCCTTAGAACAGCAGCACAAAATGCTCGAAGAAGCCATTGAAGCCGCAAAAAAAGCAGACCTTGTCATCATGCCCTTAGGTGAGCACTACGTCCAGTCCGGTGAAGCCACCAGCAACGCCAACATACAGATACCCGAGATCCAGCAGACCCTTTTCAACAAAATATATGAAGTAAATCAGAACATTGCAGTGGTTCTCTTCTCCGGAAGACCCCTGGATATCAGAGAACTGTCCCAAAAAGCCAAAGCCATCCTTCAGGTCTGGATGCCTGGAACCGAAGGCGCCCACGCAGTTATGGACGTTCTCACAGGCACCTGCAGTCCCAGTGGAAAACTCCCCATGAGCTTCCCCTACTGCGTAGGCCAGGTCCCTGTCCACTACAACGAATACTCCACCGGCCGTCCCTATACCGGAGCTGACAAAGACCGTTTCCGTTCCAAATACCTGGACATCCCCAACGCCCCCTTATACCCCTTCGGATACGGCCTGAGCTACACCACCTTTTCCATCTCCCCCATAGAGCTGGACAAGTCCGCAATGACCAAAACCGAAACCATCCAGGCATCCATAACCATCAAAAACGAAGGCTCCCTTCCCGGAACGGAAGTGATCCAGCTCTACATCCATGACAGAGCCGCCTCTGTTGTCCGTCCCGTCAAAGAGCTGAAACACTTCCGTAAGATCCACCTGCAGCCAGGTGAATCCCAAAAAGTAACCTTCCACATAACCGACCGGGACCTTTGCTTCCTCACTGAACACGCCCTTACAGAAAGCGAACCCGGCACCTTCGACCTCTACATAGGCACCGACAGCACCACCACCAACAAAACCCAATTCACCCTCCTGCCATGACCATAACCCATTAACCGTCGGTAATGTCCTCACAACTACAATTTATATTCTTTTATCAATTCTTATCAATTCCTCTCCCGATTTATCTCTTTTTTATCTTTACTCCCGGGAGAGGAATTTTCACCTCACACCCCTGTGGGCAGCCAAAAACCAGGGGGATCCGACGCGGCGGTGGGGAGGGGCTGTCCTTGGAGCGATGTTCAGATGAGCGTTCGGAAGATCCACCTGCCCCAGACACTTAATGAGGAGGCCATTGCCGACGAATTTAGTGACTGGGAGCAGGTTAGCTTCCGGACAGCGAAACGCTTCGTTCCAAGGACAGCCCCTCCCCACCGCCGCGTCGGATCCCCCGTCCCATTTATACCAACATATCTCTTGCCAATCCCTTCTATTGTGATAAAATAAAATCAAGTAAAAAATTGAGGAGGACCCCATAATGAAAAAAACAATTCAGGTAACAATCACAGACCCTCAGTATATCGTGGACACCAATGTCACTTTTGCCCAAGTGAGCGACTGGTTTGGGCACACCACCAAAGATCTGAAGCTGGATATCATTTTTCCCGAACAGGGAAAGAAAAAAAGTCCGTGTATCATCTGGATATGCGGCGGAGCCTGGCAGCAGATGAGCAGAAGCGCCCATCTTGCTTATCTGGCAGATTTGGCAAGACAGGGATTTGTGGTTGCCAGTGTACAGTACAGGACAAGCAATGAAGCGGTCTTTCCGGCTCAGCTCCAGGATGTAAAGGCAGCGATCCGGTATTTGAGAGCACATGCAGAGCGCTACTGCATTGACAGTGAGCATTTTGGTGTCATGGGAGAATCCGCAGGGGGACATCTCACCGCCATGGCCGCACTGACAGGGGACAGGAAAGAATTTGATACAGGTGACTATCTGGAATATTCCAGCGCTGTGCAGGCAGCCTGCCCCTGGTATCTTCCGGCAGACATCACCAGGATGCCTGTAAATGTGCAGAAAGATATGCAGTCCGCTCCCGAGTCACTTCTGATAGGCATGAACGCTGCCTGCCATGAAAAAGAAGCTCTGAAGGCGTGCCCGGTCAGCTATGTGACAGAGCAGGCACCGCCATTTTTGCTGCTGCACGGAATCTGCGACCGCACGGTACCCTTTTCCCAGAGTGAAGCCATGTATGATGCCCTTGAGGAAAAAGGGGCGGACGTACAACTCATTGGAATAGAAGGGGCAGATCACGCGGATATCCAATTCTTCCAGAGACAGATCTGGGACTTGATCACAGAGTTTTTTAAAGAAAAACTGGCCTGATTCCACCTCTGATCCTATCATCACATCTATCAGCCCTGCACCCGGTGAAAAAGCAGGGGAAGTTACAGTCACTCTGTGGGCCGTAACCAGGGGAAATAACAGTTTGGACAGGCTGAACAGTTACCAGGGGAATCCGGTGCAAAGCCCTATTCCCCGCCCCCTCTTGCACCTACCCCCTTTTCGTGATAGTATAAATAAGAAAAAAATACGGAGGCACAAGAACCCTATGAGCTCCTACGAAAGCTTTGCCCGTGTGTATGACCTCTTCATGGACAACATTCCATACGAAGAGTGGTGTGCATATCTCACCGGGCTTTTGAGAGAATATAACATAGAAGACGGACTGGTCCTGGAATTAGGCTGCGGTACAGGCAATGCCACCAGGGTCCTGTCATCCGCCGGCTATGACATGATAGCTGTTGACAATTCTCCGGATATGCTGGAGATCGCCATGGAGAAAAAAGCCGAGGATGACCAGGATATCCTCTATCTTCTGCAGGATATGCGTGATTTTGAGCTTTACGGCACTGTGCGGGCAGTTGTCTCCATCTGTGACAGCATGAACTATATCACAGAAAAAGAAGATCTTCTGGAAGTGTTCCGTCTGGTGAACAACTATCTGGATCCGGGAGGCATTTTCCTGTTTGATCTGAACACCCCCTACAAATACAGGGAGATACTGGGTGAGCAGACCATAGCGGAAGACCGGGAGGACGCCAGTTTTATCTGGGATAACTATTTTGACGAGGAGGAGAATATCAATGAATACGATCTCTCCCTTTTCATCCCGGAAGAACACAGCGGGGAGATCCTCTACCGCAAATACGAGGAGGTCCACTACCAGAAAGCCTATACCCTGGAGGAGATCAAATGCCTCATAGAAGCATCCGGCATGAAATTCCTTGCCGCTTATGATGCCTTTACCCGCAGTCCTGTAAAGACGGACAGTGAACGCATCTATGTCATTGCGCAGGAATGCGGAAAATAAGAGAGCTATAATAAAAGGAGAAAAAACATGGCAGACTATATAGTAAGAGCAACCGCGGCGGGCAGCCAGATCCGTGCCTTTGCCGCCACAACCAGAGATTTGGTGGAGCACGCCAGGGCAGCACACAACACAAGTCCGGTGGCAACCGCAGCCCTTGGCCGTCTTCTGACAGCCGGGAGTATGATGGGCGTCATGATGAAAGGCGAGAAAGATCTGCTGACCCTGCAGGTCAAAGCAGGAGGCCCTTTAGAGGGCATCACGGTGACAGCAGATTCCAAAGGAAACGTGAAGGGCTATGTTGGCAATCCCAATGTCATTCTTCACGCAAATGACAAGGGAAAGCTTGACGTGGCCGGGGCCGTAGGCGTTGGCTTCATGAACGTGATCAAAGATATGGGGCTGAAAGAGCCGTATGTGGGACAGACGGTGCTGCAGACCAGTGAAATTGCCGAAGATCTGACCTACTATTTTGCCACCAGTGAACAGGTTCCCTCCTCTGTCGGCCTTGGTGTTCTGATGGAAAAAGATAATACGGTGAAACAGGCCGGTGGTTTTATCATCCAGCTCATGCCTTTTACGGAAGAAAAGGTGATCAGTCAGTTGGAAGAAAATCTGAAAAATGTCACTTCTGTCACCACAATGCTGGAGGAAGGCCATACACCCGAATCTCTGCTGGAGACACTGCTGAAAGGCTTTGATATTGAGATCAATGAGACCATCCCCACACAGTTTTACTGCAACTGTGACAAAGACAGGGTGGAAAAAGCGCTGATCAGTGTAGGAAGAAAAGAGCTGCAGGAAATGATAGACGAAGGAAAAGAGATAGAGCTGAACTGTCATTTCTGCAACAGAAATTATATATTCTCTGTGGAAGAACTGAAAAGTATATTAAAACGCTGCAAAAGAGGGTAGAGAAAGGTCAGGTACAATATGAGAGATGGTTTTATCAAAGTGGCGGCCGCGACACCGGATGTACTGGTAGCAGACTGTGCACATAACAGGCAGGAGATTGTGGAGAAGGCCAGGGAAATGGCCAAGAACGGTGCGAAGATCATAGTATTCCCGGAGCTTTGTCTGACAGGCTACACCTGCCAGGATCTGTTCTGGCAGGGCACTCTTTTACACAGGGCGGAGGAGGAGCTGAAGACGATCCAGAGAGAACTTCAGGATACAGACGGACTGATCTTTATCGGTCTTCCCCTGAAGCATAAAGGCAAGCTCTACAATGCGGCGGCAGTTCTGAACCGGGGCAGGATACTGGGATTTGTCCCCAAACACCATCTGCCGAATTACGGTGAATTTTATGAGGCCAGATATTTTGTGCCGGGCCAGGCCTTTGACGGGTATGTGGACTGGCAGGGCGAAAAGGTTCCCTTTGGCCAGAACCTGCTGTTCCACTGTGTGGAAGTACCCGGGCTGTGTGTGGCGGCAGAAATCTGTGAGGATTTGTGGGCACCCAATCCCCCCAGCATTTTTCATGCCATGGCAGGAGCTTCTCTTATTGTCAATCTCTCAGCCAGTGATGAGACCACTGGGAAAGATGCCTACCGGAGAGAGCTGGTGAGCGGACAGTCTGCGCGTCTCATATGCGGATATGTATATGCAACCGCAGGCAACGGAGAATCGACCCAGGATCTGGTGTTCGGCGGTCAGAACATGATCGCGGAGAACGGCACGATCCTGCGGGAGGCAAAACGCTTTGCCAATGAGATCATTTACGGGGAAATTGATGTGGATCGCCTGGAAAGCGAGAGAAGAAGGATCTCCACCTGGCAGCCGGAATCCAAGGAGGAGTATACCCAGATTTATTTCCATGTGAAGGAGGAGCAGACGCCTCTGTCCCGTTTCTTTGACCCCAGCCCCTTTGTACCGGACGACAAAAATGACAGAGACAGAAGATGCGATGAAATCCTCACCATACAGGCCATGGGACTGAAAAAACGTCTGGATCATACGGGATGTAAAGCAGCAGTCCTCGGCATTTCCGGCGGTCTGGATTCCACCCTTGCCCTGCTTGTGACAGCCAGGGCTTTTGACCTGTGCGGTCTGAGCAGAAGCCAGATCACGGCTGTGACTATGCCCTGCTTCGGCACCACGGACAGGACTTATACAAATGCCTGCGAGCTTACCAGAAGGCTGGGAGCTGATTTGCGAGAGGTTGACATAAAAAAGGCGGTGCTGCAGCATTTTGAGGATATCGGCCACGACTATGAGGACCACAGCGTGACCTTTGAAAATGCCCAGGCAAGGGAGAGGACCCAGGTTATCATGGATATTGCCAACAGCTGCGGCGGTCTGGTGATCGGAACAGGGGATCTGTCAGAGCTGGCGCTTGGGTGGGCAACCTACAACGGGGATCATATGTCCATGTATGGAGTGAATGGTTCGGTGCCGAAAACCCTTGTCCGTCATTTGGTGCGCTATTACGCGGATACCTGCGGGGAGGCAGAGCTGGCGGCAATCTTGGAGGACGTGCTGGATACCCCGGTAAGCCCGGAGCTGCTTCCGCCCAAGGATGGTGTTATTTCCCAGAAGACAGAGGATTTGGTGGGGCCGTACGAGCTGCATGATTTCTTCCTGTACTATATGATGCGTTTCCAGTTTGGTCCGGCAAAAATCTACCGGATAGCCAAGATCGCATTTGCCGGTATGTATCATGACGAAGTGATACTGAAATGGCTGAAAAAGTTTTACTGGAGATTTTTCTCACAGCAGTTCAAACGCTCCTGCCTGCCGGACGGACCAAAGGTGGGAAGTGTGGCAGTATCTCCCAGAGGGGATCTGCGCATGCCCAGTGACGCGTCTGTGAGGATCTGGATGGATGAGTTAGATACTCTTGGATAGAGGTGGAGGATTTGCAGAGAGATAATATGCGTGCTGTTGTATATCAGGGAAACGGCAGAGTGTCCCTGGAGGAACGCCCCGTTCCTGTGATCCAGGATGCCGGGGATGCCATAGTAAAGGTAACACTTACAACCATATGCTCCAGTGATATCCACATTAAGCACGGGGCCGTGCCCAGGGCAGTGCCGGGAACTGTTCTGGGGCATGAGTTTGTAGGCGTTGTGACAGAGATTGGAAGCTCAGTGAAAAAAGTGAAGCCCGGGGACAGAGTGGCAGTCAATGTGGAGACCTTCTGCGGGGAGTGCTTTTTCTGCAGACGGGGGTTTGTGAACAACTGCGAGAATGAGAACGGGGGCTGGGCCATGGGGTGCCGCATAGACGGAGGACAGGCGGAATACTGCCGCATTCCCTTTGCGGATCATGGCCTGACCAGGATACCGGACCATGTGACGGATGAAGACGCGCTTTTTACCGGGGACATACTTTCCACAGGCTACTGGGCTGCAAAACTGGGGGAAGTGAAACCGGCGGATACGGTTTTGGTCCTTGGAGCCGGCCCGACGGGACTTTGTACTATGATGTGTGCCCGTTTATACAGCCCTGCGAAGATCATTGCCATAGATATTGATGAAAGCAGGCTTAAGCTGGCAAAAGAGCAGGGGCTTGCCGATGTGGTCATATGTTCCGTGGAAGAGACCTGCCGCCGTGGTGCCGAAGACTATGCGGATGCCGCGGGAAAAGTACAGGAGTATGTGGTGCAGCGTGTCCTGGAGGAGAGCCATGGAAGGGGCGCTGATGTGGTATTTGAGGCCGCAGGCGGGACAGATACCTTTGAGACTGCATGGAAGACAGCCAGGCCAAACGCGGTGGTGGTGATCGTTGCCATGTATGAGAAGGATCAGATCCTTCCTCTTCCCCGGATGTACGGCAGGAACCTGACCTTTAAAACAGGCGGTGTGGACGGCAGTTATTGTGAGGAGATCATGGAGCTTCTGGCGGCGAAGAAGCTGGATACAGGCTGTCTGATCACCCACAGGACCCGTCTGGAAGATATCATGAAGGCATATGAAGTATTTGAACAGAAACAGGACGGCGTGATAAAATATGCGGTGAAACCATAAAGAAGCGGCAGGTGAAGACTTGCCGGTATATGAGAGCGCGGAACCATAGATGAAGTGAAACCATAAAGAAGCGGCAGATGAAGACCGCAGGAGGAGACTGGTATGCAGAAGATCAGAGTGGGTGTATTGAGTACAGGAAATATCGCAGCGACCATGGCCAAGACACTTGGTTGTATGGAGGATGTGGAGATGTACGCAGCGGCTTCCAGATGCCTGGAAAAGGCGGAGGCCTTTGCTGAAGAATACGGCTTTGAAAAAGCCTACGGTACATATGAAGAGATGGCGGCAGATGAAAATGTGGATTTGGTTTACGTGGCAACACCGATCTCAGAACACTGTGCTAATGTAAAAATGCTGTTGGAAAACGGCAGGAATGTCCTGTGCGAAAAGGCATTTGCCGTAAATGCACGGGAGGCCAGGGAAATGACAGAGCTTGCAAAAGAAAAGGGGCTGCTTCTGGCAGAGGCCATGTGGGTCAGATATATGCCCATGGCAAAGACGCTGCAGGAGATCATCTCTTCCGGCGCCATTGGAAGACCCTATACCCTGACTGCTAACCTGGGGTACCTTTTGGAGAGTATTCCGAGGATGATGAAGCCTGAGCTGGCAGGCGGTGCCCTGCTGGACGTTGGCGTCTATACCATGACGTTTGCCTCCATTGCCTTTGGAGATGATATTTCGTCCATTGACACTTCAGTCATTATGACAGACACAGGAGTGGATGCACAGAGCAGCGTAACTCTCAGTTACCCGGATGGGAAGATGTCTGTGCTGAACAGTTCTCTGCGTGCGCTTTCTGACAGGCAGGGGATCATTTACGGGACAAAAGGTTTTCTTGTAGTGGAAAATATCAATAATTTTGAATCCATCACGGTCTACAATGAAAACCGTGAAGTGACTGCCCGATATGAACAGCCCAGGCAGATAAGCGGCTATGAGTATGAGGTGAGAGCCTGCAAAATGGCCATTGAAGAGGGACTCTGTGAATGCCCGGATATGCCGCACAGCGAGACTATCCGCATCATGGAGCAGATGGATGCTGTCCGTGAAAAATGGGGACTTCACTATCCCATGGAAAAATAATAAAATACAGATTGACTTTTCCCTACTGCAAATGTAGTATATATATAAATACTACATTTGTAGAGAAAAAGGGAGGAGTACAATAATGATAAGAAAAAGAGGGGCTGTCTTTGCTGCAGTCTTGGCTGTGCTTCTGTTTGTCAGTGCCGGTTTCACGGGATGTTCTTCAAAAGAGAACGGCAAGTCAGAAAAAGAGGAGCAAACCAGGGAGGAAACCGGGAAAGAGGAAAAAGCAGACACTGCAGATAAAAAGAAGGAACCGGTGTCTGTGACGGCACCTGAAAAAAGTGATGCCAGCCGGGAACCGGGAAAGGATTCCGGCGAAGCAAAGAGCAGTCCCAATGCACCGGAAACATCTGACCCGAAAGACAAGGGAACCAACAGCGGAGAACAGGAGATGCCGGAACAAAAGGAACAGAATACTGACTCTGCGGATACTGTCTCAGATGATGATCTGACCATTGAGGAGTATGTGGAAAAATACGGGGAAGAGAAAGCCCTGGAGAAATACGGTGAGGTTCCGTTTAATAAGTATTATTTAAGACAAAAAGAAGCCAGGGAGAAGGAAGCTGAGCAGCAGGAAAATGAGATACTTGAATATTCCGGTACTGTAGATGAGAATACAGACGGAGTACAGTGAGTCTTAAAGTTAAGAGACAGAGCAGACAATGGGGAGCGTACATGAGTGTACGTTCCCCATTTTACTGCGAGAAAAAGTTTTGGCGGAAAAATTTTTTGAGCCTCACTGCTGAATATTGAAATCTCACGGATGTACCATTTTGACTAAAGGAATTACATGAATTTTATGTATAAAGACGAATGAGAAATAGAAATGTAATAAAATATGCCATAATAAATCAATGTAGTATTGTACATTATATTAATTATGCGCAAAAGGTATTGCGACGAAAATACACATATGCTATGATGTCAGAATAAATATGGAGAACCAGGAGGAACAGACATGATACGGAAATATACATACGGAAATCCTTTCTGCACGGACGCGGTTGTAAAGGAGATAACAGCGGAAACGGAGACGCTGCCCTATCTGAAAAGGACAGAGCAGGAGGGCAGGCTCACATTTTCCTGCAGACTTGGAGAAAAGGACCTGGTGTACGGACTGGGTGAAAATGTGAGGGGTATCAACAAGAGGGGATGGCTTTACAAGAGCTGCTGCGCGGATGAACCGAACCATCTGGAGGACAGACATTCCCTGTACGCATCCCACAACTTTTTAGTGATCGCCGGTGAGACAACCTTTGGCGTCTTTTTTGATTACCCGGGCATCATCAGCTTTGATGTAGGATATACCCATATGGATGAACTGGTGATCACTCTGGAAGAACCGGATGCGGATGTTTATATTCTGGAGGGCAGTGATATCCGGGGGATCATAAAGGAATTCAGAGGTCTCATTGGCAGAAGCTATATTCCGCCCAGATGGGCATTTGGATACCAGCAGAGCCGCTGGGGATATAAATGCGAGGCGGATATCCGTGAGGTGGCTGAGGGACACAGGAAGAACCATCTGCCCCTTGACAGCATTTACCTTGATATTGATTATATGGAGCGGTATAAGGATTTTACCATTGACCGGGAGCGTTTTCCTGATTTTGAAGGTCTGGTAGAGGATATGAAAGCGCAGAATATCCGTCTGGTGCCCATCATCGACGCAGGAGTGAAGGTGGAAAAAGGCTATCCTGTCTATGAGGAAGGCGTGGAAAAGGGTTATTTCTGCAAGGATAAGGACGGGAAGGAATTTATCGCAGGTGTTTGGCCGGGACAGGTGCATTTTCCTGATGTTTTAAATAAAAATGCAAGAGAGTGGTTTGGAAACCAATATCAGTTCTTACTGGAAAAGGGAATAGAAGGTTTCTGGAACGACATGAACGAACCCAGCATTTTCTTTGCCCAGGACCGCATGGATGACACCATCGACGCCATAGCTGCGCTGAAGGGAAAGAACCTGGATCTGGATACGTTCCAGAAATTCACAGGCCTGGTGGACGGTCTGGCAAATAATACGGATGACTTTAAAAAGTTTTATCACAACACCGACGCGGGAAATGTACGCCACGACAAGGTTCATAACCTGTTCGGCTACAATATGACCAGAGCGGCCGGGGAGGCGCTTGAGCGCCTGTGTCCTGACAAGAGGATCCTTATGTTTTCCCGCTCTTCCTATGTGGGAATGCACCGCTACGGCGGTATCTGGACCGGGGACAACAAGTCCTGGTGGCAGCATCTGCTTCTCAATCTGAAGATGATGCCGTCCCTGAACATGGTGGGAATCCTCTACACCGGTGCTGATATCGGCGGATTTGGTTCCGACACCACAGAAGATTTGGTAATGCGCTGGATCCAGCTTGCCATGTTCTCACCGCTTATGAGAAATCACACAGCGCTGGGGACCAGAATGCAGGAGGTTTACCAATTTGACCATGTGGAGCAGTTTGCCGGAACTCTGGGTATCCGCTACGGGCTGCTGCCGTACATTTACAGTGAATACATGAAATCTGCCCTTGGCGGGGATATGTATTTTATGCCCCTGTCCTTTGTATACACAGAGGACGCTTTTGCGCCACAGGTGGAGGACCAGCTCCTGGTTGGGGACAGCCTTATGATCGCGCCTGTTTATACACAGAACGCGGAGGGAAGGTATGTATATCTTCCTGAGGAGATGGCGCTGCTCCGTTTCCGCAGCCTGACGGATTATGATACGGAGATCCTTCCGGCAGGACATCACTATGTCAGGGCAGGCCTTTATGAAATGCTGGTATTTTTGCGCCCGGATAAGATCCTTCTGCTCTCAGAGGGCGGAGAGTGCACCGATGAAGTGGACACGGACCGGGTAAAGGCTGTTGCCTTTGTAAAAGAAGGTGCGTCTTATGAGTGGTACGAGGATGACGGAAAAGGGAAAGACTATGAAAACCCCGAAAATTATGGTAAAATTGTTATCGACAGAAGCGGTAACTGTACATATACAGGAAGCCGCAGAAAAGAGATCACTGCAGAAATACTGTAAATAGATTGGGGACTTTGGAATGATTACAATTAAAGAGATAGCCAATATGCTGAACGTGAGCACCACCACAGTGTCAAACGTTATTCACGGTAAGACAAAAGAGGTATCACCGGCCAACGTGGAGCGCATCCAAAAGGTTTTGGAGGAGTATGATTATATGCCCAACATCAATGCCCGTAATCTGGCCAGTAAGCGGTCTAAGATCATTGGTATGGTGGTCAAGGTCAATGGCAGAGAGAATCCGTTCAAGGACCAGTTTTTTGGAGAGCTTCTGGGCGCAGTGGAAGACCGTGTGAGGAGCAGAGGCTATAATCTGATGGTCTATGCACTGAATGATGTCCGGCAGGTTCAGAAATTTATCCTGTCCTGGAATATGGACGGACTGGTGACCTGTGGATTTGTGGAAGGGGAAATCGCCTATCTGCAGGAACGTTACAAAAAGCCCATTGTGATCATTGACGATTATGACACCAACGATCTGGAACACTGCATTAACATCCGACTGGAAGATAAAAAAGCAGTTTATGAGATGACAAAATATGTGATCGGATGCGGTCATAAAAAAATTGCTTTTCTTGCTGACAATAATATAAACCTGGACCATCAGCGGTATCTGGGATTCTGTCAGGCCATGGAAGAGGCCGGACTTTCGGGGGGCGAGGAAAATTTCCTGAAAATATGTCCGGGAAACGGAGGCGGGCAGAACAATCTGGAGGAGCTGTATGAGAGATCCTTTGCCTATACAGCCATCATATGCGCTTCGGATTACTATGCATCCATGCTTCTCAATACCCTTCAGGACAGGGGCAGGAAGATTCCGGATGAGATTTCTATAACCGGGTTTGATGACGTGGAATACGCCTCACTGGTAAGGCCGGCACTCACTACAGTGCGCCAGGATATCCAGGAAAAAGGACAGGTGGCAGTTGATATGCTTGTAAAAATGCTGGAGGGAAAGCCGGAAGACGCAGAGACACTGGTTGTCCTTCCCACACAGATGATCATTCGTGATTCTGTAAAAAAGATCAATAATTGAAAAATAAATTTTGATGCCGTATGGCCTGGAAAAAATCCGGGGTCATACGGCATTTTTGTTATATTCCTGGGTTCTGTCAGATATGCACAAGGGAAAAAAACTATCACAGCAGACGTCATACAATAAAGACTTATGCGCAAAAGTATAAAAATGTCGAAAGAGGCAAAAGAGGTTTTGCGAAAAACCTATTGTTAAAAATATACAAAAATTTAAGTGTTTATATAGGAAAATGGGAAGTAATTCTGTGAAAAATAGAGAAATGGCCATGGTGTGTTATAAAAAACATTGATTTTACGCGTAAGTGGTGGTAAGATACAAAACATCAAAACCTTATGCGCAAAAGGTATAAAAATAGAATCCTCAGAAAGGTTGGTAAAAGAAATGAAAAAGAAGATTTTAGCGGCATTACTTGCCGGAGCAATGACAGTGACACTGGGAGCATGCGGAGGAAATTCAGACAGTGGAAATGACAGCAGCACGGCCAATGACAGCACACAGGGGACGACAGATACAGCGGATGTGAGCAAAGACGCCATTCGTTTTATGAATACAAAAATAGAGATCGACGGAGCTTTGAAAGAATTTGCAAAGCAGTACCAGGAAGAGACAGGACAGGAAGTTGTGATCGAATCCCTGGGCGGCGGTGTAGATGTGAACGGACAGCTCAAAAACTACTATGCGGCAGGTAACATGCCGGACATCTTTGCGTTTGCTGCAGACTCCTACAAATCTTCTTTTAAAGACTGGCTGGAACCGCTGGACGGAGAGTCCTGGATCGAGGATACAGAGTATGCGTTTAAGGGAGAGGACGGAAAGGTATACGGTATGCCATTTGCCCTGGAAGGGATCGGTCTTGCATACAACAAAGATATCCTGGACAAAGCCGGTGTGGATCCGTCAACACTGACAAATATCAATGCCTACAAAGAGGCATTTAAGAAAATAGATTCCATGAAGGATGAACTGGGGCTTACATCCGTGTGTGCTGTGGCAGCGGAGTCAGGACAGATGTACTGGTCCACAGGTAACCACATGATGGCAGCTTACATTTCCCAGGAAAAAGACAGAACGGATAAGGAAATTATTGACAAGCTGAATGCAGGGGAGATTGACAAAGACAGAATGGGAGAGTTCGCAGACTGGCTTCAGCTTCTGTTTGACTACTCAGATCAGAACGTGCTGATCTCCGGTACATATGACGACCAGCTTGCACTGTGGGCAACGGGAAAAGCGGCATTTATCACACAGGGCAACTGGATCGACCCGTCACTGCCCACATATGAAGCTGAGTTTGCATGCGGACTGGCACCGGCTGCTTTCACAACAGCGGATACAGACGGTATCATTGTAGATGCACCGGCTGTTTGGGGCATCTACAATGAGAGTGATAAGATCGACGCCTGCAAGGAATTCTTAAAGGCACTGGCTGAGACCGAAGAGGGACAGAAAGCCCTGGTTGAGGACTGTGGAATGGTTTCCCCGTATAAATCCTGCACACTGGAACCGAGCACACCGCTTGCAAAGAGCATGCTTCCTTATATCAAGGACGGCAAAACTTATGCCTGGGACTGGCTGACACAGCCGGAAGGCATCGCGCAGAATGCCACAGGCGCTGTATTTGAGCTGTATGCCAAAGGACAGCTGGATAAACAGGGATTTGTAGACACCATGGAATCAGTGATCAAAGATTATGTAGCATCTAACGGAAGCAATTAACCAGTTTTACCGGCGGTTTTTCATAAGGATGTGTGCGGAAGGATCCGGGGCACATCCCGGGAGAACAGCCGGTAAATTTAAAAAAGGGGAAAAGGCATGAATGTTCAATTGAAAAAAACAATATCAATCTTTGCCATGGCTGCGGGAATTATAGGTATGGCAGCAGCTCTCTATATGGATTTTTCAGGCAGTGCATCCACGGTCAGAGGCCCGCTTCTCATCGCAGGAGCTGTGCTTGTGTTAGCCGGTGTCTACCTGCTTCCGACCAGAAAACACCGCTCCATAATCAATGTGCTGTTTTTGTTTCCACTGATCTTCGCGTTTGCGGTGACAGTGCTGATCCCGTTTGCCTGCGGTATTTTCTATTCCATGACAGACTGGAACGGAATCAAATTTGACAAGTTCGTGGGACTTGGCAATTACATCAGTATGTTTAAATCCAATGATTATATATATTCATTTGTAGTGACCTTTATTTTCACTGTTATCAACATGCTGGCAGTCAATCTGGTGGCGTTCGGACTGGCTCTTCTGTGTACATCTAAAGTAAAGGGCAGAAACTTCTACCGCGCGGCTTATTTTATACCGAACCTGATCGGCGGTATTGTTCTCGGTTATGTTTGGCAGTTTATTTTCAACAAGGTTATGACAACTGTAATTGAGGGCAGCACCTCCATGCTGACTGATCCCAATCTGGCTATTGCGGCGATCCTGATCGTGAGCACGTGGCAGTATGCGGGATATATTATGATGATCTATGTCACAGGACTTCAGAGTGTGCCGAAGGATATCCTGGAAGCATCCAATGTGGATGGCGCGAGTCAGATCACAACTCTGCTGAAAATCAAAGTGCCTATGATAGCCAATACCTTTACCGTATGTATTTTCCTGACACTTGTAAATTCGTTCAAGCAATTTGACTTAAACCTGGCGATCACCAACGGAGCGCCCAGCCGTATCTTGGCGGGAAAACCTGTACAGGCCACAGAGTTTCTGGCTCTGAACATATATAATACGGCTATCAGCAAGAACCAGTATGCGCTGGGACAGACGAAAGCAGTGGTATTCTTTATCATCCTGGCCATTGTGTCCCTGACACAGGTATCCATCAGTAAGAAGAAGGAGGTTGAAATGTAATGAAGGCACAAAAAATAAGAACCGGAATCGCAGAAATTATTGGTGTGATCCTTACAGTCATCATCCTGGCTCCCTTCCTGCTGGTCGTTGTGAACTCTGCAAAGAGCAGCGCGGATATCATTACAAGTCCCATTTCCCTGCCGGAGCACTGGGGACAGATCTTTACCAATCTGAGCAATGTAATACATAACCAGAATTTTAATTACTGGAATTCTTTCTTCAGCTCTCTGCTGATCACAGCAGTTTCCCTTTTGCTGCTGACTGTATTTTCCAGTATGGCTGCATGGGTTCTGGTGAGAAATAAGACCAAATGGTCAAGCTTCATTTTTATGCTTTTTGTATCAGCTATGGTTATTCCTTTCCAGGTGGTCATGCTGCCGCTGCTCTCCACATTCCGGGAAACCTCCAACTTTTTCGGGATTCAGATGCTGCAGAGCTATAAGGGGATCATATTCGCTTACCTGGGATTTGGCGGGTCCATGTCCGTGTTCATTCTGCATGGATTTGTGAAGGGGATTCCTTACGAATTGGAAGAGGCTGCGTGGATTGACGGGTGCAGTCCTGAGGGGACTTTCTTCCGGATCATTTTTCCGCTTTTGAAGCCTGTGCAGGTGACGGTTCTGATACTGAATGGTATCTGGATCTGGAATGATTACCTTCTGCCTTCCCTGATGCTGGGGCTGAACGGGCGGATCAAAACACTGCCGGTTGCGGTCAGCAGTTTTGTAGGCTCTTATGTGAAGCAGTGGGATTTGATCTTGTCAGCGGCGCTGCTTGCCATGATACCCATCATTATCCTGTTCCTGTTTGCGCAGAAACAGATCATACAGGGTATGGTGGATGGAGCCATTAAATAGAAGGGGATTTTGAAAATTATATAGTTTTGCTGAGTAAGACGCCGGATACGGGTAAATTCGTATCCGGCGTCTTCTTTTAGTGGAATGAACAGTGAGTATTTAGTTTTGTTCTGAAGAATGTTTTGATAAGTTGTCTGTGTTTACAACACACCCTTTTTCTGCGGATTCTAATGCGGCGAAGACTGCCTTCATGGATTCAAATGAAGATTCTCCGGAGATCAGAGGCGGGGTATTGGTGGTCAGGCAGGTCATCCAGGCATCTATGATGCCGGAACCGTTTTGGCCGGGGTTATAGTTTGTCATATCATAGTAAACCTGTTCTCCGGTCTGCTTTTCCAGAATGATGGGGTACTGTGGGTTACTGTTGATTTTCAGGATGCCTTTGGTGCCGTATATTACAGTGGACTTGTCTTCCTGGCCGTAGCAGGTCCAGCTTACCTCCATGGTTCCTATAACGCCTTTCCGGGTGCGGTAGATGCAGATGGCGTTGTCGTCTACATCAATGGGAGTTCCGTCAGGATTTTTTTTGTCCAGAGTCTCAGTCACGGCCACAGCGCTTTCGATCACATCGTCTAACAGATAATGGATCAGATCTGCCTTATGTATCCCCAGGTCAGCCATGGCGCCGAAAGCAGCGGATTTCTTGTCAAAGAACCAGACTTTCTGACGGTCTACCGTCCAGTTTTCGGGACCGGAATGGCGGAAATTCGTGCGGAAGCTTAAAACGTCTCCAATGGCACCGCTCTGAAGGACTTCTCTGGCTTTTACGTGAATGGGAAACAGTCTTTCTTGCTGGCCCACCATCAGATACTTTCCTGTTTCTTTTGCAGCGTTTACCATGGCCTGGCATTCCTCGTAGGTGACAGCCATGGGTTTTTCACACAGGACATGTTTTCCTGACTTTAATGCCTTTATGGAAATTTCGCAGTGTGAATGGTTGGCAGTGCAGATGCTGACTGCGTCAATGGCATCATCATTTAACAGATCCTCATAAGACTTATATGAGACTGCATGGTATTTTTCCGCGATCTCTTCAGCCCGTTTTTCATTAATGTCATATACCCCGTAAATACAGGCATCCGGATTCTGATCATATTCCGGGATATGACGCACCTGTGCAATTCTGCCGCATCCTATAATTCCAATGTTTATCAATGTTAGTTACCTCCTACTATTATATAAAGTCATAGTCTTTCTTTACCTTTTCTACAGGTTTGACTATGCTATTTTAAGATACTGTGGATTGGTTATCACCTCCTACCACTTGATGGTTTAAAAAAGGCTCCAACCACAGTCTCTTTGTTTATTTGTTAATCAGTTAGTTACCGCATGACGGTTTATCAAGAAGTAGGTTACGATTGCAAGGAGCCCTGTGGATCTTAAGACAGTATCAATACTTTATATCAGGAGGTCCTATATGATTTACGTAGGAATTGATGTCGCAAAAGATAAGCATGATTGCTTTATCACAAACTCTGATGGCGAAGTCCTTTTCAAGGCTTTTACCATCAAAAACAATCTCGATGGGTTCGACGAGCTTTATCAGAAAATAGAATCCGTTATGGAAGATGCTTCTAAAGTAAAAGTAGGCCTAGAAGCCACTGGACACTATAGTTACAATCTTCTCGGATATCTGCTTGATAAAGGTCTGGCCACCTTTGTTATCAACCCGTTACATACTAATCTGTACAGAAAAAGTCTAAGCCTTAGACAGACGAAAACGGATAAAGTTGATGCCCATACAATTGCTTCTATGCTAATGTCTGACGTGAACTTAAAGTCCTACTCAGACACATCGTATCACAACGAAGAGCTTAAGTCACTTACTCGCTATCGTTTTGATAAAGTTAAAGAACGCGCGAAGCTTAAAACATCTATATCCCGTCTTGTATGTATCCTTTTCCCTGAGTTAGAAAAGCTTGTTCCAACACTTCATCAGAATTCTGTTTATGAGTTACTCTACGAATTTCCTGGTGCAAAACAGGTAGCTAATGCACATCTCACAAGACTTTCAAATCTTCTTGAAACCGCATCTAAAGGCCACTACACAAAAGAAACCTCTATCGCTTTTAGAGAGGCTGCAAGAACCTCTATCGGTTCAAATATGCCAGCTAAATCGCTTGAATTAAAGCACACCATTAAGCTCATTAGAGAGCTAGATTCTGAAATCGAAGAGATTGAAAACGAGATTAAAGTCATCATGGATGAAATCAATTCTCCAATCCTTAGCATTCCTGGAATCAGCTATCGAATGGGTGCCATGATTATTGCTGAAATAGGTGACTTTAGCCAATTCGACTCTCCAGATAAGATCCTTGCTTATGCAGGAATGTCGCCTTCTACCTATCAATCCGGCCAGTTAGATAACTGTTATGCCAGAATGGAAAAACGTGGTTCTAGATACCTTAGATATGCTCTGTTTAATGCAACCGCATATGTTTGTCTATGGGATCCAACCTACAAGGCTTATCTTGCCAAGAAACGAGCTGAAGGCAAGCATTACTATGTTGCAATGTCTCACGCGACCAAGAAACTAGTTCGGCTAATTTATCATCTCGAACGCACTGGACAGCAATACCAAAAAGCAATCTAATTCTTCCAACATCATATCTTCTTGTCAGAGCATCATACTCGATGCTCTATTTGTCATGCAATTTTCAAGGTACTGATTGCGATGAATAAGTCATCGCCACTATACTCAAAACATCTCTGTTTTTGAAACTATTTATTGACTTTCTTTAATAGTTAGTCTTTTTTATATTCCATTTTAGAATTATAAGCCTTGAACAGAAGAAAAATATTTAATATTTTTACTGGAATGCTGTCTATTTTTACTATTTCCGTCCAGTGCTGCATCCAGCCTTCATATCCTGTTTATAGTAAGAGGATGAACGGTGCATCCAGTGGTAAAAATAGATAGGATTTCGGTAAAATAATTAAGAAAAGATTTAGCAAAAAAAATATATACTAAATGCAGAAGAGCTATATGAAACATAAGAAAAGGAGAGATTACCATGAACAAAACAATTATTTTTCCATCAGCAGGAAATGTAGAACTGCAGGACAGGGAATGTCCAAAGCCGGAAAAGGGAGAGGTCTTGATCGAGACAGAGGTGTCCTTGGTCAGCACCGGCACAGAGCTTACCTTTCTAAACGGGGAATGCCCAAAAGATTCCAAATGGTCTACCTATATCCATTATCCCATGACTCCGGGCTATTCCAACGTAGGTGTGGTAGTGGAGACAGGAGAAGGGGTTTCAAAGGAATGGATCGGCAAAAGAGTAGCCAGCTTCAGCAAACACGCACAGTATGTGACGGCAAAGGAAGAGGAACTGCGTGTGATCCGTTATGACATCACCTCAGAGGAGGCAGCCTTTTTTGCCATAGCTGAGGTTGGTCTGAATGGGATCAGACGGACAAAGATTGAACTGGGAAACCGGGTAGTGGTCTATGGGGCAGGAGTTATCGGCCAGGTTCTGGTCCGTTATCTGCTGGCCGGAGGGTGTACGGAAATTGTAGTGGTGAACCGTTCCAAAAAAAGGCTGGAATATCTTCCGAAATGCCCGGCAGTGATCCCCGTTTCATCAGAGACAGAATCCGTCATGGATGCGGTAAAGCAGGTTACCCAAGGAGAGCTTGCGGATATTGTGTTTGAGACCACAGGCAATGCAGATCTGATCCCGGAGGAATTTAAGATGCTGCATCAGCAGGGAAAACTCTGCATGCTGAGTTCACCGAGAAAAGAGACAAAATTTGATTTTCACGATTTCTGCAATGCGGGAAGCTTTCAGATCATCGGTGCCCATATTTCTTCCCAGGCAGTGACACCAAGCTTTGATGATCCCTGGACCTGTGTGCGCAATAGTGAAGTGTTCTTCCGGATGCTCTCCACCGGACAGATGGAAGTGGACAGCCTTATCAGCCATCGCGTAAGTTACGAAGAGGCTTCAGATATATATAAAGAGATGATGAAAAACCGTTCACCGTACATGGGTGTTGTGATTCGATGGAAATAAGGAGATTATGATGGAAAGAAAATGTTATGCACCGGAAAAACTTACCTGTGAATATTCTGTAAACCCCATGGGGATCCACAGCAGGAATCCAAGACTGGCATGGAAGATGACAGGGGACGGAAGAGGACGAAGACAAACAGCCTATCAGATCTGGGCATCCCACAGCAGGGCGGAGCTTTTAAACGGCCGCGGCTTGTGCTGGGACAGCGGCAGGGTGGAAGGTTCCTGTTCTGTGGGAATACATTATGGAGGCGAAGCCCTTTGCTCCAGAGAGAGGATATACTGGTGTGTGAGGATCTGGGACGAGACAGGGAAAGAATCTCCGTGGTGTGAGATAAACTTTTTTGAAGCGGGGCTTTTAGAAAAAAGCGACTGGAAAGCCCAATGGATCTGTGCAGAGGACCAGGTGAGCGCCCCCTATTTCAGAAAAGACTTTTTTATAAAAAAGAAACCGGAAAAGGCCACGGTCTACATCTGCGGGCTGGGATTCTATGAACTCTCTTTTAACGGAGAGAAATGCAATGAGCAGTTTCTGCTGCCCAACAGAACAGAATTTACCAAAAGAGTATATTACCATGCCTATGACATCACAGAAGAATTGAGAGATGGAGAAAATACCATAGGAGTTATCCTGGGAAACGGCTGGTACAACCAGAGGGACAAGGTCAATGAGAAGCTGTTGTGGTATGGATTTCCCAAGCTGTTGTTTCAGATTGAGCTGTATTACGAGGACGGAACCAGAGAGACCATCGGCAGCGATACTTCCGTGACATGGAAAAAAGGCCCCATTCAATATAATAATATTTATTACGGAGAGATCTATGACGCGCGTCAGGAACTGCCGGGATGGAACCGGCCGGGAGTGCGCAGGGAGGAATGGAAGCATGCCGCACCGGCAAAGGAGCCGGGAGGTACTCTGACACAACAGAGGGCGTCCGGTGACACTGTGACAGGTACCATACATCCCAAGACCGTCACAAGGGTCAAGGACGATATGTATGTGCTGGATTTCGGGCAGAACATCACAGGATGGCTGAAGATGAAAGTGACAGGCTGTGAGGGTCAGACCATAACCATGCGCTTTGGTGAGGAGCTGTGGCCGGATGGGAAGATTAATTATTACAGCACCGGAAGCGGATGGAAACAGCAAAAAGACGTATATATCCTAAAGGGAGACGGGGAGGAAGTGTATCAGCCCCGGTTTACCTGGCATGGATTCCGGTATGCAGAGATACAGGGCTGGGGGAAAATGCCCGAAACCAAAGACATAGAGGCTGTTGTGGTACATACAGGGGTGGAAGAGGACGGACAATTCACCTGTTCCAATGCGCTGATGAATCAGATACAGCAGGCCTCCCGTTGGTCCCTGTTAAACGGAATGCACTGCGGTATGCCTTTAGACTCCCCCCACAGGGAGAGACAGGGATACGGCGGGGATGCGCTGACAGCGGCGAAAGCCTGTATCTATAATTTTAATATGGAGAATTTTTATGCGGCCTGGATGGATGATTTTGCGGATGCCCAGGACGAAAAGACAGGCTTTGTACCTCACACAGTACCCTGTCAGGACGGAGGCGGCGGTCCCGCCTGGGGCTGTGCCTATATTATCATTTCCTGGTTATGCTACCAATACTATGGGGATACGGAGATACTGAAGAAGCATTTCGGAAATATGAAACACTGGATGGAGTTCCTGACAACAGGTGTCCGAAACGGTATCGTAGAAGCAGAAGGGGAAGATGAGAATTGTCTGGGAGAGTGGTCTACACCGGGTGAGATTTTGATTCCGCCCCGGTTTGTCAATACCTATTTTTACGGTTATTGTGCCTCTCTGATGGAGAATATTGCCGGGGTGCTGGAAAAAGAGGAGAAAAGGCAGTCTTACAGAATCCTGAAGGAAAATACCATACAGGCCTTCCGTCGGGAATTTTTCCATGAGGAGACCGGCCGGTATAGTATCGGGGCACAGGGAACGGAGGCCTTTGCCTGGAAACTGGGAGCTGTGGAGGATGAGGAAAAAGAGCAGGTCTTCAGATATTTGGCAAGACACGTTGCGGATGAGTGCGAAGATCATCTGGATACAGGAATCTTCGGGACACCCTATCTGTTTGAAACACTCGTGGAAAGCGGATATGGGGACACTGCATATAAGATGATTACAAATACCACCTATCCCGGATATGGATATATGCTCACAAACGGGGCTACGGCTCTGTGGGAATATTGGGAAAAAGAATACGGGTTCTATCAGTGTTCCTGCTGTCATAACCAGCCTATGTTCGGAAGCATCAGCGGAAGCTTTTACGAAAAGGTAACGGGGATCGTACCGCTTTCACCGGCCTGCAAGGAGGTTCTCATCGCGCCAAAGCCCATAGGTGATCTCCGGTTCGCCTCCGCAAAGAAGGAAACTATGTATGGGATGATCTCTGTGGAATGGGAAAAAACAGAAAGAGAATTTTCTCTGTATTTAACCGTTCCCTGTAATACCAGCGCAGTCGTGCTGCTTCCCGGCACAGGAGAGACTCTGTGGGAAGGCAGTGATGTCTTACTACCCGGAGAAGTGGAAAAAGAGGGGATCCGTTTGGTGGAACAGACAGATAACGGATACTGTGTCCGGTTAGAATCTGGAAACTATCGTTTCACGCTGAGAAAATAGATACTTAACATATAGAGCAGGAGTACGGTTATGAATACAAGAAGCAGTGATATTTTAGAGGGACCGCAGTGGGCAAATGTACGGGCTTTATATAAGGCGGACGGATACGCGGAGGAGGAACTGGGAAAACCCATGATCGCCGTGGTGAATTCCTACAGCACTGTCTGCCCGGGGCATGTGATATTTAAAAATTTATCGGAGCGTGTCAGAGAAGGGATTCAGGCAGGAGGCGGAACACCGGTAGAATTCGGTGTCATCGGGGCATGTGACGGAATCGCTATGGGACATAAGGGAATGCAGTATATTCTTCCCACAAGACAGATGATCGCGGACAGTATAGAAGCCATGGCAGAAGCCCACAGGCTGGACGGGCTTATTTTACTGGGAAGCTGTGACAAGATCATTCCGGGGATGCTCATGGGAGCTATGCGGGTAAATCTCCCCACCATACTGGTAAACGGCGGTCCCAGTCTGCCGGGGCGTATGAAAGAGGGGAATCCTTACGGCGGAGAATACATTGACCATTCCATTATCCAGGAGTCTGAAGGCGCCCTGAAGAAGGGACTGATCAGTGAGGAAAAGTTCAAATGGATAGAAGACCATGCCATGCCCTCCATTGGCTCCTGCGCTATGCTGGGGACGGCCAACACCATGGGATGTCTGGCCGAAGCCATGGGAATCATGCTGCCGGGAACAGCAGCCATCCCCGCAGTGTATAGTGAGAGACTGTCTGTGGGATATAAAAGCGGTAAGCAGATCGTGGAAATGGTACACAGAGACATAAAAATAAGGGACATCATAACAAAACAGGCAGTTTATAACGCCATCAGAGTGAACGCGGCCATAGGAGGATCTACCAATGCGGTCCTCCATTTACTGGCCATTGCCTATGAAGGTGAGATTGAGATGTCTGTATTTGAATTTGGGAAAATATGTGAGGGGATTCCCCACCTGGTACCTTTGATCCCTGCCGGCAGTAATACTTTGCTGGATTTTTATGAGGCCGGAGGCATCCCTGTTCTCATGAAGGAGTTACAGGAGGCTTTATGGACACAGGAAAAGACCTGCACAGGCATAACGGTTCAGGAAGTGATAGAGAACGCAGCCAATCACAGAAGGGATGTGATCCATGCCATAGAAAACCCTGTACATAAAATGGGAGGCATCAAGATCCTGAAAGGGAATTTGGCACCGGAAGGCGCGGTCACAAAGCCTTCCGCCATTCCGGAGAAAGCTCTGGTCTTCCGCGGGAAAGGAAAAATATACGAGGGGGAAGAAGAGGCTCTGAGGGGAATCAGGAGCGGAGAGGTCAAAGCGGGAGACGTGGTGGTGATCCGCAATGAAGGCCCCAAGGGCGGCCCAGGTATGCCGGAAATGTACAAGGCTATGAAACTGCTGGTGGGAATGGATCTGGGTGACAAAGTGTGCCTGATCACAGACGGAAGATTTTCCGGTTCCAACAACGGCTGTTTTGTAGGGCATATCTGCCCGGAAGCCGCTGATGACGGCCCTATCGCATATCTGGAGGACGGAGATGAAATCCTGGTAGATGTACTGCAGGGGACCATAGAGGCTCCTGGCGTTGACTTCACAGAACGCCGCCGGACAAAGGCGTGCGTGCAGAAGAAGATAACAGGATGTCTGTACCAATACGCCCGGAATGTGTCCTCTGCATCCAAAGGAGGAATTATTCCCGTACGTGAACTGTAGATCAGGGCTGGGTGCTGGAAAAGAAAGGATTTATATTGTATGAAAATAATCGATGTACATGCCCATCTGGGCGATGACTGTGTTTTTGACCATCATATTAAGGAGGAAGATCTGCTGAACGGATACGAAGCCACACCGGTGACGGGAGCTATTGTCCAGCCGTCTCTGCCCAGATTTTCTCTGCAGGCAAATCAGGAGATTCATGACCGTATTGCCCGTCTGTGCTCCTGCGAAAAAATGAAGTTCTGGGGACTGGCCTCTATCTACCCTCATTTTACAAAGGAGGAATACAGACAGGAGGCATACAGATGTGTCAAGGAACTGGGATTTGTGGGTCTGAAGATCACGCCTGTGGGACATGCGGTGGACCCGGAATCGGAAGACGGCATGTTTGCCTTTTCCGTTGCCAATGAACTGCAGGTGCCCATGATGGTACATACAGGCACGGGAGTTCCGTTCTCCCAGCCTTTGAAGATATTAAAGGCAGCCAGGAAATATCCGGAACTGAAGATTGTGATCGCTCATTCCGGTATGGACTGGGATACCCACCAGGCTATATTTGTGGCGAAAGAATGTCCCAATATTTATCTGGAGACTAGTTGGACAGGGATTTCCAACACCAGGGAGATCTACAGGGAGATAGGACCGCACAGGATGATGTTCGCCTCAGACCATGTGAACAATGTAATGGTAGAGCTGGAAAAATATAAGCAGATCCTGGAATCTGAGGATATGGATCAGGTATTTTGGAAAACGGCTGAAAGTGTATTCCAATTGTACTGACGTGATACGAGACGTTGTTGATTTTTCGACAATACTATTGTATAATTTACAAAATTCTTTGAAAATTATGACGTTAGAAGGAAAATTATGCCAAATATAAAAGATTGGAAGAATAAAATACAGCATTTTATTTATTCAAAGAAAATTGCGACTAAAATGTCGATTCTGATGATCACTATCATCACGCTGGTATTCCTTTGCACCGTTGCAATTTTCCAGACGTATAATAAGCGTATTTTATATGAGAATACCCAGGAAGCTGCCATCACCAACTTAACAAGTGTCAATACTTTAGTGGAAAATATTATCGAAAATATCAATACATATTCGTATATCTGTCTGTCAGATTCCGATTTACAGCAGGGGCTGGTAAAGGAAAAGGAGGAGATAACAGATTTCCGCAATATAGAAAAGATTGAGGCTTCCCTGATAGAACTGATCTCCAAGATCGATCTGATAGAGTCTGTTTATATTTTTGACACGGAAAAATTTTTGTGTTATTCAGACAAGTCAGGGAACAATCCCCTGCAGCACAGTAAAATAAGGGATTATAGCTGGTTTCAGGACGTTGGGCAGGACGGGCGGTATCATGTCATGTACCGCTGTGATGATTTTTTCCGTAATCCGGATAAAATACCGGGGATTTCCTTTGCCCGGGCCATACGGAGCCTTGATTCCATGCAGACCATCGGATATATGGTGATCCATATCTCTCAGGAGATGGTGGAGAAGCTGCTGCTGAATCTGGATGACAATGAGTCACAGATGAAATTTTATATTTTTTCTGACAAAGGCCATGTGCTGCTGGATACATTAGACAGCAGTATGCAGAAAGAAGCAGAGCGTATGGGACAGGAGCTTGTGAAAGCAGGCAGGAACTCTGCGGTGGAGCAGATAGGAAACGTCCGCTGTCAGATATCTGTGTATCAGGCGGAGACTCTGACGTATATGGGAGTGACTCCTTTTGACGATTTTCACCAGCAGGAAAAAGGAAATGTGCTGCTGACTATGATACTCCTTGCTGTCCAGGCGGTCATCATCATTATTGCCGCGCTGTTCGTGTCCCACTGGTATACGCGCCCCATAGAAAAATTAATGGAATCTATGGAGGAGGTAAAGAACGGACACTTTAAACAGATCGAGATAAAGACAAAGCACCATGAGGTGCAGAATCTCATCAATGTTTATAATGAGATGGTGGGTGAGATCCAGAATCTGCTGGAAAAAACAAAACAGGTGGAGATGCAGAAAAGAAAGGCAGAGCTGGAGGTTCTGAGCACGCAGATGAATCCTCATTTCCTTTATAATACCTTTGATTCCATTAAATCCCTGTTTTTATTAAAACGATATGAGGATGCCTATCGCATGATGTGTGAGCTGGCTCAGTTTTATAAAATCAGTCTGAGCAAGGGCGATGAATATATCACCATAGAAAAAGAAGTGCAAATGGTGGCCAACTATATTGAGATCCAGAAAATGCGTTACGGTGAAAAGCTTCAGGTGGATTATGATGTGGCGCCGGAGGTGGGCGGATATAAGATCTTAAAGCTGGTCTTGCAGCCCTTAGTTGAAAATGCCATCACCCATGGGATCCACGGTTTCGTGGAGGAGGGCTGTATCGCAGTGCGGATAAAAGAGGAAAAGGGATATTTAAGCCTGGTGGTGGAAGACAACGGGATCGGAATGACAGAAAATACGCTGAACAGTGTCCTGAACGGCAAAAATACAGGAGCCGGGAAGTCCTTTGGCTTGATGGGGACCATCCGGAGACTGGTGTACTGCTATGGCAATGATATGGTCTATAAGATAACAAGCAGGATCAACCAGGGAACCAAGATACAGATTTACATTCCTATGAAAAATCTCCAGAGATAAGGGGTGGTTATATGCAGAAGCTGAAACTTATGATTGTAGATGATGAGTATTTGATCAGACAGTATATCCGTAATTGTATTGATTGGGAAAAATTAGGATACACCATTGTGGGAGAGCTTGGAACCGCGCAGGGTGCCCTTCAACTGGCAGAGGAACTGAAACCGGATGTGGTGCTGACAGACATCTGCATGCCCGGTTTAGACGGTTTGTCTTTTGCCGGGCTGTTAAAGGGGATCTGTCCCAATGTGAGAGTCATTGCGGTTACGGGACATGATGATTTTGAATATGCGCAGCGGGGGATACGGGTGGGACTGGACAATTATCTGCTCAAACCCATTGACGAAAAAGAGCTGGAAACCGTGGCGCTGGAGGTAAAAGAAAGCATTTTTTCCCAGCAGTCACAGGATAAGCTGTTTCGTGAGCTGTCAGACTACAGAAAGCAGAATGAACCCATAGTACGTGAATATTATTTGAGAAAATTACTGGAACCTGATCTGCACAAGGACTCTTTGTCTGAAAAGGCTGTGGCTTCTCTGCTGCCCGGCAAAGAGGGCTTCTATCAGACTGCAGTGATAAGCTTTGATGATTTTTCCCAGATATTGCTTGGCAGGGAGATTGAAAAAGGGAACAAGGACTGGATGAGCCGTTATCTGGAAAAAGAGCTGGAACATAAAAATATTTACTGGGTTCTGGATAAGTTTGAGCATATAGTATT
Source organism: Blautia coccoides (assembly GCF_034355335.1). Classification (NCBI taxonomy): domain Bacteria; kingdom Bacillati; phylum Bacillota; class Clostridia; order Lachnospirales; family Lachnospiraceae; genus Blautia; species Blautia producta. The sequence goes on from NZ_CP136422.1 coordinate 1,027,495, forward strand.
ACTCTGCCGGGAGGAAGATTTTTCATGGGATACCTTTATGGCTGAATTAGAAGGGAAATGGAAAAAAACCTTTCATTTCCCCATTTATTATGGAATTGGAGACGGAGAGGGATTGCTGAAAGACATTTATAAGTCTTATATTACGGCAAATAACCGTTTGAATTCCGCTATTGTCTTCGGAAATAATCAATATCAGGAGGAAATGATAATTTCCCGGTTTGAGGGGATCGCGAATCCCATATCTATGGAAGATTTGAAAAAATTGTATGCCTATATCGAAACAGACTCTCCGGCCAAAGTGGAGGAACTGGTTGATCACTGGTTTGAAAACTGGAAAAATATTAATTTTATGGATCTGTTTTATCTGAAGCTGCAGCTTTTAAATGCTGTCTTTTATATCTACTCTATGAATACAAAGGAAGAAGCGTCCTTTGACTTCCATGAAGATTATAAGGAGTATTATCAGCGGATCTTTCAGATCCCCACATTAAAGCTTCTGCAGGAATGTTTCCTGGATATGTGCAGAAAGATCATGAATATGTTTCACGATGAAAAATCTGTCAGACCCTCCAGTCTGATCTATGCGGTAAAAGAATACGTTACCATGCATTTGTCAGATGTTGAGCTGACATTAGCGGGAACGGCTGAGAAATTTTATCTGAACAGCAGTTATTTAAGCCGGATATTTAAGAAAGAAATGGGAGTGTCTTTTGTGGAATACATAAATTCCCTGCGTATCGAAAAGGCAAAATCCCTGCTGGAAGAGACGGATTTAAAAATCTATGAAGTGGCGGAAAAAGTAGGGACCGGCAATGCCAATTATTTAGGGATCCTGTTTAAAAAAGCAGTAGGCTGCACACCCTATGAATACCGATCCAAAAAACGTTAGACCCCATATAAAGAGTCATAGCTTTATAAATGAAACTGCACCGGCTTTCTGAAGCGGTGCAGTTTTTTGAGTTTAAGACACACTCCAAAATAGAAATTTAAATGCAATGGTAAAAATATTAATAGAAATAGTAAAAAGCAAAAGTAAAAGAAAGCGCAGAAATAGCTATAATACATTTATAAGAAAACGTTAGAGCGTGCAGATTGCAGGAATGAATTTTAAGACACGCTCTAGAACTCAGAAAGGAGGAATTGCTGGGGAATCCCAGCAAAAAAGGAAAATGAGGAAAAACAGCAAAAAAGGATTAGCAGCATTTATGGCGGCTGCAATGGTAATGTCTTTGGCGGCTTGCGGAAGTGAAGGAGGGTCAGAGACCAAAAAGAAAGAGGCGGATAACGGGGACGAAAAAGGAATAGAACTGACCGTATCCCACATTATGGTGAATGAGACAGACAGTCAGGTAATGGCCTGGAATAAAGCATTGGAGGAATACAAAGAGACACATCCCAATGTAACCGTCAAAGAGGATAAAACGGATAATGAGGCTTATAAGACAAAGCTGAAAACAACCCTGGCAGCAGGTTCAGCGCCGGATGTATTTTATTCCTGGGGCGGCGGATTTTCCCAGTCCTTTGTAAAGGCAGGGATTGTGGAAAACCTTGATCCTTATGTGGAAAGCGGTGTTATTGATATGGATAAAATGATGCCCAATATTTGTAATAATTTTTATTATGATGATTCCTTATACGGACTTCCCTTAGACAGCTTTATCGGCGTACTTATGTGCAATCAGGAATTATTTGACCAGTATGGCCTGAAAATACCGGAAACTATGGATGAGATGTATGAGGTATCTAAGGTATTTGTGGAAAACGGTATCACACCTGTGTCCTTGGGAGAAAAAGATAAGTGGCCGGGGCTGTTCCCATTCGGCATACTTGCCCTTCGCTACGGAGGTGTTGATGAAAATACAAAGCTGCTCAACGGAGAAGGCAATTTTGACCAGGATTTTGTGAAAAATTCGGCTAATGAGTTAGAAAAAATGGTCAATGCAGGTGTCTTTTCAGACAGCGCAGTGGCGCTCACCAATGACGAGGCGAAGAATGAATTCCTGGAAGGCAGAGCAGCTATGTTCTATAACGGAAGCTGGGGCGTTGCCAATTTAGATGAAGATTCTCCACTGGCAGGACATCTGACAGTGACAAACTGGCCTACAGTTGAGGGCGGAGCCGAGAAACAGGATACTTACGTGGGCGGCGCCAGTGCCACATTATTGGTATCCTCTGAATCCAAACAAAAAGAAGAAGCTGTAGAGTTTGCCGTATTTATGAGCCAGAAATTTTCTGATTATGGCTACGAGAGCGGTGCGCACCTTCCCACATGGAAATATGAAGGAGACGTCAAATTGCAGGATATGCAGAAAAACTTAACGGATCTGATGGAAAACGCAGACGGGTTCTGCCTGGCATGGGATACCCTGCTGGATGCGGAGACAGCAGATATCCACAGTAATTCTTTGCAGGGGATCTATGCGAAGCAGACGACAGCGGAACAATATATAGAGGCAATGACGGCAACCAGGAAATAATAGAATTTCGGCAGCATAATCTCTATCCCATAGATTATGCTGCCGTTTTAAAAGCAGGGAGGTGCTGTTTTGGATAGATTTTTAGGAAATAAAAAGGCAATCGCTATATTTACGCTTCCGTCTTTTCTGTTGTTTGGGGGCCTGCTGATTGCATCTATACTGTTTTCTCTTTATTACAGTGTGTTGGACTGGGATGGTATCGGAAAAGGGATTTTTGTGGGTCTTGATAATTACATAGAAATGTTTCAAAATGCTATTTTTCACAGGGCGGTGATCAATTCCTTCCTTCTCGGTATCTTTACACTGCTCATCCAGCTGCCATTGGCTTTGATCCTGGCGCTGATCTTGGCGTCCCATGTAAAGGGTGAGATTATCTTTCGTACCATTTTTTTTATACCGGTTACCTTGTCTACAGTAGTGGTTGGTCAGCTCTGGCTTAAAATTTATAACCCTAATTACGGGGTTTTGAATGAACTGCTGAAAATGATAGGACTGGAAAATCTGACACAAAACTGGATAGGTGATGTGAATACCGCTTTATTCAGCGTATTTATCCCTATCATCTGGCAGAATATAGGATATCATATGCTGCTGTTATATACGGCGATCAAGGCCATTCCAAAGGATATCCATGAATCTGCGCAGATAGATGGAGCGACAGGGATAAAGGCAGCCATCAAAATTACGATACCTTTAATTCTTCCCACTTTAAAAACATGTGCCATCTTCGTTATCACAGGTTCTTTAAAAGCATTTGACATGATTTACGTACTGACAAACGGCGGCCCGGTGAATTCTACGGAAGTGCCCAGCTCTTTGATGTTCAACAGTATTTTTGTCATCAACCGCTACGGGTACGGAAGTGCGGCGGCAATCTTTATTGTAGTGGAGTGTATTGTCATAGCGTATCTGCTGCAGCGGCTGGTGAAGACATCACCCATTGAATATTAAAAGGAGGAGGAAGAACATGAGAGAAGTATTAAAAAGCAGCATCTGCAAAAAGTGTGTGAAATTGATCCTTATGTTATTTTTACTCTTTTTTACAGTGACTTCGGTTTATCCGCTGATCTGGCTGGTGTTTTTCTCGTTCAAGAGTAATCAGGAAATCTTTGGCGGCAACATTATGGGGCCTCCTGAAAACTGGCTGATAAAAAACTATGAGAATGCGCTGCTTGGGGGAAAGGTTTTGAGATACCTGGGCAACAGCATAATGGTGGCGGTTGTGGTCATCGTTATATCTACTGTCCTCATCTCCATGGTTGCCTATGCAGTGACAAGAATGAAGTGGAAACTGCGGGGAGCGGCTTACTGGTTTTTCATGGCGGGGCTGACAATCCCCATTCACGCAACACTGCTTCCGCTGTTTATCGTATTTAAGAAGTTGAATATTTTGAATACGCCGCTGGCGATCATTATACCCTATATTGTGTTTGCGCTTCCTTTTGGGATCATGGTACTGGGCAATCATTATTCTACCGTGCCGTATGAGATGGAAGAGGCAGCCTGTATAGACGGATGTAACATTTATCAGACTTTTTTCAGGGTGATCTTACCTCTGGTCCGGCCAGCACTTGCCACCATTGCCATTTTTACTTTTTTATCTTCCTGGAATGAGCTGATGTTTGCAATGACCTTTATCAGTGATGAAAAATATAAGACACTCACGGTAGGTATCCAGAGTCTGGCAGGTATGTATTACACAGAATGGGGACCTATAGGAGCGGGAATGGTAGTGGCTACGTTCCCGGTGCTTTTGATCTATATCTTATTAAGCAGACAGGTGCAGAATGCGATCCTGGCAGGGGCAGTGAAAGGATAGGCGTGCCCCTTTTACGACATAAGAGCCTGTCAGTGAATAAGGAATTTATTTTTAACCCCAAAACAGGAATATCCCGTAGGAATCATGTGCTGAAAGGCGCATAATCCCTACGGGATATTCCTGTTTTTGCTTGGGACGCTTATTGGGCGCCGCAGAAGCTAGTGCTCAAGAGGATGAAAACGTTATAAAAAAACGGGACGGATCAAGAAGAAAGGGTGGCAGATGAGAATAAGGGTCATATGATAGAGAAAAAAGGATTTTTATTGGTATGATTCGGAAAGTATCTTCATATATATTGTTTTTTGGTGTTTTAATGTTGTTGGGATGTACATCGGTTTTTGCGCTGCCGCCGGAAGAAGGGGAGAGACATCAGGGGATTGATGTGAGTATGTGGCAGGGGGACATTGATTTTAATAAGGTGGCTGCGTCCGGGGTGGATACGGTTTATATCAGGTCCAGCCTGGGGTGCGACTATACGGACCCGTATTTTGCGCAGAACTATGAGAGAGCCAGAGCAGCCGGGCTGAATGTGGGATTTTATCATTATGTGACAGCCAGGACAGTTTCCCAGGCTGAGTATCAGGCCCATTTTTTTGTGAATACGATTCAGGGAAAGGAGTTCCAGTGCCGTCTGGCTATGGATTTTGAGGATCTGACCAGCTTAAGCAGTGCCCAGGCCAATGAGATTGGGCTGGCTTTTGTCAGAACAGTGGAGAGCCTGAGCGGTAAGGGCACAGTAGTGTACAGCGACGCCTATAATGCCGGGGCTACGTTTGGGGGAGAACTTACGGATTATCCTCTCTGGATCGCGGAATATGGTGTTTCCACACCGTCCTCACAGGTGAACTGGGATGCCTGGGCCGGATGGCAGTATTCGGACACTGGTACCGTGGCGGGGATATCCGGATATGTGGATTTGGATCATTTTACGGATGCGATGTTTTTAGAGAAACCCGTGAATGTGGTAAGGCCGGTGCCTATGCCGGAGCCTTCTGCCTCTGTGGTGGAATATACCGTCAGAAGCGGGGACACTCTTTGGGGGATAGCCGGGATGTACAGAACCAGTGTTTCGGCTATTGTTTCGGAGAATGGAATTGGTAATCCCAATTTGATCTACCCGGGAGAGGTTTTAAAGATCACGCTTATGGATAATGCTCCGTCTTCGGAAGCAGACCGCACATATCTGGTGCGCAGAGGGGATACCCTTTGGGGAATCGCAAGGATGTACAGGACGTCTGTTGCGCGGCTTGCGGCTATGAATCATATCTCTGATCCGAACCTGATCTATCCGGGCGAGGTCCTGCAGATATCTTCCTCGGGAAGTACGGGGAATGTGGGGAGAACTTATGTTGTGCGTTACGGCGATACGCTGTCAGGAATCGCTCTCAGGTTTGGAACTACGGTTTCGCAGCTTGCGGCGGCCAACGGGATAGCAAATTCTAATCTGATCTATGCGGGGGAAACTCTTACTATAAATTGAGAAGCAGTCTTGGGAAATGCAGGTTTGAATGACAGATGTGAATGGCAGACGTGAATGACAGAAAAAAACGGGGATGCTCCGGAACATCCCCGTTTTAAAAAGCTTCGGCCTGTTATGCCGGCCATGGTCTTTCAGTCGGCTTTTGCTTTGTCAAGGGCCTCGTTGATCGCGTCCAGCAGAAGCATTGAGGTGTATTTGTTTTCGTCTGTGTAGGTGATGTTTTCCGTGGTCTGTGATGCGTATATCTGGCTGGAGAGCGCATCCAGTGCCGGCTCCATCAGCGGATACATGGCAGTGGTGGTCTCGCTTAGATTTACCAGAGATATGGCATTTATGTGGTTTTCATCCACAGTGACCTCTACATCAAATGTGTTGCCGTTTAGTGTTATGGGGCTTTTATAAACGCCAGCGTGGTAGACAGCGGCTGAAGTGGCGGCTGAGTCGGCTTTCCGGTCTTTTCCGAACATCATAAAGAGAAGAACCGCCAGAAGAATGGCAAGTACCACGAAAATAATGGTATAAATGACTTCTTTCATATGTAATACGACAATCTTGGTCTTTGAGCTCATGGCTGCACCTCCTGCATTCCTTTTTATAACTTATTATGGAAGTGGGGAAAATATGCAAGGATTCTTTTGAGGAGGACAAATTTATAAGCGGAGACGCGTGGATATAGTGCCATAGCTATCTTACTTTATTATTTTACATGTCTGTTTATGAATTTCCATTTCTTTAAATTCAATGAGTTGATAAACTAAAGTTAATTTAAAGAAACAAAATAAAGCCCAATAATACCAGGAGGATTTGATATGAGCTTGGAAAAAAGACAAGAGAAATTTGATGAATATTGTAAGACTGTGCAGGTGTGTCCGGACTTCAATACAGATGTAACTGTGTCCCCGTTTTTGTTTGGTAATAATTTGGAACACACCAGATCCTGTATTTATAACGGAATTTCTGCGCAGATGTTAAAAAACAGAAAATTTGCAGGAAAACCAGGGTGCTACGATGGCTGTCCGGCGGAGTGGTATCGAATCGGAGAGAAAACCAATATTATCTTTAACGAGAAGGAAGATGTATTTGTTTTACATGCAGGTGAAGGTTACACACGGCATGCGGAAGACTATCATATGAAGAGAAGGCATGAATGCAATGCGGTGACTATTGTAAACTATTATGGAAAGGAAGAAAGCGGAATTGGACAGAGCGGCATATCGTTACAGAAGCATTGTAATTATGAATGCAGATTGGCAGTAAAAGTTTGGCAGCCAACTGTCATACGGATTGCGTTGACGGATCGAGACGGCAATATATATATACATAAAAAATTGGAATATAACAAGACAGACTTTGAAGTGAAATCTGTGATTCTGCATGCCCCAGAGCTGGATGAAAATGCAAATATCACCATCAGTTTTGAAGGGTACGGAACCATATGTATAGGTGCAGTTTCTTTACTTCCGGAAAAAAATTTCCGTGGTATGCGGCCTGATGTCATAGAATTATTGCGGGAAATGGGAGTGAAGCTGCTACGTTGGCCCGGAGGTAATTTTGCCGGAGAATATAACTGGAAGGATGGCCTGCTGCCAGTCGATATGAGAGCTCCGTTTGAATCCTATTTAGGTTTGGAAACACAGCCACACTCAATGGGATACGATTTTAATGAGATTAATACCGACGATTTTATAGCACTCTGCCGTGAGATTGGAGCAGAACCTTTTATCACTATTAATCCCACTTGGAATACACCGGAGGAATGTGCTCAGTGGGTAGAATATTGTAACGGGGATGAAGATACAGAATATGGACGTCTAAGGATTGAACGAGGATATAGAGAACCATATAATGTTCGGTTTTGGTCTTTGGGTAATGAATTTGGTTATGGTCATATGGAAGGGGATAATACTCCGGTTGGATATGGTAAGAAGGGAATCGAATTCGGTAGAAAGATGCTCGAGGTATCCCCCGGTCTTAATTTATGTTCCTCTGGCCCATATCCGAATAAAGACTGGGTGGAACACGCGGCCAGACCATTAGGGCAGATTGCACCGCTGGTGTCATTGCACTCCTATGTGGCCCAACCGCTATTCGCAGATCCAGATAAATATGCGGAAGAATATTATGAATGTGTTAGTAAAGTAAATACACAGTGTAGAGAACTGGTACACAAAATGAGAAGTGAGTTAAATAATGATACGCTGAGGATTTCTTTCGATGAGTGGAATGTCTGGTATGGATGGTATCGTCCTAAGAGTGTCAATGATGGAATATTTACTGCTGCAATGCTTCATATGTTGATTGAGGAAGCAGACCCTTCAGGAATCCAAATGGCCTGTCATTTTGAAGCGGTAAATGAAGGAGCCATTCGGGTGGAGTGGGATAAATCCTTTCTGACGCCCAGCGGACAGATGTTCTCTGTAATGAAGAATCATATAAATGGAAAGCTTTGTTTTGCTGTGGAGGATGCTGTGGCAACGGAAAAAGATAACGTGCTGACGATAACGCTTATTAACCGTTCTTACGATAGTACCAAAAAATTTATTGTTCCTAAATATGGTGAAACTATTGTATCCACACTCTATAGTTCGGAATGTATTTTACCATATTCGGATTTTGCAATAAAAAACGTGGAGCTGAACTTAATGGGGGAAAGCTATGAAGTCCTTTTACCGAAGCACAGTGTTATGCTTATTCAAATGAAAAACTCTTTAGGTTATATTCCGGAAGAAAAGGGTAAGGAATCAAATCTATATTAGTTTTAGAGAATATTTGGTTAAAGCAGATACTAATGAGCTGGACTATTTTGCAAATCCCTTTACAAAATTCCATTCTTTTAGAATTTAGTGAATGATAAACTAAATATATCATTAAAAAACGTGTATTTGAAAGGAGAAAGAAATGAAGAAAAGAAAAACCGTAATTAGTATGCTGCTTGGTCTTAGCTTACTTGCAAGTCTCTTTACAGGATGTGGCAGCAAAGAGACGCCTGGTTCAGCCGATCAGGCATCTAAAGACAGCACATCGGCTGGAGGAGAATCGGATGATGCCGTGACCGGGGACAGTGGTTACCAAACAACGGGCGAAGAGTATGAGATTTATTATATTGCCCAAAGTGAGACGGGAGGTGGAGTGCAAAACCTGTTGGATATCGTAGAAATGTATAAGGAGCAGGTAAATCCTAACTTTACTATGACAATTGAGTACATAAGCGATCAACAGGCAAGAAACCAGAAAATCCGTACGCTGGCAGCAAGCAATGAGTTACCGGACTGGTTTACCTGTGATATTGACTCATTTTTCTATAAGCTGTGGGATGCAGGAGCAGTTGCCAATGTAGGTGATATATATGATAAGCTGGGTATCAGAGATAATTTCTACCCTATATCACTTAATTATCCAAGCACAAGCGACGGTGAAATTTGCGGTGTCAGCTGGCAAAGCCAGGCGGAGTTCTTTTATTATAACAAGGATGTTTTTGCAAAAGCAGGTATAGATTCTGCCCCGACAACTCTGGACGAGCTTCTTGAAGTATGTCAAAAAATCAAAGACACCGGTAAGACCCCCATTGCTATGGATGGTGCGTGGAGACTTCTCAGGTATCTCGCATTTGTTCCTTACAGGATGACTGGCAACGAGTTTATTGATGAGGCAGCAGCTGGCGAGGAAGCTTTTTCATCTGAAGTCGGTCTGGCGGGTGCTCAGTTTATAGAGGATATTGGTCAGTATTTCCAGGAAGGTTGGACTACCGCAGATTCTTCAACGGTTGCTCAGCTTGTTGTTAATGGCGATGCAGGCATGTATTATTCAGGATCTTGGGATCTTAATATTTTTGGCGATGAAAATATGGAATTATTAGATAATATTGGTATTTTTACTATGCCGGCTTTAGGTGAGGAAGATGTAACCGCACCGGAAGATGGATTCTATAATGGCGGTACTCCAATGGCTATCTCAGCAGAGTGTGCAGAGGATGAAGAGTTTCTGAATTTTTTCAGATTCCTATGGGATCACTATAATGATGGTTGTTTTGAACATGGTTATCTGCCGCCCGGAAAGCCGTCCAGTACAGATGGCGCAAGTAAGTTCCAGCTTGAACTTTTGAATAACTATGCAAATGCCGGAAGCTTTGCAAAGTGTTGGGATGTAGTAGTTGATGTTGCTACATCTGAAGTATTGTTAAATGAGACACCGAGCCTGACATTGGGAAACCTTACCCCAAAAGAATGGGCA